>JBHIWE010000366.1:0-3040 GCA_041987645.1 Acidovorax sp. | reverse complement strand
GCCGAATGGGCCATCGACGGGGGCCTGGACGGCCACACCCGGCGCCAGAAGGGCGTGGGCGCTGCCGACGGCAAATTCCTGACCGACAAGAAATGAAACACCCTCTGAGTCGCTTCGCACCTTCCCCCGTGTGCACGGCGCCCTCTCTCGCTTCGCGGGAGCGGGACAACAGCCTCGCGGCGGGGTGGTGCGGCCGGCTCAGGCCCTTGCTCGGTGTCTCTGATTTGAGCGAATCCTGCAGATCCTCTGGCTGACCAGAGGCTTAACCACAACCCCACGGGCTATTCCATGACAAACATCCGTCGCCAGGTAGTTATCGCTGCTGCATTGCTGGCTGCAGCCCAGATGTCCGGTTCCGCGCTGGCGCAAGCCTATCCGAGCAAGCCCATCACCATCGTCGTGGCCTATCCGGCCGGCGGCGATACCGATGCCATGGCACGCCTGTATGCCGAGAAACTCGGCCAGCGGCTGGGCCAGCCCGTGCTGGTGGAGAACCGCCCGGGTGCCAGCGGCACCATCGGCACCGTGCATGTGGCCAAGGCAGCACCCGACGGCTATACGCTGCTGCTGGCGCCCAATACCTTTGCCATTGCGCAGTTCGTGCTCAAGACCAATGCGACGGCCTGACCTATGCCAGTCCCGGCAGCGGCTCGCCCATGCACATCCTGGGCGAGATGTTCAACAAGGCCGCAGGCACCAGGCTGTCGCACATTCCCTACAAGGGTGTGGCGCCCGCAGTCAACGACCTGATCGGCGGCCATGTGCCCACGACCTTCATGACCTGGGGCCCCATCGCGCCCTACGCAGGCGGCAAGGTCAATGTGTTGGCCGTGGCCGATGCCCAGCGCAGCCCGCTGGCACCGAATGTGCCGACGCTGGCCGAGCTGGGCGTCAAGGACGTGGAAGTGTCTGCATGGCAGGGACTGTTCGGTCCCAAGGGCATGAAGCCCGAGACCGTCAAGCTGCTGAACACCCACCTCAACGAGATCCTGAAGATGCCTGACGTGGTCTCCAAGATGGCCACCTTCGGCGCCTTGCCCGCGGGCGGCGAGCCGGCACGTCTGGAAAAGACCAACGCCGCGGACTACAACCGCTTCGGCAAGCTCATCAAAGACCTGGGCATCCAGGCCGACTGAACCACGATTGTTTTTGGAAGGAGATCCACCATGGCTGTAGATCGATACCTCGAACCCCACCAGGCGCGTCAGCGCCCGGGCACCCTGTTTGAAGACCTGCTGGGCGACGCCATCGAGCGCGCCTTCGGCGAAGGCGTGCAGACCTTGCCAGAGCTGGTCGCCTACCTGAACCGCAGCGGCCCCGGCTGCGACAACGGCGAGGTCTGGACCGAAGCCAGCTTCCAGGCGCTGATGGCGCGCCTGGGCTATTGAACCGAGCAGGACAGGAGAGCCCCCATGAACGTACAAACCATCACCATCGATCCGGTGGACCGTCTGCTCAACCAGGGCCTGAAGAACCTCTGGTACGCGGTCTGCCCCTCGGACTTCGTGAAGACCCAGCCCGTCTCGCTGCGCCGCTTCGGCCGCAAGATCGCGCTGTGGCGCGATGCTGCCGGTCAGGTCCATGCGCTGGAAGACCATTGCCCGCACCGCGGCGCGCCGCTGTCCCAGGGCGTGATCCTGGGCGACCGCATTGCCTGCCCCTACCACGGCGTGGAAGTGCGCTGTGACGGCACCGTGACCAAGGTCCCCGGCAGCCCCGGCTGCAAGCTCGAAGGTTCGCGCGCCGCGCTGGCTTTCCATGTGCGCGAGGCCCATGGTGCCATCTTCCTCTACAACAGCGACAAGCATGTGGACGAGGCACCCGAGTTCACGCTGCCCGAGGAATTGACCTCGCCCGCGTACTCGAACTTCCTGTGCTATGCCGAGTGGCGCAGCGATTACCGCTATGCGCTCGATAACGTCATGGACCCCATGCACGGCACCTTTCTGCACAAGCAGTCGCACTCCATGGCCGAGGGCGACAGCAAGGCCACTTATCAGGTACGTGATACCGAGCACGGCTTTGTGTTCGAGAAGGTCGGCCAGCGTGGCGTGAACTTCGACTGGACCGAATACGGAGAAACCGGCGTGCAGTGGATGCGCCTGGAAATTCCGTACCCCAAGACTGGTGGCCCTGGCGGCAACTTCGCCATCGTCGCCTGCGTCACGCCCATCAGCGCCGAGCTGTGCTCCGTGTTCTTCTGGCGCTGCCGCAAGGTGGACGGCTGGATGCGCGACACCTGGCGCTTCCTCTACCGCAACCGTCTGGAGGCGCGCCACTGGGCCGTGCTGGAGCAGGACCGCATCATGATGGAACAGATGGAACTCGACGCCAACGCGCGCGAGAACCTCTACCAGCACGATATCGGCCTGGTGCGCCTGCGCCGCCATCTGCGCCGCCAGGCCCAGGAGCAGATCGACGAAGGCATCGCATCATGAGCAACACCTTGCAAGCCTTTGTGCACACGCTGCGCTTCGAGGCCCAGGACACCATCAGCGTCGAGCTGCGCCCGGTGGATGGCGGCGAGTTCCCGGCGTTCACGGCCGGCTCCCACATTGACTTGCACCTGCCCAACGGGCTGGTGCGCAGCTATTCCCTGTCCAACGACAGCCGCGAGCGCCACCGTTACGTGGTCGGCGTGCTGCGCGACCGCGCCAGCCGGGGCGGCTCGCGCTGCGTGCATGAGTCGCTGCGCGTGGGCATGCCCCTGGCCATTTCCGAGCCGCGCAACCATTTCGCGCTCGACGAGACGGCGGCGCATTCGGTGCTGGTGGCCGGTGGCATCGGCATCACGCCCATGCTGTGCATGGCTCGCCGCCTCAAGAGCCTGGGGCATTCGTTCGAGATGCTGTACTTTGCACGTGAGCGCAAGAGCGCGGCCTTCCTGCAAGAGTTGCAGGCCCTGGGCATGCCGCTGCACCTGCATTTCGATGCCGAGGCAGGCGGTCCCCCCGACCTGCGGGCATTGCTGGCGCAGCGCGCCCCCGCACCGGGCCTGCACCACTATTCCTGCGGCCCGACGCCCATGCTCGATGCCTTC
>JBHIWE010000365.1:0-3054 GCA_041987645.1 Acidovorax sp. | reverse complement strand
AGCTCGGGCTCGCCGAAGTCGCCGGCCGCGGCGCGGGCCAGCTGGCGCACCACGAAGTCGGCCAGCACGGTGGACAGCGGCATGCGCGAGCCGCCCCAGCGCGGCACGGTGGGCCGCCCGCGCGCGGCGCGGCGCACATAGGCGGTCATGTCTTCGATCCGGACCAGCTCCAGCACGTTGCCCGCGAACACGAAGCAGTCGCCGGGCGAGAGGCGCGAGAGGAAGCTCTCTTCCATGCTGCCCAGCCGGGCGCCGTGCAGCACCTGCACGCTCATGCTGGCGTCGCTCACGATGGTGCCGATGTTGGCGCGGTGGCGGCGCGCGAGGCGCGGGCTGGGCATGCGCCAGACACCGTCGTCGCCCGGCGCCACGCGCTGGTATTCGGGGTAGATGGCGAGCGAGGGGCCGCCCCGGTGGACGAAGTCCAGGCACCACTGCCAGACCTCGCGCGGCAGGTCGCGGTAGGCGGCCGTGCGGCGCACCTCGGCGTAGAGCGCCTCGGGCTCGAAGCCGCCGCCCAGGGCGACGGTGACCAGGTGCTGCACCAGCACATCGACCGGGCGGCGCGGGCTGGAGCGCCGCTCGACCTGGCCGGCTCGCACGGCGGCGCGGGCGGCGGCGGCCTCGACCAATTCCAGGCTGTGGGTGGGCACCAGGGTGATGCGCGAGGGCCGCCCCGGCCCTGGGCCCGCCCCCCCGGCACGCTGCAGGAGGCGCGCCACGCCCTTGGCCGAGCCGATCTGCAGCACGCGCTCCACGGGCAGGAAGTCCACGCCCAGGTCCAGGCTGCTGGTGCAGACCACGGCGCGCAGGCGGCCGGCCTTGAGGCCCGCTTCCACCCATTCGCGCACCGCCCGGTCCAGCGAGCCGTGGTGGATGGCCAGCTCGCCCGCCCAGTCGGGTCGCGCATCGAGGATGGCCTTGTACCAGAGCTCGGCCTGCGAGCGCACATTGACGAAGACCAGGGTGGTGCCGGACGAAGCCAGCTCGCGCACCACGGCCGGCAGCATGGCCAGGCCCAGGTGGCCCGCCCACGAAAAGCGCTCCGGGTGGTCGGGCAGCAGCGTGTCCACCACCAGGCGTTTGTCCACCTGGCCCTGCACCAGCACGCCGGCGGGCTGGCCGGCCTCGGGCTCGCCCAGCAGGGCCTGCATCGCCTCGGGCAGGTTGCCGAGCGTGGCCGACATACCCCAGACGCGCAGCGCAGGGTTCCAGCCGCGCAGCCGGGCGATGGCCAGCTGCACCTGCACGCCGCGCTTGTTGCCCAGCAGCTCGTGCCATTCGTCGGCCACCACCAGCTGCACGGTGGCCAGCGTTTCGCGCGCATCGGCGCGGGCCAGCAGCAGCGACAGGCTCTCGGGCGTGGTCACCAGCACGGTGGGCAGACGGCGCTGCTGGGCGCTGCGCTCGCCGCTGGTGGTGTCCCCGGTGCGGGCGCCGGCCGTCCAGCGGGCCAGCACGGGGTGGTCGGGCGCGAGCGCATCCAGCGGGGTCTGCAGGGCGCGCAGGGTGTCGGCGGCCAGGGCGCGCATGGGGGTGAGCCAGAGCACGGTGAGCGGTGCGGGCTGAGGGCGCCGCGCCTTCGCTATGCTTTCAATAGCTGTATGTCCAGATTCCGCCGGCGCTGCGGCCCGTTTTCGTGCAGGTTTCGCATCGGCGAAGGCCTGCAGCGCACCGAGCCAGACGGCATAGGTCTTGCCCGCGCCCGTGGTGGCGTGCAGCAGGCCGCTCTGCCCGGCGGCGATGGCGCGCCAGACCTCGCGCTGGAACGCGAAGGGCTTCCAGCCGCGTTCGGCGAACCAGCGGGAGACAAGCTGCCTGGCGTTCATGGCCTGCGATTATGGGCGCCGAATGCGCCTGCAGCCCTTGCAATTCAAGCGCGAGCAGCTATCAATACCGGAGCAAACCGCAGTCATTGATCGGCCTGCGGCAGCAGAGCGGACAAGGTCTGCAGCGAATCGGCTTCAGCCACGGGCTTGTCCTCGCGCCAGCGCAGCATGCGTGGAAAGCGCACGGCGATGCCGCTCTTGTGGCGCGCGCTGCGGGCGATGCCCTCGAAGCCCAGCTCGAACACCAGCGTGGGCCGCACGCTGCGCACGGGGCCGAAGGTCTCCACGGTGGTCTTGCGGATGATGGCGTCCACCCGCGCCATCTCGGCATCGGTCAGGCCCGAATAGGCCTTGGCGAAGGGCACGAGCTGCCGGCCGGGCGCCTCGGGCGGGCCGTCCCACACGGCGAAGGTGTAGTCGCTGTAGAGGCTGGCGCGCCGGCCATGGCCGCGCTGGGCATAGATCAGCACGGCATCGACCGAGAGCGGGTCGATCTTCCACTTCCACCAGATGCCCACATCCTTGGTGCGGCCCACGCCGTACTGCGCGCCGCGGGCCTTGAGCATCATGCCCTCCACGCCCAGGGCGCGGGCGCCCTCGCGCTGCTCGGCCAGCTGCTGCCAGGTGCCGCCCTGCAGCCGCGGGCTGGCGATCAGCGCCGGGTGCGGGTGGCGGACGACGAGGGCTTCCAGCCGGGCGCGGCGCTCGTGCTGCGGCAGGGCGCGGAGATCCTGCCCGCCCTCTTCCAGCAGGTCGTAGGCCAGCAGCACCACGGGCAGATCGCGCAGCAGCCGGGGGCCCAGGGTCTTGCGGCCGATGCGCTTTTGCAGGTCGGCAAAAGGTCGCACGCGGGCTGGCGCATCGCCTTCGGCGGCGCGCCAGACGACGATCTCGCCGTCCAGCACCGTGCCGGGCGGCAGCGCATCGCCCAGGGCCTGGAGTTCGGGAAAGCGGTCGCTCACCAGCTCTTCGCCGCGCGACCAGAGCCAGGTGCCCTGGGCCGATCCGTCCGCCGCGGCGCGGCGCACCAGCTGGGCGCGGATGCCGTCCCACTTCCATTCCACCAGCCAGTCGGCGGGCGGGCCCAGCGCGGCGTCGAACTGCTCCACCGCCAGCTGCAGCGGGTGGGCGAGGAAGAACGGGTACGGGTGGCCGCGCAGCTCGCCGTCGGCCGCGCCGTCGGTGCCATCGTCGGCCGTGGCGGCCACCAGCCGCAGGTAATCAT
>JBHIWE010000364.1:0-3065 GCA_041987645.1 Acidovorax sp. | reverse complement strand
TTGGACCTCGCCCTTCGTCACGCCTGCTCGCGCCATGCCTGCCACCAATTTCGTATGTATTACGTAACGGTAGTATTACGTACCACGATACAGGCGTCAACGCACAAAATAGGTTGAGTTCTGAGAAGTCTTAATAGTCGTTTATCCAATGTGAGGCGGCTTGTCGACCAAATTTGGCAGTCTTGGCCCGGAAATCGACTTCCTACCGCGGGTTTTGCGTGCGGGATGACGCCGGGTTTGTCCTCCCCCTAACCCCGCTTGCAAACGCACGAGGCAGCCGCCATCTTGCGCGGTCGGCCATGACAACGGCGTCGGGCGAGAAGCAAGGCTGGGAGGCCTGATGGAGAACCTGCGGAACGACATCCCTGCGCGTCAGTCCAGGGATGAAAACAAGCGGCTGCTGCGTGCGCGTGATCGCAACTATGGTGCGGCCAAGATCACCCAAGGCGTGATAGTCACCGTCTCGGTGTTGTTGCCCATCTTCGGCGTGCTGGCCGCGCCGCGGGCCCCCGAGGTCCGCCCCTACGTTGCGCTCGCGGGCTTGGTTCTGCTGCTGCTGGAGACTGCGCTGATCGACCGGGTGCAGAAGGACCGATTGAAGCGCGGCGCCAAGCTGCAGGAGCAGTTCGACACCGAGGTGTTTAGCCTGCCATGGAATCGCTTCGTGGCAGGTGCTCAGGTCGAGCCGGAGGATCTGCGCGCGCTGTCGGCCAAGCCGCTGTCCGAGAAGCGAGAGAACGAGTTTGCAACCTGGTATGAGCCGTGCATCGGGCGACTGCCGCTGCACCTCGGCCGACTGGTTGGCCAGCGCACGAACATCAGCTATGACGCGCGGGTCCGCCGAAAGTATGGCGGCCAGTTGCTGCTGTGGATCATCGTCTTCGGGGTGGCGCTGCTGTTCACCGGCCTGGCGATGGGCTTGACCTTCCCGGAGCTGCTGACAGCCTTGCTGGTGCCGTTCATGCCGGTGCTGACGTGGGCGCTGAAGGAAAGGCTCCAGCACGCCAATACGGCCAACTCACTGGCTAACCTGGGCTCGGAGTGGGACAAGATCTGGACCAAGGCGCTGGGCGGCGCCGACGCCACGACGGTCACCGCTGATTCGCGTGCCCTGCAGGATGCCATCTACCAGCACCGCGAACGCAGCCCCTTGGTTTTTGACTGGGTGTACCGCCGGCTCCGGGCGGCCAACGAGGACGAGGCACATCATGCTGCCGTCGACCTGTGCAACCGGGCAGAGCAAGGCCTCGATGGAGGCCGGGCATGAAGCTGATCGACCAGTTCAACGCCTTCCTCGACAACGAGGTGAATCTCAACAAAACGCGCGTCGATCTGCTGGCCAGCAGCGTGGAGTCAGTCAAGGCGGCCATCAAGGCTTCGAGCTGGGGACCGAAGATCCTGTACTTCGCCGGTCACGGTTCTTGGGCGCACGGGACGATCATCAAGCCGCCGTCCGGTGGCGAGTTTGACGCCGACCTTCTCGTCTTCGTCGATCCGGTCGACGGCTGGGAAGCGAAGGACTACGTCAACAAGCTCGGCTCATTCTTCGACGGCCACAGTACCTACAAGGACAAGGTGCGGCGCTACTCGCACTGCATCACCATCGAGTACGCGGGTGAGCGCCGCATCGATATCGCGCCCTGCGTCAAGGGCCGCATGTGGTCCGATACCTTCGAGGTGTGCAACCGGACGTCCAATCAGTTTGAGGTCACCTCGGCACAGGCCTATACCGAGTGGGTCGTTGGACGGAACAGCATCGCGGGCGGCAACGACCTGAAGAAGGTCACGCGGCTACTGAAGTACCTCCGGGACATCAAGAAGAACTTCACCTGCCCATCGTTCCTGTTCACCACGCTGGTCGGGACCCATATCTACGACCGGGACAAGGGCACGCCGGCTTTCGCCGACACGCCGACCTGCCTCAAGACCGTGATGGGGCGTCTGGATGACTTCTTGCAGGCCTATCCCACGCTGCCGCAGATCCGCAACCCCGTGCTCCACAGCGAGATCCAGAGCCACGTCTGGGATCAGACCCAGTACAGCAATTTCCGCGACAAGGTGAATCTGTACCGCGGCTGGATCGACGAGGCCTATGCCGAGACCGACCGTGATGAAGCGATCGGCAAGTGGCAGCGTGTGTTCGGCGAGGCCTTTGCAGCCGACGAAGCGAAGGAATCGGCGCGCATCAGCGAGGCGGTTTCATTCAGCGAGCCCATCTCGAGAGGAGACGCTCTTGTCGTCAGCGGCCAACAGCCCGACCTGGTCACGCGGATCCTCAGGCGTGGCATGGAGGCGCTGCCGGCGCGCATCACCCGGTTGCCCTACGTGCAGCGGCCGAAGTGGCGCAACGGCCAGCAGAACTACCGAGTCAAGGTGTCAGCTGACCTGCTCACGTCTCGCCATGGCAGTGTGCTGCGGCCCGTGGCGTCACTGGAGCCGCTCCAGCGCGGATACGGCATTCGCTTCACGGCCGCCAGCGGAAATGGCCTGCCATTCGGCAATGGATACCGCATCGAATGGCGGGTAACCAACACCGACAAGGCGGCCTATGACGCCGACTCCCTCCGTGGCGACTTCTATCGCAGCGACTCCGGCTTCACGCGCACGGAGGAGCTCAGCTACCGCGGCGTGCACTTCGTCGAAGCGTTCTTGGTGGGCCGTCAAGATGATCGGCTCTATGGGAAGTCGGAGCCGTTCTACGTCGTGATCGAGTAGCTGGACGTCGTCGGCGCGTCGTGCCCAAGCTCACAAGGAGTTCGTGGTGATCGTTCTCAACACCGGCAAGGAGTTGGTCAGGCTGGAGTCCTGGCAGGACATCCAAGGCCGTGCGGGGTATTCCGACAACCTGGACCCTGCCCAGCAAAAGCTCAGCTCGATCATTGGGCAGTACGCGTTCTCGGCGCAGATCCGTTGCGGGCTCTCGAACTGCAAGACGCCCCACAACCGGGGCTACCTGGTGGTGACCCAGTCCGGGCGGGAGACGAACATTGGCAAGGACTGTGGAAAGCGCTACTTCGGTGTGGAATTTGAGAACCTGGCGACTACCTTCGATCGGGACCTCCGCG
>JBHIWE010000363.1:0-3068 GCA_041987645.1 Acidovorax sp. | reverse complement strand
GCCGATCATGCCGTCGGTCTGAGCGCCCAACACGTCCGGGGGATAGCTTTGCACCGACCTGTACGCGGCCGACTGCAGCGCCAGCAGTCCTATCTGTGGCCCGTTTCCATGGGTCAGTACCAAGTCGTTTCCCGGAGCGATGCGCGCCAGTTGGGCAGCGGCCCTGCGGATGTTGGCGAGCTGATTCCCGGAACTGGGCATCTCGCCGCGGCGCAGCAGGGCGTTGCCCCCGAGTGCCACGACGATCTTCATGTCTGCAGCGTGCCGGATGCGAGGCGCGGTCGGGGATTGGCCGTCATTCGGCACCGGACTTCCTTGGCCGGGGCGCCGAGGCTTGCGTGGCCTGCGCCATGACGCCATGCAGGGCCATCATGCGCGCCTCGCCGCGCATCAGGAGTCGGCCGGGGTAGCGCGCGGTCAGCCAGGCATACGCGGTGTACTTGGCCAGCTTGCCGATCCACAGGGCGGCCAGCACTTCCACCACCGGCAGCCGCGAGATCGCCGCAAACATCAATGCCGGTGTCAACGGCAGCGGCAGTGCGGCGATGACGAGCAATGAGATCACGCCGTAGCGCCGCAACCATCCGCTGGCATCGGCCCATGCCGCCGAGCGCACGACCTCGGGATAGGCCGCGAACAGCCGCGCCCATCCCAGGTGATGGAAGACCAGGTACAACAGCGCCGCGCCCAGCGCAGCTCCCAGGCTCGAGCTCAACGCGATCGTCCACCAGCGTCGCGGCGCCATGAGCACGGCAGCGACGAGCATCGACGCATAGGGCACGCTCATGGACAGGGTTGCCGCCATGGCGATGGCCGCCGCGACCCAAGGCAGTGCCTGGCGGTCTGCCGCTCGGGTCAGCGCCGTGACGAATCGGGTTTCCAGCATGCCCATGCACTTTCACAGCTTGCGCGTGATGGGTCGCTGTCCGAGCTCGACCGTCACGGCGATGGGCTCGCTGCCACGCAAGACCTTGAACTGCGCCCGCGTCCCCGGCATCAGCGCCGCCGTCTCGTCGATCAGGGCCGCCGTATCGACCACTTCCTTGCCATTGATGGCGATCACGGTGTCGCCTGAACGCAAACCGGCCCGGTCCGCAGGACCTCCACGCTGCACCGCGATCAGAACAGCGCCAGCAGGCGCCCCCGTCGATTCGTGGACGACGTCGCGGGCCCCCACGCCGAGCCAGCCGCGGCTGACCCTCCCGGTGGCGATGATCTGTTCCATCACCTGCCTGGCCAGGCTGACGGGAATGGCGAAACCGATGCCCTGCGAACCTCCGCTGCGGGAGTAGATCGCCGTGTTGATGCCCACCAGATTGCCGGAGGTATCCACCAGGGCACCGCCAGAATTGCCGGGATTGATGGCTGCGTCCGTCTGAATGAAGTTCTCGAACGTGTTGATGCCGAGCCGGTTGCGGCCTGTCGCGCTGACGATGCCCTGTGTGACGGTCTGACCGACACCGAAGGGATCACCCACCGCGAGAACGATGTCGCCAACCTGCACCGACGCCGGATCCGCGAAGGTGATCGGCTGCAAGCCCTTGGCGTCGACCCGCAGCACGGCGAGGTCCGACTCGGGGTCGGTACCCACGATGCGGGCTTCGGCGACCTTGCCGCCAGGCAGCATGACGGCGATTTCGTCGGCACCGTCGACGACATGGTTGTTGGTGAGGATGTGGCCTTGCGCCGCGACGATCACGCCCGAGCCGAGGCTGGACTGTCCCCGCGCGGTTGCATCTTCCTGATCATTGGGCGGGCGCAGCCAGCCCGGCAGCGGTCGAGGTGCCGCCTTGCGCGTGTAGATGTTGACGACCGAGGCCGACGCCTTGGTGGCGGCGGCGCGAAAGCCGGCCTCCAGCCTCGCCGCCACGGCCTTCGCGGAGGGCGCGGAAGCCGCCGCTTCGAGTGCAACCGGGGCTTCGCGCAGTGCCACGACGTCGTGGTGGATGGCCGGCGCGGACTGAGGGCCGAACGCACGCCAGGCGATCAGCAGCCCGGCAGCGATTGCGACGACCTGCGCGAGGAGCAACCAGAGCCGCCACAGCAAGGAGGGGCGAGCCGGATTCATGGCGCCCTCCCCTCCATCAGCTGGTCGAGCGCACGCGCCATCGGCTCGGCCAGCCCGATCGCGTTGGAGGCATGCTGCACCGTGTCGCAGGTGACGATGCGCGAGGGGGCGCTGGCCTGAAGCTCGTCGTAGGCGTCCGGCGCGAACAGGGCGTGCACGCCGATGCACACCGGGGCTGCCAGGCCGACGCGGCGGATGCTTCCGACTGCCTGGATCATCGTCCGCGCACTGGAGACGATGTCGTCGACGAGCACCGGTTGCCGGTCACGCCAGGCGGAGACGTCGGGCAGGCTGACTTCCACGTCGCGGTCCCCGTGCCGCAACTTCTTCAGCACGGTGAAGGGCGCACCGGCACCGGCGGCCACCTCTGCGACCCACTGCTCGCTCTCCGAGTCGGGCCCGATTAGCAGCGGTCGCTCCACTTTGGCCGCGACCCAGCGCGCGATGAGGGGTGCCGCGTGCACGACGCGGGAAGGAATGCCGTAGATTTCGTCCAGCGCGTGGTACCGGTGCAGATGCGGATCGACGGTGACCAGACCGTCGAACGTCGCCGACAGCAGGCGCGCATAGGTCCGCGAGGTCACGGCCTCGCCAGGATGGAAGCGACGGTCCTGGCGCAGGTAGGCCAGATAGGGCGCGGCGAGATGGACTCGAACGGCACCGAGGTCCCGGGCGGCATCGGCCGCGAACAGCAGCGGCAAGGTCTTCTCGTCGGGTCGCGCAAGGCTGCACACGAAGACGACGTCGCGTCCGCTCACATCAGCGTCAAGGCGGACAAGAGACTCGCCGTCGGGAAATCGGTGCAGTGCCAGACCCGCCCGGTCGGCTTGCATGGCCAGCGCCAGCTGATCGGCGAAGAGCTCGCTGCCCGGCAAGGCAAATATCAGGGGCTTCATGGCGCCTCCGAAATCTCGAAGATGGGCGGGTGCGATTCGACATAGCGCCTCGCATAGTCAAGTTCGCCTCGGGCCTGTGCATGCAGGGTGAACAGCGGCTGCCC
>JBHIWE010000362.1:0-3089 GCA_041987645.1 Acidovorax sp. | reverse complement strand
GCTGGTGCTGCTGATCGGCACCTACGACCTGAAGACGGTGGTGACGGTGAGCTGCGTCCAGTTCGCGCTGTTCTTCGTGGACTTCTGGTTCCAGCTCGCGCGCTGGATCGACAGCACGATCCTGGACGCGCTCTACGGCTGGGGGTTTGGCGCGGACAGGCCGCACGCCAACTTCGACCCATTGATCGGCCTGAACAATGCGTTCGGTGACATGCTGCTGAACTTCGTCATGGCAACGATGTTCATCGTGTTGCCGACGTTCTGGGTCATGGCACTCGGATGGGCAGGAGTTCGCGCTGGAAACTTCCTGGGCGGTCTCATCACTGGCACGTCCGATGCGAAGTCGGCCGGAGGTAGTGGCTCTCGCCTTGCGATGACGGCCGTATCGAAAGGTGCGGCGAAGTAAGGAGCACTCTCTCGCGTTGATGCGACAGCTACGGCTCGTCGGGATCGCCCATGTCGATCCGCCAGTCATCTTTGTCGTACAGGCCGACGCCCGAGTGTCCGTCTCTGAGTTCCGGCTGCTTCTCGTCGTCCTCATCGGCATTCCGCGCGAGCCATGCGGCGACCACAGCAAAGGCCAGCAGCAGGACAAGCCAGGATACGGAGTACAGCAGCATACCAAGCACGGCCAGCTTGACGATCCAGAGCACCGCCGTCGCCGCGCCTGCGGGCACCCCGCGCGTCACCAGCCAGCCGGCGACACGCTGCCCGCGGCGCAGGTATCCACGCCAGGCACGGCCAGCCCCCCGGCCCAGCCGGTGGCTCCAGCGCCCGTTGTGCGTGTTGGTGGTCATGCTCATGTGCCTCGGTTTCAGTGGTGCCTCACCTCAAGAGCGGCCGGTTGGGGCTTGCCCTCCAGCATAGACCGCGATCAGGAGGCCGGGTTGCGGCTGGCAGAGCGGTCGCAGGTCGATTAGATTCTGCACTATAAATCAAACTTTATGCTACTTTCCCTGCACGTTCTTGCGATAGCTCTAGAGGCTGATTTGATTCCGTGCTATTTTTATAGCATGGATGGAAATTCTAGGCACCAGGTAATCAAGCGGCTGCAGGCGGGACTCCCCCGCGGGGCGCCGTTCGACCTTGCCACCCTGAGCCAGTTCGGGGTGTCGCCCCAGCTCGCCGCCCACTATGCCGACGGCGGGTGGCTCGTGCGCCTGGCCCATGGCGTCTATGCCTTCCCGAACGATGAGTTCGGGGTCTACGGTGCGCTGAAGTTCCTGCAACAGCGCGTGCCCGGCCTGCACGTCGGCGGCAAGAGCGCCCTGGCCCTGCAGGGTGTGCGGCACAACCTGGGCAGCCGGGAGACGCTGGTGCTGTGGGGCGACGGTCGTTTCGCGTTGCCAGCCTGGTTCACCTCGCGCTTTCCGGCCCGCTACGTCCACGCCCGCCTGTTCGACTGGCCGGACACGGCGCTGGCCAGCAAGACCCTGACCACGCCGCCTGGCCTGCCCGAGGATCTGCGGGTGGCTGCCTCCGAGCGTGCCGTTCTGGAACTGCTGTACGAAGCCGGCGTCAAGCAGAGCCTCGAAGAGGCCCGCAACCTCTTTGATGGACTGCGTTCCCCCCGCAAGGACTTGCTCGGACAACTGCTGTCCTGCTGCACCAGCGTGAAGGCCGTGCGCCTGTTCCTCACCTGGGCGCGCGAGACCAGCCTCGTGGATGTCGATGCCCTGCTGGAGCAGTACCCGGTTCGCACCGGCAGCAACACGCGCTGGATGAGCCGGCTCGATGACGGCACCTTGCTGAGCCTGAGACCTCATGGATAAGACCTACGCGGACACCGTTCGCCTGCTGCTGGCCGTCGCGCCCGACGTGTTCGCCAACGACATCTTCGCCATGAAGGGCGGCACGGCCATCAACCTCTTCGTGCGGGACATGCCGCGCCTGTCGGTGGACATCGACGTGGTGTACCTCCCGTGGCAGACGCCGCGCGACGAAGCGCTGCAAGCCATCAACCAGGAGCTGGCCGCCATCGCCGCGCGCCTTGCACCGCTGGGCGTGCAGACACGCCTGGTTCGCGCCAAGGACCTGGGGGACACCAAGCTGATCGTCGAGAACGATGCCAGCCAGGTGAAGATCGAGGTCAACGTCGTGTTCCGAGGCAGCGTGCTGCCCGTCGAGCGGCGGCCGCTGAGCGCCAAGACCAGCGATCTGTTCGGCGTCGAGTTCGAGCTGCCGGTTCTGGCACCGGACGAGCTGTACGCCAGCAAGCTGGTGGCCGCGCTGGATCGGCAGCACCCCCGCGACCTGTTCGACGTGTGGCAGCTCTACGAATCGGGCGACATCAGCGACGGCATGGTCGAGTGCTTCGTGATCTATCTGGCGGGCCACAACCGGCCGCCCCACGAAGTGCTGTTCGGCAACGACAAGGACATCGCCGGCGAGTACGAGCGGGCCTTTGTCGGCATGACCGAAGTGGACTGCTCCCTGGAGACACTGCTCGATGCTCGCGCCAGGATGCGGCGCGAGCTGCCACAGCGACTGAGCACCGCGCACAAGCAGTTTCTGAGCGGGCTGGCGCGCGCAGAACCGGACTGGTCGCTGGTGCAGTGCCAGCACGCCGCGCAACTGCCGGCACTGCGCTGGAAGCTCGCCAATCTCGAAACCTTCCGCAAGCGCCGTCCCGACGACTTCGCAGCGCAATCCGCCGCCCTCGACACCGGCTTGGGCCAGAGCTGACGAACGTCCCGCAGCGCCCCACTTGCCGGGATTGCCCCATGCCGCATTCATCGTGGCGCCCGCGCAGCAGCGGCCCTATACCCAAAGGCTTCCGATAAAGGCCAAAGGGCTGGGAAGGGGCAAAGGAAGGGCGCCAAGGGGAAAGGCCCTATCCTGAAAAGGCCAAAAGGCGCCCCTGAGCAGCCCGTCATCCGGGGTTCGCCATGCTCTCGCTGTTCCAGCGCAAACGGGTGCCACCCACCGCCGGCACACCGCCCACCTCCGGCATCGAAACTCCAAAAGGGTCGATGCGGCCGGAGTCGGCCGCATCGCTGCTGGCCACGCCGCGCCGGCAGAAACTGCTGGAACACATCTGGCAGCGCACATCGCTCTCGCGCCGGCAGTTCGCCACGCTCTACCTCGCC
>JBHIWE010000361.1:0-3129 GCA_041987645.1 Acidovorax sp. | reverse complement strand
GCTTGCCGCGCTGGTCAAGGCGCCATAAGCGACGCTTCCGTTCCACGGGGCATTGGCCCCAACGCGCAGAGGTCGGCCCCATCTCCCATGCGCTGCAGACAACTCGACTCGTTGGACATCGGCATGGCGATCAGCGCGCCATCAGACTCACTGAGCAGATACCACTCCCCATTGCCCGTGGGGCTCCACAGGATGACCAGGCAGCACATGGCCGTCACCCAGAGGGCGAGGCCTTTGATGAGCGGGAGCTGTTCCTTCAGCCAGTCCTGCCAGGTGGGCTCGGGCGGAAGGTTGCGAACGGTCAGCATGGTTTGTCTCCTTTTGTCGTGGTGGGGAATGGCGGGGCGCCGGATCAGGCGCCAGACGTGAGGGGGATCTCGCAGCGGTACAGCACCGCACGGACCTTCTGGATCTCATCGGCGTGGTCATGCAGGAATTTGCGCAACCGGCTCTCGGTATCGATGAGTTCGATGCACTGCGGCATGCGCGCGGGTGTGGATTCCGGATGGGCATGGCTCATGCGGTCGCCCGGCAGGTAGCCAGAGGCGACGTGAAGCATCACGGCTTGCTGGATATGGGCACGGCGGGCCGCGTGGAGCAAGTGCTGTCCTAGGGCGGGCGCACTCAGGCGGTGCCAGAAGCGGGTGGCCTTGGCGCGCGCAGCCAGCGGGAAATACAGACGCAAAGCGGTCAGTTGGCTCATGGTGGGGTCAATGCTCTTGCTTGGACTCGGGCGCGACGGGTGCCGCCGTCTCGACATGGGAGGCGCGCTGCTTGCGCCTGAAAGCGGCCACGTCGCCCAAACGCAATCCCTCGGGAAGATGCCAATGCTTGGGGTGGCCGACGCGCTGGGCCTTGTAGATGCCGGTGTGCCCGGAGAACAGGTAGCTGACGACGCAGGCCACGGCGGCGTACACGCCGACCTGCGCGCCAAAGAGCTCCATCGCCATCAGGGTGCAAGCCAGCGGTGTGTTGGCAGCACCGGCGAACACCGCCACGAAACCGAGCGCCGCAAGCATCGGGAACGGCAGCTGCAGCAACGGAGCCAGGGCGTTGCCCAGCGTTGCCCCGATGTAGAACAGTGGTGTCACCTCCCCGCCCTTGAACCCGCTGCCCAGCGAGGCCACGGTCAGCCCCAGCTTGGCGGCGAACTCCCAAGGCGCGGCCGGCTGCTGGAAGGCCTCGACGATGGAGGGAATGCCAAGGCCGGCATAGCGCCAGGCATCGCTGAACCAGATCAGCGCCGCGATGCCGATGCCGCCGAGAAACGGCCGCAGCGGCGCATAGGGAATGCGCCGCTTCATGAAGGCCGAGGCCGCGTGCGTGGCGTCCGCGAACACCATGCCTACCAGGCCGAACACGATGCCGGCGACGACGACGGCGCCCAGTGTCCAGACGGAGATGACGGGGATCACACCAGCCGCGTAGTGGGTGTGGTGCACGCCCCAGAGCGTCGTCACCTGGTCAGCGACGATGGCCGCGATGAAGCACGGCAGCAGCGCGTCGTACCGAAGCCGGCCGATGACCAGCACCTCCAGCCCGAAGATCGCGCCGGCCAGCGGCGTGCCGAAGACCGACGAGAAGCCGGCGCTGATGCCCGCCATCAGCAGGATGCGGCGATCCTCGGCGCTCATCTTGAATATGTGGGTGAATTGGTCAGCCAGCGCTCCGCCCATTTGCACGGCCGTGCCCTCGCGCCCGACCGAGGCACCGAACAGGTGGGAAATGACGGTGCTCACCAGGATCAACGGCGCCATGCGCAGCGGCACCACCTTCTTGGGGTCATGGACCTCGTCGATGAGCAGGTTGTTACCCGCCTCGACGCCATGGCCGAGCTTCAGGTACACCCAGCCGACCAGAAAGCCCGCCGATGGCAGCCCCCATATCAGCCAGTGCCGCGCCTCACGCGTGGCAGTGGCCCAGTCAAGGGCAAGCAGGAAAACGGCCGAGGCGGAACCGGCCAGGGCGGCCACGGCGGAAGCCAGCAGCAGCCAGCGCCCCACATAGGGCAGCAGATCGAGTTGTTCGGGGTGTTTCTTGTGGCGCTTCATCAGGACCCAGGCTTGCGGTAGACACCTGGTCGATGAAGGCTTGAGGCGAGCGCCTACATAGCCATGGTCTCCCAGGACGATGTAGGCATCATCAGCGTCACGGCTCAGCCGTGAGGCGGTTCGCGGAGGAATGCCATCTCCGTTGCGGCCGCAGTGTAGCGGCAGTTTTCAGCGCTTCGATCGGGTCCTCGGTGGGCAGCGAGGACGAACGTGCGGATGCCACGTGTCCGCAGCAGCGCGGCCAGCAACGACTGCGCGTCGCCTCCAGCAATTCCCGTCTGTCGATATGCGTTCTTCGAACGCGCGGATGCTTGTGGTCCAGCTCATCAATCGATACATTGAAGATGTAACGACTGCTACATCAAGCGTGAACAAGAAGCCCATCAACCCGGCGGGGTCTGGGTGGCTCCTGCTGACCTACAAGGTGCCCCCCGAGCCGTCCAAGACCCGTGTGGCCATCTGGCGGCGCATCCGCAGCCTGGGGGCCGTCTACATCCAGAACGGCATCTGCGTGCTGCCCACCAGCAGCGAACACCAGCGTCAACTGCGCATGGTGCAGGCCGACATCGAGCACGCCGGCGGCGAAGCCGTGATTTTCGAGACGGCGGCCATGGACGCCAAGCAGCAGGAGCTGATCGTGTCGCGCTTCAAGCATGACCGCGACCAGGACTATGAGGAGTTCCTGGACAAGTGCGCGGACTACAAGCGCGAGGTCGCCAAGGAGGTGGACGCCGATCACTACACATTCGCCGAGCTCAAGGAGAACGACGAGGACCTCAAGAAGCTCAGGGGCTGGCTGGACAGGATCAAGGCGCTGGACTTCTACGGTGCCTCGGCGCGCGCCGCGGCCGAGCAGCAACTCGCCGAGTGCGAGACCCTGCTGGATGGCTATGCGAACGAGGTCTTCGAGCGCGAGCAGAACGCCAAGGGCGGGCCTCTGGCAAAGCCGGCAGCGGCTCGGAAGGCCACTGTCAAGGGAGACAAGGCTCCCGCGCCTCAGCCGCTCACGACCAAGACTCGCGCCACGCGCAGCAAGCCATGAGCACGCTCACCGCACTGACCTACAACACGCTGTTCG
>JBHIWE010000360.1:0-3143 GCA_041987645.1 Acidovorax sp. | reverse complement strand
GCCAGATCAGGTGTCCGTCGGCATCCAGCGGCACGAAGGGCGCGGTGGCGGAGCCGAGCTGCATCCACGGTGCATCCAGCTGCACCCAGATCGCGAACACTGCGATACCCACCGCCGCTGCCCAGCCGGCTTCACGGGCGTCGGGCAGGGTCTGCCGCACGAGTTCGCCATAGTCGCGCCAGTACCAGGCCAGCAGGCCGGCGACGATGACGGCCTGCGCGCCGTAGATCCAGCGTGCATCCAGCCCGAGGCCCGGCGGCAGATAGCCGCGCAGGGCCAGCAGGGCCATGAAGACCACGAACGGAATGCAGCGCGCGAGGGCCGCGGGGCTGAAGGCGGGCGGGGTGGCGGGGGTGTTGGCGGGCATGGCGCTCGGCAGCTTAGCCGCAAGCCGCCAGCAGGCCCTCCCGGAATGCCACGTAGACGCCGTTGGTCCAGCCAAAGCCATCCTGCGTCTCGTACTCGCCGCCACCGCCGGGGCGGTCCTGTGTCACGTCGTACTTCTCCAGCAGCCGGCCGGTGTCCAGGTAGACGCGGTGCACGCTGGCACACCAGCGCTCGGCGATGTCGCGCGCCAGCGCCGTGTGGCCGTAGCGTGCCAGGCCTTGCGCACCCATCCACTGCAGCGGCGCCCAGCCGTTGGGGGCATCCCATTGCTGGCCGGTGTGCTGCGGCGTGGTCAACAGGCCGTTGGGGCCGAGCAGATGTTGCTGCACCTGGGCGGCCAGGGCATGGGCCTGCTCGGGGCGGGCCAGGCCCAGGTAAAGCGGCACGAGGGCGGCCGCCGTCAGCGGCCGGGGCCGTTCGGGATGGCGCCAGTGCAGGTCGGCGAAATGGCCGGCGTCGCCGCGCCAGAAGCGGGTGTGCAGCAGGGCGCGGCGTGTGTCGGCCCGCTGCTTGAAGTCGCGTGCGAGCGTCGCGTCGCCCTGGCGCGCGGCGCCCTGCGCGATGGCGACCTCCAGACCGGCCAGCAGCGCATTGAGGTCGACGGGGGCGATGGCCGTGGTCTCGATGGTGGCCATGTCGGTGGGGTCGGCACACCAGCGGCCTGAGAAGTCCCAGCCGCTCTCGGCGCCGGCCCGCAGGTCACGCCAGACCTCGGTCGGCACGCGGCCATGGGCCGCCTGCGATGTGAGCACGTCTTCGCGCCAGCTCTCCTCGCGCGGTGTGCAGCGCTCGTCCCAGTAGCGGTTCAGCAGCGCGCCGTCGGCCAGGCGCAGCACGCGGCGGTGGGCTTCGCCCGGGCCGACGCGGTCCTCACCCGCCATCCAGAAAGCGTGCTCGATGCGCAGCGCTGGCAGATGCCGCGCGAAGCCTGCCGCCGGATCCTCGGCATGCAGCAGCTCGACCATCTTGTAGAAAAGCGGCGGTTGGGAGCGGCTCAGCATGTAGCTGCGCGTGGCATTCGGGATGAAGCCGTAGGTGCCCAGCAAGTGAGCGAAGTTGGCGAGCAGCGCCTCGGCCAGGTCGCGCCGGCCGTCGATGAGCAGGCCCTGCATCGTGAAGTAGCTGTCCCAGTAGTACAGCTCGCGAAAGCGACCGCCCGGCACGAGGTAGGGCTCGGGCAGTGGCAGCAGGCTGTCGCCAGGCAGCGCCGTGCGGTGTTCGCGCACCAGCAGCGGCCACAGGGCGCGGATGTGCTCGCGGATGCCGACGCGCGGCCCTGGCGGGGTGTCGCCATGGCCGGGCAGCGTGAAATGGGCGTGCAGAAAGTCGGCCAGGGAAAAGCCGGGCTCGCCCCGCTCGGCCTCATAGCGCGCGCGGATGGCGGCCGGTTCGCCGCGCGGGCGGGCGTCGACGAAGGTTTTGCCGTCATCGCACAGGCGGCCCATCTGCACGGCCACGAAGAGGTCGCCGTAAAGCTCGTAGGGGGTCGGGTCAGGCATGGCTCAGCCGGGCGCGCAGGCGGGTCAGGGCCACGGCAAGCGCGGCAGTAGGAATGAGAAGCAGGCCGAAGGCGGTCGCGCCGTCGAAGGCCGCGAACAGGCGGCCGGTGATGAAGCTGCCCAGCGTGCCGCCGAGCGCCGAGAACACGACGATCAGCCCCGTCATGGCGGCGTGCTGGCGCTGCGGCAGCGCACTCAGCATGGCCGAGTTGATGGCGGGGTAGATGGGTGCCAGCAGCAGGCCCGTCAGCGGCAGCAGGTAGGCCGCGGGCGGCGCATTGAGCCAGCCGGCGCCCGCCGGCAGCGGCGCGAGGCCACGCGTGAGAGGCAGCGTGGCCAGGATGAGCCCGGCAATGCCCACCAGGCAGGTCATCACCACCGCGAACCAGCCCAGCCGGCCGATCACCGCCGCGCTCGCCAGCCGGCCGAGCGCCGTGGTGGCCGGCATGATGACCGCGAGGCCCACGCTCATCGCGGTGGGCAGGTGCAGCACCTGCTGGTTGAAGCTGGGCAGCCAGGTGGACAGGCCCTGCTCGATGAGCACGTACAGGAACGCCGACAGCAGGAACACCACCACGAGGCCGAGTCGCAGCAGTGGCGCCATCGCGAGCAGGTCTTCACGCAGCGTCGTGCCCGGCGACTGGATTGGCCCTTCGTCCAGTGGGCTCAGCAGCAACAGCACGAAGGCGGCCGCGGCGAGGCCGGCGAGCCACGGGTAGACGCCCAGCCAGCCCGTGCCGGGGCTGTGCGACGCCTGGCTGAACAGCAGGAAGCCGCCCAGCACGCCGACCATGAACAGGCCTTCGAGCAGGTTCGTGAAGCGCGCATGGCCCGCACGGTCGCGCGTGACGAGGCCGATCATGGAATAGGCGCTCACCTTCACCAGAGCAAACCCGGCGCCGACGGTCGCGAACAGCAGCTTGATGGCCCAGAAGGCCTGCAGCGACGGCATGGCCAGGCAGGCGGCACCGATGGCGGCCAGCGCGAGCAGCATGGATCGCTTCAGGCCGAGGCGGGGCAGCAGGGAGGCCACGAGGAAGGACGTGATCGCGATCGGCATGTCTTTCCAGGCGTCGAGCAGCGCGGCTTGTTCGCGAGGGACGCCGAGGGTCTCGACCACCAGCAGGTTCACGGCGCCGACGCTGTTGAGCAGGGCGCCGAAGAGCATGTAGGTGAGGGTGATGGCGGCCTTGATGGGCAGCGTTCCCGTGTGGCGGGTGGGCGAGCTCATGGGTGCTTCTTCAATGTTTGGTCTTG
>JBHIWE010000359.1:0-3157 GCA_041987645.1 Acidovorax sp. | reverse complement strand
GCACGGGATGTCGGGCCCAATGTTGAGAATCTGTCACCGTTGACTCCATGTAATGATTACGTTGTAGGCAATATAGAGTCATCTCCTGTGTGACACAAGAGCACTTGCATGGGTGAGAGGAAAAGAGCTGGCGAGCCGCGCCGATGTTCAAGTCTTTGACATCGCTTTGCCGTGCTCTACGACACGATGTTCAAGACATTGTCTGCAACTTCAATACTTTGTTATCAGCTCCCATTTCTCTGCTACCGCTGGACCAACCGAACGGCAGGTTTCCGGCGAGCAATTCGGCAAGGCGGATGACCGCAACGGGCACAACGCTGCCATCCGCCGCGCTGCATCGAACCAGCGAAGCTGGCCGTGAGCTTGACTAGGCCTGGCACCCCGGAAGCAGCCATTGCAGGCGGCCGACCCGCCCTTGGCATGAAGCGGCCGCCGACTGGCTTTTCAGATCTCTGTCTGCTCAGAAATCTCGAGCGCGTCGTCCACCTCGATGCCAAGGTACCGGACAGTCGACTCCAGCTTGGAGTGCCCGAGCAGCAGCTGGACGGCACGCAGGTTCTTGGTCCGCCGATAAATCAGCGTCGCCTTCGTCCTTCGCATTGAATGCGTCCCGTAGTCGGCAGGGTCAAGCCCGAGTTCCTCAACCCAGCCTTCCAGGATTCGGGCGTACTGCCGCGTTCCCAGATGCGGCGAGCCGTGCATGCGACTCGGGAACAGGAAATCCTCCGATCTCAGCCCGGCCTGCTTGATCCATCGCTGCACTGCGTCGCGGGTCGCGGGCGTGATCTCGAACTGAACGGGGCGCTGCGTCTTGTGCTGCATCACTACCGCCCGACTAGCGACGGCGTCACCGTGGCAGACATCTCGTACCTTAAGTGCGACGAGGTCGCAGCCACGAAGCTTGCTGTCGATGCCGAGATTGAACAGCGCGAGCTCTCGCACACGGTTCTCCATCTGTAGCCGGACGCGAAGCGCCCAGATGTCCTTCACCTTAAAGGGCGCCTTCTGGCCGACGATCTTGCCCTTGTTCCACGGCTCGCGCGAGAGGATGCTGGCTGCGGATCCCATGATGGTCTCCCATCGAGTTGAGGGCCCAACAGCATGCGCCTTTCCGGCACTGACCGTGCCGGCCGCCGCCGTCTGCACGAGGGTCAGCTTTCCGGCGCCCGGATGACCTCACGCTATCGGCCAGTAGCAGGCATTGGGAGATGACTGCTTCTGGGCGGTTCAATGCTCCGGCGGGCGGCCCAGTGCAAATCCGATCAGCCGCCGGCGCGTAACTCCCGCACGCCGCGGCCCAGCTTGCGTCGCAACAAGGCGCGCAGGGTCACGCCGTCGGAGTAGCCGATCTGCGCGGCGATCTGGTCGACGCTGTCGGTGCTGGTGCGCAGCAGATGAACAGCACGCTCGACGCGCAGATCCTGGAAATACGACAGTGGTGACCTACCCAACACGCCCTGCAGGCGTCGCGCCAATGTGCGCTCGCTGGTCCCTGTTGCGACGGCCGCCTGTGCAAGAGAGAACCCGTGCGCGAGCCGCTGGCGGGCCCAGCTTTCGAAGCGCTCGACTACCGGGTCGGCGTGGGCAAGGTGATCGGGGATCACGAATTCCGCTTGCGAGCCTCGTGCCTCGACCAGCAGGTATCGCGCAGCCAGCGCCGCCAGCGTCGGGCTGCAGTTGCGCACGATGCCCAAGGCCAGATCGAGGTGCGCCAAGGCGGCGCCGGCCGTGGTGAAGCCGGCCGAGTTGACGAGCATGCGGGAGTCATCAAGTAACACGCGCGGATAGCGCTGGCGAAACATCGGCGCCAGCCACCATGACGTGGTGGCGCGCTGACCGTCCAGCAGCGCGCTTTCCGCCAGCAAGAAGGTGCCGGTGCATGCGGCGCCGGCAAGCGCTCCGGCGCCCGACCACCGCCGCAAAGCGACCACCGCGTCGGCCACGTCAGCACGGCCCAGGCGCGCCGCGAGCGTATCTGGCATCTTGGCGCCAAGCGCGGGCATGAGCACGACGTCGGGGTTCTGCACACCGTGCACTGGCACCACGGGCACTGTCAGGCCTTGCGCCGTGCGCACGCGGCGCCGCACGCCGACCAGCGTGACCTCGATAGGCGCTGGCGGCTGTTCGAGCGAGCCCGCCAGTGCGTTGGCCGTGCTGAGTGTGTCGGTCAGGGCCGCCAAGCCCAGGTCGAACACGCCATCCAAGACAAGCAGGTGAATTCGCATGGCAGAAATGATATCAATATTGTCTTTCCTGCCACTCGTGGAAATTGCCGACACCGCTTAGGCTGCGGGCTCGGTGAAGCACCCACCCGTAAAGACCAAGGATCACGCCATGACCAAGTTCGCCCTGTTCGTCCGTCTCGAAGCCAAACCCGGCCAGGAGGCCGCGGTTGCCGAATTCCTGGCCGGGGCACTGCCGCTCGCCAACGCGGAGTCGGGCACCACCGCCTGGTTTGCCTTGAAGTTCGGCCCCTCGACCTTCGGCGTGTTTGACGCCTTTGCCGACGAGGCCGGGCGCGAGGCCCACCTGCACGGCGCCATCGCCACCGCATTGATGGCCAACGCCGCTGCGCTGCTGAGCACGCCGCCAATCATCGAGAAAATTGATCTGCTGGCGGCGAAGTTGCCGGGCTGATAGGTCGCACCCATCACCGCACGCACCGCCGCACCGACACAGGCTTCGTCCTGACTCGACTGCGCAGCAGCCGAGGCGGAAACCCACATTTTCCCGGCTTGCCGGGCGATGCCGGCTGGCCCCGGCAAGTTCCCGGTGATGCTGGTGGTGCAGGAGATCTTCGGCGTGCACGAGCACATCAAGGACATGTGCCGCCGCTACGCCAAGATGAGCTACTTCGCCATCGCGCCCGAGATGTTCGCCCGACAGGGCGATGTGTCGAGGATGACCGACATCCCGGCCATCCTGTCGCAGGTGGTGTCCAAGGTGCCCGACGCCCAGGTCTGCGCCGACCTCGACGCCACCCTTGCCTTTGCACGCGCCAGCGGCCACGCCGACGCCAAGCGCACCGGCCTAGCTGTTGAGTTCCAGTAGGTTGTTCATGGCCGGGATGCGGCTCATGGGCGGCTGGCGGTTGAGTGCAGAGTGTGGCCGATGCCAGTTGTAGCGATGCAGGAAGGGCTGCAATGCAGCCTCGCGC
>JBHIWE010000358.1:0-3163 GCA_041987645.1 Acidovorax sp. | reverse complement strand
GCAGCCGCCTTGTCGCCGGCTTCCCAGGTGAAGATGTGGTTGTGGTGGTCGCGCTTGCCGTGCGCGCCCTCGGTCTTGCCGGCAAGGTCGTCACGCAGCACCGGGGCATCGGGCTTGAGCGCCTCGTACGGATCGACCACCACGGGCAGTTCGTCGTATTCGACCTGCACCGCCTCCACCGCGTCGGCGGCGATGTAGCGGTCATCGGCGACCACGATCGCGACCTCCTGCATCTGGAAGTGCACTTTCTCGTCGGCCAGCACCGCGGCGACGTCGCCGGCCAGCGTCGGCATCCAGTGCAGCTTGAGCGGCTTCAGGTCGTCGGCGGTGAGCACGGCGTGCACGCCGGGGATCGCCAGCGCCGCGCTCTTGTCGATCTTCTTGATGCGGGCATGGACCACCGGCGAGCGCACGATGTCCATGTACAGCATGCCGGGCAGCTTGATATCGTCGACATAGTTTCCCTTGCCTTGTATGAAGCGGGCGTCTTCCTTGCGAAGTCGCGATTCGCCGATACCGGCCAGGGCCACTGCACGGTCCACGGGTGCATTCATGGGTTCGTCTCCTTGTGTTGATCAGTGCTCAGGCGATCGCGGCCTGCGGCTCGCGCAGCTTGGCGGCGGCGTAGAGCACGGCCTTGACGATGTTCTGGTAGCCGGTGCAGCGGCACAGGTTGCCGCTCATGCCCATGCGGACTTCCTCCTCTGTGGGATTGGGGTTCTCCTGCAGGAAGCGGTAAGCGCGCATCAGCATGCCGGGCGTGCAGAAGCCGCATTGCAGGCCATGCTCCTTGTAAAAGCCCTCCTGGACTGCATGCAGCACGCCACCTTGCGCCAGGCCTTCGACGGTGAGCACCTCGCTGCCGTCGCACTGCACTGCGAGCTCCGTGCAGGATTTGATGGACTGGCCGTCCACGTCCACCGTACAGGCGCCGCAATGGCTGGTATCGCAGCCGATGTGCGCGCCGGTGAGGTGGAGTTCTTCGCGCAGGAAGTGCACGAGCAGGGTGCGCGCCTCGACCGCCTTCTCGTAGCTGCGGCCGTTGACCTTGACGGTGATAAGTTTCTTGGGCATTGCGGTGTCTCCGTTGTAGTGGTGTCGAGCCTGCGGGTCAGCTGCAGCGCGATGCGGCCTTGCGCAGCGCGCGCTTGACCATCTGGCCGGCCATGGCGGTCTTGTATTCGGGGTCGCCGCGCAGGTCCTCGGCCGGATCGCAGATCGCCATGGCGGCCTGCGCCGCGGCTTCGATCGCCGCATCGTCGAGCACCCGGCCTGTCAGCGCCTTCTCGGCGTCGGCAGCGCGCAGCGCGGTGGGTGCCACGTTGGTCAGGGCAATGCGCACGCTGTCGACCTTGCCACTGCTCATGCGCATGACCACGGCCGCGCCGGCGGTCGCGAAGTCACCGGTCTTGCGCTTGAGCTTCTCGTAGGCCCAGCCGGTGCCCTTGGCCAATGGGGCCACGCGGATCTCGCACAGGATCTCGTCTTCCGCCAGGTCGGTCATGTAGGTGCCGTGGAAAAAGCCGTCGGCCTTGACCGTGCGACGCCCGCTGGGGCCTTGCAGCACGAAGCTTGCATCGAGCGCGATCGAGATCGCCGGGTGGTCGTTGCCCGGGTCGCCGTGCGCAATGTCGCCGCCGATGGTCCCGCGGTTGCGCACCTGCGGGTCGGCAATCAGCTGCGCCGCTTCGGGCAGCAGGGGCACGTGCTCGCGCAGCAGCTTTGAGCTGATGAGCTCGTTCTCGACCGTCATCGCGCCGATCACGATCTCGCCCCCCTCTTGGCGGATGCCGCGCAGCTCGGGAACGCGAGTGATATCGATCAGGTGCAGCGGCTGAGCGAAGCGCAGCTTCATCATCGGCAGCAGGCTGTGCCCGCCGGCCAGCAACTTGGCGTCGCCGCCGAGCTTGCCGAGCAGCGAAAGGGTTTCACCGACGGTTTGCGGCGCGTGGTATTCGAAAGCCGGTGGGATCACTTGGTTGTCTCCTTTGTGGCCTGGCTGGCCGCTTTGAGTCCAAAGTATAGGAGCGGCCTTGAACCGTGGGGCCTGCGTCAATCAACGGCCCCAGACCGCGCACGAACAGCAGTTTGGTTGCACGAACGGCACGGCTTCCCCGGATGGCCCGCCAGGGCGTCCCGCTCGACATGGCATCGCGACCAGCTTCCCCGACATATACCGGCCCTGGCCGGGTGTCCAGCGCCGTGTCGCCTGAACAGCGGCGTCAGCCGCGTCAAGCCATGCCCCGCCAGCGTCAAGCCCGCTGTCAGCGCCTCGTTTCGGTCTGAGCCCGCTTCGGATCTGCTCAGGCGCTGCCAGCGTTGTGCAGCGCGCGGATGCGGGCGGGCAGGGTGCGAGCCTCGGCGTCATCGATGACGGCGCGAACGCTTCCATCCAGCGCGCCCCGCAACAGGCGCCAAAGCGTGTGCGCATGTGGCATGACGGAGCCACAAAACAGCGCATCGTCTCCGCGCGCGATCAGCAACGTCGGAAAGTTCTCGACCTCGATCGAGCCGACGACCTCGTCATGGTCCTCGATGTCAACCCAGATGAAGGACAGCAGGCCGGTGTCGAAGCGGCGCACCACCGGATCGAACACGGCGCGGTAGTCGCGGCAGGTGCCGCACCACTGTGCGCACAGGCAGGCCACGAGAACAGAGGGGGCGCAACCATGGGCGTCGGTGATCACCTTGTCTCCTGTGCGGCCTGGCTGGCCGCTTTGAATCCAAGGTGTAGAAACTTCCCTGCGCCCTGCGGCCCCGCATCAATCAACCGCCACAGAGCGCGCACGAACAGCCGTCTGCTTGCACGAGCAGCATGGCTGCCTCAGAGAGTTCGCGGGGCCGCCTGCAGGAGGTCAGGGTTTCGACGGGGTTACACCAGCCAGGCCGAGTTGCTGCAACAGCGCGGGTGCACTGGCGCGCGACACCGGAATTTCGACCGGTGCCGGTCCCATCATGCGAAGCGCCACCCGCCCCTCGCTACGAACGATTTCATCCACATGCGACAGATTGACGATGTAGCTGCGATGGATTCGCAGGAACTGGCTCGGGTCGAGGCGGCTTTCCAGATCGCCGATGTTGATGTTGCAAAACTGACTGCCCTGGCCGGTGTGCACCCACGTGTAGTGCCCCTCGGACCGGATGTACGATACCTCCGGCACGT
>JBHIWE010000357.1:0-3181 GCA_041987645.1 Acidovorax sp. | reverse complement strand
GTAGGCGATCTGGCGCAGGGGCTGGCCGGTGGCGAGGTCGATCGCGGTGAAGCGCACGGGGCCCCCGGGCGCAACGGGCGTGGGCAGGGGGCCGTCCTGCCGCCAGGGCATTTCCATCGAGAGCCAGAGCGTGCGGCCGTCGGGCGACAGGGCCAGGCCTTCGAGCGTGCCGTTGGAGCGGGGGGCGCGGCCGTGCGCCCCGTCGGGCTGGAAGCTGGCGGGCAGGGGCAGGTCGCGCACGGCGCTGCCGTCGATGCGGCTTTCGCGCAGCTGCGGGCCGAAGCCGCGGCCGAAGTCGCCCTCGCTGGTCCACAGGAAGTGCCCGCCGCTGCCGGGCAGCCAGCGGACGGCTTCGGCGTCGGGCACGTCCACGCCGGGCTCGGGGCGGCGCGGCGAGGGGTAGGTGCGCCCGTTCGCATGCCGCAGCGCGACCATGCCGGTGATGGCAGGCGCTTCCAGCCCTTGCTCGCTGTAGCGCAGCGTGGCGGTGTAGATGCGCGCTGGCTGCAGGTCAGAGCGGTCGTCGCTGATGAGCAGCCAGCGGCCGCTGGCCGCGTCGTAGTCGATGCCGGAGATGCCGCCGAACGTGGTGCCCAGCACCTCGGTGCCGGGGGCGATGGCGGCGCTGCCGATGAGGCGCAGCGCGGGTCGGGTGGCGGCTGGCGCAGTAGCGGCCGCCTCGGGCGCAGCGGTCGCAGCCTGCGGGAGCGGCGCGCAGGCGGAGAGGTTGAGGGCAAGACCCGCTGCCAGCAGAAGGGCCCAGGGGGTGGCGCGCAAGAGGATGGTCATACCAGGCCCTCCTCGGCCATCGACAGGGCGGCGCCCGGCGCGACGATGACGTGGTCCAGCACGCGCACGTCGATCAGTGCGAGCGTGGCCTTCAGGGTACGGGTCAGCGCCTCGTCGGCGCGGCTGGGCTGCACGCTGCCGCTGGGGTGGTTGTGCGCCAGCACCACGGCGGCGGCATGGTGGTGCAGGGCGCGCAGCACCACTTCGCGCGGATAGACCGAGGTTTGCGTGAGCGTGCCGCGGAACAGCTCTTCGAGCGCGACGAGCCGGTTCTGGCTGTCGAGGAAGAGCACTGCGAACACCTCGTGCGCCTTGGCGGCCAGGTGCAGCTGCAGGTAGTGCTTGACGGCCTGGGGCGAATCGAAGACCTCGCGCTCGCGCAGCTGCTGTGCAAGGGCCCGGCGCGCCAGTTCCAGCACCGCGACCAGCTCGGCCCGCTTGGCCGGGCCCAGGCCCTTGATGCGCCGAAGATCTTCCGCGCTCGCGTGGAGCAGTCCGGCGACGCCACCGAAGCCGCCGCCTGCGCCCTGCGAACCGGGCGCGGACAGCAGTTCCTCGGCCATCTGCAGCACGCCCTTGCCCTGGATGCCGGTGCGCAGCAGGATGGCCAGCAGCTCGGCATCGGTGAGCGCGGCGGGGCCGCGTGCCAGCAGCTTTTCGCGCGGCTGCGAATCGGTGGGCAAATCTTTGATCGCCATGGAGCGGGGCCGGTTTACGGCGTTTCCTACAATGGCGGCAGTTTATCGAGACCCCATTTCATGACCTTTGCCGCCCCCGATTCCGCCCGCGCCGACGCATCCGCTGCCCCCACCGTGCAGGAGGGTTCGTTCCTCACACTGCATTACCGCCTGGCCGGCCCCGCGGGCGATGTGATCAACACCTTCGGCGGCCAGCCCGCCACGCTGTCTCTGGGTGCGGGCGAGCTCTCGCCGGCCATGGAGCAGCGCCTGATCGGCTTGGCCGAGGGCTCGCGCGCCACCTTCGAGCTGCCCGCCGGCGAGGCCTTCGGCGAGCGCAACCCCGAGATGCAGCAGTGGGTGGCCGCCAGGCTGCTGGCCGAGCTGGGTGATCCCGACGAGCGCTATACCGTGGGCGACGTGGTGCAGTTCCCCACGCCCGATGGCCTGGGCAGCTATGCCGGCGTGGTGCTGGAAGCGCGTGCCGACGGCGCTGTGCGCTTCGACTTCAACCACCCGCTGGCCGGCCAGCCGGTGACCTTCGAGGTCGAACTCATCGGGGTGCTCTGACGCCATGGCCGAGTCGCTTCAGGAAATCATCCTCGCCGAGCCGCGGGGCTTCTGCGCCGGCGTGGACCGCGCCATCGAGATCGTGGAACGCGCGCTGCAGAAGTTCGGCGCGCCCATCTACGTGCGCCACGAGATCGTGCACAACACCTATGTCGTGAACGACCTCAAGGCCAAGGGCGCGATCTTCATCGAAGAGCTCTCCGATGTGCCGCCCGGTGCCACGCTGGTCTTCAGCGCCCACGGCGTGAGCCGCGCGGTGCAGGAAGAGGCGAAGGCGCGCGGCTTTTCCATCTTCGACGCCACCTGCCCGCTGGTGACCAAGGTCCACGTCGAGGTCGCCAAGCTGGCACGCGAGGGCTACGAATTCATCATGATCGGCCACAAGGGCCATCCCGAGGTGGAAGGCACCATGGGCCAGCTGGACCACGGTATCCACCTGGTGGAAGACGTGGCCGATGTGCAGCGCGTTCAGCCCGCGCAAACCGAGAAATTGGCCGTGGTCACGCAGACCACGCTGAGCGTGGACGACGCGGCCGAGATCACCGCCGCCGTGCGCGCCCGCTTTCCGAAGGTGCGCGAGCCCAAGCAGCAGGACATCTGCTATGCCACGCAGAACCGGCAGGACGCGGTCAAGCTGCTGAGCGGGCAGGTTGATCTGGTGATCGTGGTGGGCAGCCCCACCAGCTCCAATAGCAACCGGCTGCGCGAACTCGCTGCGCGCCTGGGCACTACGGCCTACATGGTGGATGGCGCGTCGGAGCTGCGGCCCGAGTGGTTCGACGGGGTGGCCCGCGTGGGCCTCACGGCGGGCGCTTCGGCCCCGGAAATTCTGGTGCGCGATGTGATCGACCGTATCAAGGCGTTGGGTGCAGTGTCGGTTCGCAAGATGGACGGCATCGAGGAAACCATCAAGTTCCCACTGCCCAAGGGCCTGAAGATCGACGCGGCGACCGGACTGGAAATCAGCGTGCGCAACCCCGAGACCGGCCCTTCGGCCTATTGATTGCTACTCTTTTGATAGCTGCATGTCCTTGCTTTGAGGGCGCTGCAGCTGCATTGGGTTTGAGCAGGGGGCGCGAGAATCTCCTGGGCGCCGATGGGGCCCGGGCAGCCATAGCCCTGGCCGCCATCGGATTTCCTACAAT
>JBHIWE010000356.1:0-3186 GCA_041987645.1 Acidovorax sp. | reverse complement strand
CTGTGGTGGCTGGCGGGGATGGTGCTGTGCTGGGTCGCCGGCTTCGACGTCATCTACGCGCTCCAGGACCTGGAGTTCGATCGCGGGGCGGGGCTTTCGAGCGTGCCGGCGGCGCTGGGGGCGCGGGGCGCGGCGGCGATCGACGATTACCGGGTGGAGCCCACGCCCACGGGGCTGCTCGCCACCGGCTGCAAGGCCTGGCAGCCGCAGTCCAACCTGCATTCCACCGCCCCCGCCCAGGTCGAATACACCTACGAGGTGACCGGCCCCTATACCGCCGTGCTGACCAAGCTGCCCGAGGCCGGCACCACCGCGGTGGAAGGCTGGCGCGAGTCCATCGCGCTCTACATCTGCCCGCTCACGCCCGAGTCCAGCCGCGTGTGGTTCCGCCTCGCGGTGGCGGATTTCGACTCGCCCGACGAGAAGCTGCGCGCCTTCCAGCACGCCATCTTCACGCAGGACCAGCCGGTACTGGAGTCGCAGATGCCGAAGTGCCTGCCGCTGGATCTGCGCGCCGAATTGCATACCGCTGCCGACAAGGCATCATCCGTCTATCGCCGCTATCTCAAGACCTGCGGCATCACCTTTGGAGTCTGCTGATGAAGGTCCCCGTCATTCCCACGAAGCGCCTGCCCGAGCTGCTGCGCGCCATGCCCAAGGCCGAGCTGCACATCCACATCGAAGGCTCGCTGGAGCCGGAGCTGATCTTCGCGCTGGCCGAGCGCAATGGCGTCCAGCTGCCCTACGCGAACGTCGAGGCGCTGCGCAGCGCCTACGCCTTCACCGATCTGCAGAGCTTTCTGGACATCTACTACGCCGGCGCCAGCGTGCTGCTGAAGGAACAGGACTTCTACGACATGGCCCGCGCCTATTTGAAGCGCGCCGCGGCCGACAACGTGCTGCATGCCGAGATCTTCTTCGACCCGCAGACCCACACCGCGCGCGGCGTACCGATCGAGGTGGTGGTGGCCGGGCTGCACCGTGCCTGCGTGGATGCCGAGGCCGAGCTGGGCATTTCCAGTGCGCTGATCCTGTGCTTCCTGCGCCACCTGAGCGAGGACGACGCGCTGCAGACGCTGGAGGCCGCGCTGCCGCTGCGCGATAAGTTCATCGGCGTGGGCCTGGACAGCAGCGAAGTGGGCCACCCGCCCGAGAAGTTCGCCCGCGTGTTCGCCCGCTGCCGCGAGCTGGGCCTGCACCTGGTGGCCCATGCGGGCGAGGAGGGCCCGCCGGCCTACATCTGGAGCGCGCTCGACGTGCTGAAGGTCGAGCGCATCGACCACGGCGTGCAGGCCGCGCAGGATGCGGCGCTGATGCAGCGGCTGGCCGACGAGTGCATCGCGCTCACCGTGTGCCCGCTCTCCAACCAGAAGCTGCGCGTGTTCCCGGACCTGGCCGACCACAACCTCAAGCAGCTGCTGGACGCGGGCCTCGCGGTGACGGTGAATTCGGACGACCCGGCCTACTTCGGCGGCTACATCAACGACAACTTCGTGCAGCTCTTCGAGGCCGTGCCCGCGCTCACGGCCAAGGACGCCTACCACCTGGCCTTCAACAGCTTCGAGGCCAGCTTCGCGCCCCAGCCCGCCAAGCACGCCTGGGAGCATGCGCTCAAGGCCTGCTTCGAGCGCTTCGCCGATCACCAGGGCTGACGCCTTGAGGTGAAAACAGGCGGCAGCGCTTGGCCATCAAGCGCTGTTTGCTATGAAAATAGAAGCGGCTGGCCGAGGCGGCTTCAGTCCTGCACGAACCGCAGCCGGTTGCCGAACGGGTCGGTCACCGTCATCAGGTCGCCGCCGCCGGGCGCCTGCTCCACGCCCGGCCGCATCACGGCGTGGCCGCGTGCGATGAGTTCCGCGTGGAAGGCGACCAGTCCGTCGCAGCAGAGGAACACCGTCGCGCCGCCGGCGGTGTCTGCATCGGCGGGCTCCCAGAGCTGCAGCACGCAGCCGGCGCGCGAGACCCGGGCATGGCGGGGCCCATCGTCCCGCGCATCGGGCCCGGCCGGGCGAGGCGCGCCATCGACCGCGAAGCCCAGCACCTCGCCGTAGAAACGCAAGGCCTTGTCCAGGTCGTGGACCGGCAGCACCGGCACCGTCCGGTGCACCTGCAGCGCGCTTGTCGGGGGCTTCACGGCGGCCTGCGGCGACGGGGGCAGCGGCTCGGCCGTGGGCGCAGGCCGGGGTTCGCGTGGCTTGCGGGCCGTGGCCTCCCGCGCGGGACGTGGGGCCCGAGCCGCGGGCGGCTCGACCGCTTCCTTCAGAGGCTGCGAGGGCTCCGCAGCCTGCAGCGCCAGATACACCCGCAGCGCGCCGTAGGCATCGTTGGCGGCATAGCGTTGCTGCGATTCCGAGAGGCGTGGCTGCGCCCAGTTGGAGGTGCCGATCTTCTTGGACTTGGCGAAGCGCTGGCCGAAGAGCAGGGCGATGGCCGTCTTCACGCCCACCGACTTGGGATAGCCCTGGCGCCGCAGCACGCCGTCCACATCGAGTAGCGAATGGACCGGCCCGCCCAGCGAGCGCGCCAGCTGGCTGCGGTCGTTGTCCAGGCCGAAGCCGGCCTTGACCAGGCTGCGGGATGCCAGCAGGGCCTGCACGGCGCGGCGGCAGCCGGGGGTGTTGAGCTGGAACAGCCAGCCGCCTTCCAGCGTGGCGAACTGCACCAGGTGCGGGCCGTCCGGAATGTCGCCGCGCGCGAAGGTCGGCTTGGATTCGGTGTCGAAGCCGACCACGGGCAGGTCGATCAAGGCGCGCAGGGCGGCCTCGGCATCGGCGTCGTTGTCGATCAGCCGGATGCGGCCGAGGTCCAGGCCCTCGAAGGGCGGCAGCAGCGCGATCTGGTCTTTGGTGGGAAGGGGGGCGCGCGGGGAGTGGGAAGGCATGGCGACGAAGAATACCTGCGCCGCGGGTGCCCCCGTGGCGCAGCGCGCCTGGAGACTGTCCGGGCGCGGCCTCAGAACGTGTTTACGATCTCGCAGGGGATCGCGTTGGAGCGCAATCGGGATGAGTGGATGCCTCGGATGCGCCGCATGGGCTGGTGCCCATGCAAGCAGCCGGGGCGTTCAATCGCCCGATTTCGCTCCAACCCGAAGGGCAGCTACGTCGGCGGGCGGTCTGCGGCGTTGCGGCGCTTGTGGATAGCCGTGCTATCCACTGCGCACCGCGCCTTGCATCCCATCCCGCCGAC
>JBHIWE010000355.1:0-3212 GCA_041987645.1 Acidovorax sp. | reverse complement strand
CACCGGCTCATCGAGCGCAATGGCAGGCGGCGGTTTGCCCTGCGTGGCGCAGCCCGCGAACAGGACGGTCGATACCAGCAGGATCACAGGCAATGCGGATTTACAGAAAACTGCATTCATGGCTTTGCTCCTTCGTTTCCTTCCAGTTCGCGGCTCCACGACAGCCCGTTGACGTAGATGCCCAGGGGGTTCTTGCGCAGGCGCTGCTCGGTGCGCGGCGTCTGCTGCACGATGGAAACCACGGCGTTCCAGCGTTCGGTGCGATCCAGCGCGCCATTGACAAAGCGCGTCTCCGTCCAGCGCACGTTGAAAGACGTGTCGCTGGCGCGGGTCACGCTGGTGATCTGCACCGTCACCGACTCCTTGCCGATGCGCGCGAACGGATCGTTCACGCGGGCGTACTCGTTGAGCACCACGGCGCCCTTGTCAGTGGTGTAGTCGTAGGCATCCAGCCAGTTCTGCCGCACCACGATGGGGTCGATGGACAGCGAGCGCACCAGGCCGATGAAGCGGCCCAGGTGATAGGCCACCTGGGCATCGCTGGGCCGATACGGCGTAGCGGCTTCACCGACCGCGCGCACCTGGCCCGCGTTGTCCACGTCGATAACGTAGGGCGTGACGATGGACTGCGCCGAGCGCCAGACCAGCCCGCCCGCCATCAGCACGGCCAACGTGAGGCAGCCAAAGGCCATGAAGCGCCAGTTCTTGGCCTGCACGCGGGCCGAGCCGATACGGTCGTCCCAGACCTGCGCGGCGGATTGGTAGGGGGTGGCAGGCTGCGGCGTATCGGCGTAGCGCACCTGCGGTCTTTTGAATCGCATGAGGGTTCTCCTTGAAGATCAGGAATCGGAATCACGCAGGCTTGGCCCCTGGCTGGAGCTGCCGCCGTCGCCGCCGCGCAGCGTGTGGGCGGCGGTCGTGGCGGCATGGGTGAGCTGCTGCCTGCGGTGCAGGCGCTTGGCCCAAGCGGGTTGTGCGGTGGATGGGGCTGTGACGGGAGATTCGCTCGCAGCCCGTGCGGCACTGTCCCCCGACGCCGATCCGGCGTCATCAGGCCGGAAGGCGGCGGCGACGCGCTCCTTCATCGAGCGTGCGCCTTGGGCCACCTTCTGCCCGGCTGCCTGCGCGCCAGTCTTGGCGACATTGCCCACACCGGCGGCGGCGCCCTGGAGGCCGCCACCGGCCGAAGCGGAGCCCGCCTGATAGGCCGACTTGGCGCTGCTGGCGGTCGATGCCATCGAACGGGCGCCACTGACCCCTGCTTTGGCGGCTGCGGGCGCCATACGCGCTCCGGCCGCCACGGCGCCGCCGACACCCGTAGCAGCAGCGCCGACCGCAACGGCGGTTCCGGCTGCGCCGATGGCAGCACCGGCCATCGCGCCCGCGCCAAGCTGCGGGCCGCCGGACACCAGCCCGGTCGCAATGCCCGGCCCGAAGATGCCCAGGGCCAGCATGGACAGCGAGACCAGCATGATGACCAGCGCCCGGTCGATCGAAGGCTCCGAACCTGCCGGGATGTTGAACTCGGAGAACAGCCCCGAGCCGATACCGACGATGACGGCCAGTACCAGCACCTTGATGCCCGACGACACCACGTTGCCCAAGACCTTCTCGGCCAGGAATGCCGTCTTGTTCCAGAGGGCGAACGGCACCAGCACGAAGCCCGCCAGCGTGGTCAGCTTGAACTCGATCAGCGTCACGAAAAGCTGCACCGCCAGCACGAAGAAGCTGACGATGACCACCATCCATGCGAAGAACAGCACGACGATGGGCATGATGTGAATGAACACCTCGGGGAAGCCCGCTATCTCCTTGATCTGCTCAAGAATGGGCGCCCCGGCGTCGATGCCCACTTTGGCGAGCCGTCCCGGCTGCAAGAAGTTACCCATGCTCAGGGTCGAGCCGCTGGCCGTCAGGCCCAGCCCGGCGAACGAGCGGAACACGATGCTCGCCAAGGTGTTGAAGTTGCCGATGATGTAGGCGAAGGCACCGACGTACAGCACCTTGCGGATCAGCTTGGCGATCACGTCCTCGCCCTGGCCGCTGGCATGGCTCATGGCCCAGAACAGCCCGGCGAGCGTCATGTCGATGACGATCAGCGTGGCTGTGAGGAACGCCACCTCCCCGTGCAGCAGGCCGAAGCCCGAGTCGATGTAGCGCGAGAACACATCGAGGAAGCGATCAATGATCGAAATGTCATTCATGGCGAGTCCTCCTGCCCCGGCAAGGCCGCTGCCACCGCCTCGCCGTCTTCGGTGGGTTCATCGAAGCTGGCCGGAATCGGCGGCAATTCGGCCAGCGTCCGGTACTCATCAGGCCCGGCCTTGCCGGAGAAAAAGCGGCGCAGGTCGGCCTTGACCACCTGCGCGCATAACGCGCCGTCGAGCTGACCCGCGCGGCATTGCTCCTTGAGCAAGCGCAGCCGCGCCGGATGGGCCGAGAGTGCATCGACCGAAGGCACCTCCTGCTGGCCGCAACCGGCCAGCAAGAGCACGAGACCGCAGAAAGCAGGCGCGCGGGTCATGGCAACACCTGTCACCGGCCGTAGAAATCGACGGTCTGCGGCGTGTACGGCGTACCTTCACCCAGGAAACGCCGGTTCACCTCGCGGCCTCGCTCCACGGCGGCAGCCTGCCGCGCCAACTCCAGCGACGCGGCGCGATCCTGGGTGATGCTCAGGCGTTGCGTTTGGATGGACTGCTTGGCCTGCAAAGCCAGAAGCTGATTGGTGGCTTGCATGGCCTGCAAGGCGCCCACGGCCGATTGGCTCTTGCCCACGAGGTCGGCCAGCACGCCTTCGTCGTCGCTCAGGTTCTGCGACGCCTGGGCCTGCATCTGCATGGTGGTCTGCAAGCCGTTGAGCGTGTTCTTCCAGCGCTCCTGCGCGTCGCGGTACATCTGGTTGCCGCTGACGGTGGCGGCATATTGCTCGGGATACAGGCGCTGGAACTCCCGATCCAGATTCGTCACGTCGTAGGCCAGTCCTCTGGCCTGGGCGATCAGCCGCTGTGTGGTCGCCAGATTGGCGCGCAACTGGCCGACCACGCTGGACGGCAGGCTGGCGAGGTTGCGCGCCTGGTTCATCAGCATCTGCGCTTCGTTCTGGAGCTGCTGGATCTGGTTGTTGATCTGCTCCAGCGTGCGGATCGCGGTCAGCGTGTTCTGCACGAGGTTCGTGGGGTCGATCACGACCCATTGCGCATGGGCGGTGG
>JBHIWE010000354.1:0-3221 GCA_041987645.1 Acidovorax sp. | reverse complement strand
CGTCCGTAGGTACCACGGGCGAACACCTTCGCGCCGTCGCCGTCGGCAGGAACCAGGGCGGGTACCTTCGCACCATCCGCGTTGGTAGGGGCCGGGGGCGAGAAAATGTGCGCCCCCTGCGTCGGCCGCAGGCGCTGCCAGCCGCACCCAGACCAGGCCGTGGGCCTGCCGCACCTCGAACGCGCCCGCCCGGTGGCCGGCCGGCGGCTGGAACTGCGGCAGCGCGGGCACGTGCATGCAGCGGCCGCCGCCCTCGAACTGCCAGCCGTGATAGGGACACTCGAGCCGGCCGCCTTCGACGCGGCCCAGCGAGAGGCGCGCGCCGCGGTGCGGGCAGCGGTCGGCGAACGCGTGGATGGCACCGTCCGCATCGCGCCAGAGCACCACGGGCTGCTCCAGCACCTGCGCTGCCAGCGGTGCGGCGGCGGGCACGTCGTCCACGCCCGCCACGGGGTGCCAATGTTGTTGTTCGATCATCGTGGGAAGCCTCGCGAAGGGAGCTCGAAGGGAATCTGCCAAGAAAAAAAGGCTGCCCGGACGGGGCAGCCTTCGTGCGGTGCGACCCGCAGGTCAGCGGGCCGCCCTTTGCGTCACTTCTTGTCGCCGCCGGGCACGTTGCCTTCCACGCCCTTCACGTAGAAGTTCACGCCGCCGAGGAACTTGTCGTCGGCCACGGCGTCCTTGGCGAGGATCTCCTTGCCGTCCTGCCCCACGATCGGCCCCTTCCAGATCACGAACGTGCCGTCCTTCAGGCCCTTCTTGACGGTCTCGACCTTGGCCTTGATGTCGGCAGGCACGTCGTCGGCGATGGACACGAGGTCGATCGCGCCTTCCTTCACGCCCCACCAGCTCTGGCCGGTGGTCCACTTGCCGTCCAGCGTGTCGCGCACGGCCTTGATGTAGTACGGGCCCCAGTTGATGATGGCCGAAGCCAGGTGGGCCTTGGGACCGTAGGCGGTCATATCGCTGTCCCAGCCGAAAGCGCGCTTGCCCTTTTCCTGTGCCGTCTTGAGCACGGCGGGCGAATCGGTGTTCTGGAAGAGCACGTCAGCGCCGCCGTTGATCAGCGAGGTGGCGGCTTCGGTTTCCTTCGGCGGGCTGAACCATTCGTTGACCCACACCACCTTGGTCTTGATGTTCGGGTTCACCGACTGCGCGCCCAGCGTGAAGCTGTCGATGTTGCGGATCACTTCGGGGATCGGCACCGAGCCCACCACGCCCAGCGTGTTGGTCTTGGTCATGGCACCGGCGATCATGCCGGCCATGTAGGCGCCTTCGTAGGTGCGGCTGTCGTAGGTGCGCACGTTGGGCGCCGTCTTGTAGCCGGTGGCGTGCTCGAACTTCACGTCGGGGAAGTCGGGGGCGATCTTCTGGATCGACTCCATGTAGCCGAAGGTGGTGCCGAAGATCAGCTTGTTGCCCTGGCTGGCCATGTCACGCAGCACGCGTTCGGCGTCGGCCGATTCGGGCACGCTTTCGACGAAGCTGGTGACGACCTTGTCGCCGAACTCCTTCTCGACCGCCTTGCGGCCGTTGTCGTGCGCGAACGACCAGCCGCCATCACCCACCGGGCCGACGTAGGCGAACGCGATCTTCAGCGGCGCATTGGCAGCGGCTGCGGAGGCGGCCGGCGCCGGGGCGGCAGCGGGCGCTGCAGCCGGCTCTTCCTTCTTGCCGCAGCCCACCAGGGCGGCGGCGGCCACGGCGGACAAGGTGGCCGCCTGGAGGAAGGATCGTTTGGTCAGTTGGGTCATGGCTTCTCTTTTCTAGGAAGGTCGGAAGGAAAAACGAAGGAGCACGCGAAATCGGGCGGCGGATTATGAGCCGGCATGGAAAGGCTTGCCCAGCGAAGCCGGCATGTTGGCGCGGATCCATGCCGGGTTGCGCGAGATCAGCGCCAGCACCACGATGGTCGCCACGTAGGGCAGCATGCTGAGCAGCTGGCTGGCCACCTGCACGCCCGAGGCCTGCAAGTGGAACTGCAGCATGGTCACGCCGCCGAACAGGTAAGCACCCAGCAATACCCGTGCCGGCCTCCAGGTGGCGAAGGTGGTGAGCGCCAGCGCGATCCAGCCGCGGCCCGCCACCATGCCCTCGACCCAGAGCGGCGTATAGACGGTAGAGATATAGGCACCCGCCAGCCCGCAGAGCGCGCCGCCGGCCATCACCGCCATCAGGCGGATGCGCCGCACCGGGTAGCCCAGCGCATGGGCCGACTCGGGGGATTCGCCCACCGAGCGCAGCACCAGGCCGGCGCGCGAACGGTAGAGGAACCAGATCAGCACGCCCGTGAACACCATCGTCAGATAGACCAGCGGGTGTTGCCGGAAGAAGGCCGGGCCCACCAGCGGCAGGTCGCCCAGCACGGGAATGGCGTACTGCGGCAGTTCGGGCAGTTTGGCCTGCACGTAGCTGATGCCCGCGAAGGCCGAGAAGCCCACGCCAAAGAGGCTGAGCGCCAGCCCGGTGGCGTATTGGTTGGTGTTCAGCCAGATCACGAGCACGCCGAAGACGCCGGCCATCAGGGCCCCCACCGCCATGCCGGCGGCGAAGCCCAGCCAGGTGTTGCCGGTGTGGACCACGGTGGCAAAGCCGGCGATGGCGGCGCAGAGCATCATGCCCTCGGCCCCCAGGTTGACGATGCCGGCCTTCTCGTTGATGAGCAGGCCGAGCGCGGCGATGGCCAGCACGGTGCCGGCGCTGAGCGTGGCGCCCAGCAGCAATGCGTAGGACTCCATCAGCGGGCTCCTGCGGAAGAAGAGGCGGAAGCGCGCGCGCCGACCCAGCGCACGCGATAGGCGATCAGCGTGTCGCAGGCCAGCAGCGTGAACAGCAGCAGCCCCTGGAACACGCCGGTGAGGGACTTGGGCAGGCCCAGGCGGGACTGCGCGAGCTCGCCCCCGATGTAGAACATGCTCATCAGGATGGCCGAGAACACCATGCCCACCGGATGCAGCCGCCCCACGAACGCGACGATGATGGCCGCGAAGCCGTAGCCGGCCGGCACGAACGGCGTGAGCTGGCCGATGGGACCGGCCACTTCCAGCGCGCCGGCCAGGCCCGCTGCGCCGCCGGAAATCAGCAGCGCCGTCCACAGCGCGCGGCGCGAGGAAAAGCCTGCGTAGCGCGCCGCCGCAGGCGCCAGCCCGCCCACCTGCTGGGCGAAGCCGGCACGGGTGCGGAACAGGAACACCCAGAGCGCACCCGCGGCGGCCAGCGCG
>JBHIWE010000353.1:0-3233 GCA_041987645.1 Acidovorax sp. | reverse complement strand
GCCGGTCCTCGTATGAATACATGAACTACCTCCAGGTAGTCCAAGAAATCGTCCGCATCCCCGTGGGTCAAATTTAGATCGGCGCCAACACAACGATGGTCACTGCCGGTTGGAAGCGCAAGTTTTCCTGGCCAACCGTAGCTTCCGTCCGTGAAGCTGGCCTCGGACCCTGTACGTCGCTGTCCACAAGGATGACTGCATCGGCCAAAGGCTTACCGCTGGCATCCACCACATTGACTGTCAATTCCGCCGCTGAGCAGGAAAGGCCAAGGATCATGAGGCTGGCAAAGATGAGGCAGCGCATTTCTTAAAGGACAAAAAGGGAAATGTGGTTCGGGCCGTCGTGCTGGTGGGCAGGAGCGAAGAGCCGGCCCGCCATGGCAGCGTTGAGATTTCTGGAAAGCTGGCCTCAAGTTGATGTTTGCACGCCGTGAAGCGCCTGCCTTGTAGATTCACGACATCGTTTGGCAACCTCGCTGGCTTTCGCTGGGGAGATGCCGATAAGCTAGAGCCTGCGTCCCTTGGCGCGGCCGGCAAGCTTCCGTACGTGAGGGGCGGCGTTGACGCAACGACTGCACAGCTGCAGTGCTTCGGCGTGTTTCCGACTCCGCTCCACCTTTGCTCGACTGTTCAAGCGCTACCACTTGGCTGCTGAAAGCACGCTCCATCGACCACTTTTGCGGACCGAATTTGCCTCCTATCCCATCGCTCCTGGCGCCATCGGTACGCCCGACTGGCAAGGCGTCGTGGAGCTGGCGGACCAGGCGCTGTACCGCGTGAAAGAACATGGACGCAACGGGTGGTCAGGCATCGTCGATGTGCGCGAGCCCTTGCCATAGGTGGCGGTCACAACGCTTGCTGACGGATTGGCGCGCGGAACGATACGCACGCTCGAATCTTTTGCACCTGCCACCGAGTCGAGTGAGGCCGATCGGGGCGCCTGACCAGCTGGATAGGGACCGGCGCCTGCTAGCCGGTGGATTTTGCCGCGGGGGATTCAAACCGAATCTGACAAAGCGCCAGTTGTCAGCAGGCAAGTGCTGAGCCTTTGGCCGCTGCCTGGCACAACTCAACACAGGCGCGCACGATCCGTGCGAAGCAGCTTGTTGCCGCGTCAGCCTTCGGTGTCAGGCAGCCAGGGTGAGGCGACCATCGTGAGACGTGCGCGCGAACTCCACTGGCAACATTGGCCCGCCGGACCGCAAAGCGCTGGCGCAGCGCAGGACTCCCGGTTTCCACACCAACGAACCCCAGCCAATACATGCAATCCTCATGGCGTCAGCTTACTGGCACCGGTGTGCCCCTCACCTGTTCGCGCACGCCTTGATGGTGGGTAACGTCTGGCCTACGCTCGTTGGCGTCCTGGCGAAAGGTCGAGGCAGGCATGACCCCGCTGATCGCCGCACGAGCTTCGCGCGGCTTTCTCCCATTCGCCCGATCTCCTCCCAAACCTTAACGGTCTCAGACTGTGATCCGAGACGCCATGCCCGCGCAGCCAAAGGCCTCGAATCGGTCCGCGCACAGGTCTCGTGCCGCCAACAGCGCCGCGCTGAGGAACTTGCGCGGATCGAACTCGTCGGGCTTGAGCGCCATGGCCCGCCGCATCGCGCCGGTCATGGCCAGGCGGATGTCGGTGTCAATGTTGATCTTGCGCACGCCGTGGCGGATGCCCTCTTGGATCTCCTCCACCGGCACGCCGTAGGTCTCCTTGATGTCGCCGCCGTGCTCGCGGATGACGGCCAGCCACTCCTGCGGCACCGACGACGAGCCGTGCATGACGAGGTGAGTGTCGGGAATGCGTGCGTGGATCTGCTTGATGCGGTCGATGGCGAGGATGTCGCCCGTGGGCTTGCGGCTGAACTTGTAGGCGCCGTGGGAGGTGCCGATGGCGATGGCCAGCGCGTCCACGCCGGTCTGCGCGACGAAGTCGGCGGCCTGGTCGGGGTCGGTCAGCATCTGCTCGTGCGTCAGCACGCCTTCGGCGCCTACGCCGTCTTCTTCGCCGGCTGTGCCTGATTCGAGCGAGCCCAGGCAGCCCAGCTCGCCTTCAACCGACACATCCACCGCATGCGCCATCTCGACGACGCGGCGGGTCACGGCCACGTTGTACTCGTAGCTGGCCGGCGTCTTGGCGTCCTCCAGCAGCGAGCCGTCCATCATCACGCTGGTGAAGCCCGAACGGATGGACTGCATGCACAGCGCCGGGCTGGCGCCGTGGTCCTGGTGCATGACGATGGGCAGCTGCGGGTACATCTCGACGGCGGCCTCCACCATCCTGCGCAGGAAGGGCTCGCCGGCGTATTTGCGGGCGCCGGCCGAGGCCTGCAGGATGACCGGGCTGTCGGTCTTGGCGGCGGCCTGTAGGATGGCCTGGATCTGCTCCAGGTTGTTGACGTTGAAGGCGGGCACGCCGTAGCGGTGCTCGGCCGCGTGGTCGAGCAGGCGGCGCAGGGAAATCATGGGCATCGGGGACTCCGGTGGGTTCGATGAGGATTCAGGCGGCGCGGTCTTCGAGCGCGCGCACGGCGGGCAGCGTCTTGCCTTCGAGGAATTCGAGGAAGGCGCCGCCGGCCGTGGAGACGTAGTCGATGCGGTCGGCCACGTCGAACTGTTTGACGGCGGCCACCGTGTCGCCGCCGCCGGCGATGGAGAAGGCGTTGGAGTTGGCGATGGCCGTGGCGAGCATGCGGGTGCCGTGCGAGAACTTCTCGATCTCGAACACGCCGAGCGGCCCGTTCCAGACGATGGTCTTGCAGGCCTCCAGCTCATCGACCAGCCGGCGCATTGATTGCGGGCCGAAGTCGAGGACGAGGTCGCTGCCACCCACTTCGGTCACCGGCTTGATGGCGGGAACGGCGGCTTCGGAGACCGCGTCCGCCACGACCACGTCGGTCGGCAGGAAGAGGCGCGCGCCGCGGGCCTTCAGCGTGGCCGTCACCTCGCGGGCTGCGTCCACCATGCCGGGCTCGCACAGGGACTTGCCCACCGGCTGGCCGGCTGCCAGCAGGAAGGTGTTGGCCATGCCGCCGCCGACGACGAGCAGTTCCACCCGCTGCGCCAGGGCATTCAGGATGGACAGTTTGGTGGACACCTTGGAGCCGCCCACGATGGCCGCCATCGGCCGCTCGGGCGCCGCCAGCGCGCGGCCCAGCGCCTGGAGCTCCGACGCCATCAGCGGCCCGGCGCAGGCCTCGCCGGCCAGCCGGGCCAGGGCCTCGGTGGTGGCCTCGGCA
>JBHIWE010000352.1:0-3241 GCA_041987645.1 Acidovorax sp. | reverse complement strand
ATCAAGCTGCAAAAGCGCGCACCCATCCACTTCGACCTGGTGGCGGTGAACCTCGACCAGAAGCAGCCCGGCTTTCCCGAGCACGTGCTGCCCGAATACCTGGCGACCACGGGCGTGCCCTTCCACATCGAGAACCAGGACACCTACAGCATCGTCAAGCGCGTGGTGCCCGAGGGCAAGACCACCTGCGGCCTGTGCAGCCGCCTGCGCCGGGGCATCCTCTACCGCGTGGCCGATGAGCTGGGCTGCACCAAGATCGCCCTGGGCCATCACCGCGACGACATCCTGCAGACCATGCTGCTCAACATGTTCTTCGGCGGCAAGCTCAAGAGCATGCCCCCGAAGCTGGTGAGCGACGACGGCCGGCACGTGGTCATCCGCCCGCTGGCCTATGTGCCCGAGAAGGACACCGCGCGTTGGGCCCAGCACCGGCAGTTCCCCATCATCCCGTGCAACCTCTGCGGCAGCCAGGAGAACCTGCAGCGCCAGGTGGTGGGCGACATGCTGCGCGACTGGGACAAGCGCTTTCCCGGCCGCGTCGAGAACATGTTCAATGCGCTGCAGAACGTCGTGCCGTCGCACCTGCTCGATGGAACGCTGCACGATTTCAAGAATCTGAAGGCCACGGGCGTGGCAAGCGAAGACGGCGACAAGGCCTTCGACCCCGAAAGCTTCCCCTCCGCGGCAACGGGCCTGCCCGGCCTGCAGGTGGTGCAGCTGACCTGAGAGCGGCCCTGGCCACCCGGCCGGCCAGCACGCACCGCCCGCCCTCATCACCTTTTCATCCTGTTCCGAGGACAACACCATGACGATCGTGCGCTGGCTCTGCTCCCTGATGCTCTGTGCCGCAGCCGCCGTGCTCGCCGGCTGCGCCACCACCCATGTGGTGGACAGCGACGTGCGCAGCTACTCCACCCTGACCGCGCTGCCCCAGCCCCCCACCTACCGCCTGGAACGCCTGCCCTCGCAGGCCGCCCATGCCGCATCGTTCAACGCCATCGAGGCGCTGGCCCAGCAGTCGCTCGCCCGCGTGGGCCTGCAGCGCGATGACGCCAACGCCCGGCTGGTGCTGCAGATCTCCGCCCAGGGCAGCTACGTGCGCCCCGGCTGGCCCTATTACTCCGACCCGTTCTACCGCCCCTTCGGCTGGGGCTGGGGGGTGGGCTACGGCCGCGGCCTGGGCTGGGGCTTCGGCGGCAGCTGGATGGACCGCCCGCCGACGCTGCACCGCCGCGAGGTGAGCCTGGTGTTGCGCGACGCCGCCACGCAGAAGATCGTCTATGAGACCTCTGCCGTCTATGAAGACGTGTGGACGGACGACCCCGCCATCTTCGGCATCCTCTTCGATGCGGCGCTCACGGGATTCCCGCAGCCGCCTGCCGGGCCGCGCCAGGTGCGCACCACCATCGCCCCCGGCGGCGCGCCCGCCACCATCACCGTGGCGCCCTCCGCCGCCCCGGCGGCCGGCGTGGTGGTGCAGCAGACGCCGCGGGCACAGCCTCAGAGGCTCCAACCCCAGCCGCAACCCAAGCCCTGACGCCGCCGCATGCAACAGCAAGCCACCCGCATCATCGCCATCCGCCATGGCGAAACCGCCTGGAACGTGGACACCCGCATCCAGGGCCATCTTGACATCCCCCTCAACGACACCGGCCTCTGGCAGGCGGCGCGGTTGGGCGAAGCCCTGGCGGACGAGCCCATCGCCGCCATCTACGCCAGCGACCTGCAGCGCGCCCACACCACCGCCCAGGCCGTGGCCCGCACCACAGGCGCGCCGCTCGCCACCGATCAAGGCCTGCGCGAACGCAGCTTCGGCCACTTCCAGGGCCGCACCTTCGCCGAGATCGAAGCCGAACTGCCCGAGCAGGCGCGCCGCTGGCGCCAGCGCGACCCCGACTACGCCCCCGAAGGCGGCGAATCGCTGACCATGGTGCGCGCCCGCATCGCCGGCACCGTCGAGCGCCTGGCCTCGCGCCACGCCGGCGAACAGGTGGTGATGGTGGCCCACGGCGGCGTGCTCGACGCGCTCTACCGTCTGGCCACCGGCCAGGACATCCAGTCCCCCCGCACCTGGCACCTGGGCAACGCCGCCATCAACCGCCTGCTCTGGACGCCGGACGGCCTGACGCTGGTCGGCTGGGGCGATGTGGGGCACCTGGAAGCGGGGGCGGGAGCGCGGGACGAACTGCATTCCTGAAGGCGTGCGCCCTCGGTACCTGCAGCCCTGCCCACCCGCTCAGGCGACCGCCGCGCCACCTGCAGAACCTCAAAGATTGAACAGATCCGACCCACCACTCTGGGGTGGCGTCACCCCCAGATGCCTGAAGGCCGCCAGCGTCGCCACGCGCCCGCGCGGGGTGCGCTGCAGGTAGCCCTGCTGGATGAGGTAGGGTTCGATCACGTCCTCGATGGTCCCGGACTCTTCGCCGATGCTGGCGGCGATGTTGTCCAGCCCCACGGGGCCGCCGTCGAAGCGATGGATGACGGCCTCGAGCAGCTTGCGGTCCATCACGTCGAAGCCCTGCGGGTCCACGTCGAGCATGGTCAGGGCGCGCTGGGCGATGTCCAGCGTGATGCGCCCATCGCCCTTCACGTCCGCATAGTCGCGCACGCGGCGCAGCAGGCGGTTGGCGATACGGGGCGTGCCGCGCGAGCGGCGGGCGATCTCGAAGCCACCTTCGGAATCGATGGGGGTGTTCAGCAGCCCGGCGCTGCGCATGACGATGCGGGCCAGTTCCTCAGGCGTGTAGAACTCCAGCCGGGCGACGATGCCGAAGCGGTCGCGCAGCGGGTTGGTGAGCATGCCGGCGCGGGTGGTGGCGCCCACCAGGGTGAAGGGCTGCAGGTCGAGCTTGATGCTGCGCGCGGCCGGCCCCTCGCCGATCATGATGTCGATCTGGTAGTCCTCCAGCGCGGGATAGAGGATTTCCTCGACCACGGGCGAGAGGCGGTGGATCTCGTCGATGAAGAGAACGTCGTTCTTTTCCAGGTTGGTCAGCAGCGCCGCCAGGTCCTTGGGCTTTTCCAGCACCGGGCCGCTGGTCTGGCGCAGGTTCACCCCCAGCTCGGCCGCGATGATGTGGCTGAGCGTGGTCTTGCCCAGCCCGGGCGGCCCGAAGAGCAGGACATGGTCCAGCGCCTCGGACCGCTTGCGGGCGGCGCCGATGAAGATCTCCAGTTGCTCCCGCGCCTTGGCCTGGCCCACGTATTCCTGCAGCAGCTTGGGGCGCAGGGCGCGCTC
>JBHIWE010000351.1:0-3311 GCA_041987645.1 Acidovorax sp. | reverse complement strand
TGAGCGTGCCCGCGGCCTCGGCCGGGCAGGCCGCGCAGCCGCACGGGCGCATCGTCGGCGCGGCGCTGGCGGCCCATCCGGGCGGGCAGTGGTTCCGCTACACGCCTGCGCCCGATGCCGGCCATTCCGCCAATGTGGGCGTGGCCCTGCCGCACGGCGAGCGCCTGGCGGTCTATGTGGACCCGGCCACGGCCCGCGTGCTGGGCGAGCTGCCCGAGCGCGGCACGCTGATGTGGACGGTGCGCCAGCTGCACAGCCTGAAGTACTTCGGCCCCATCGCGCGCGGCTTCATGGAGATGGCCGCCGGCTGGGCGCTGGTGCTGGTCGCGAGCGGCCTCTATCTCTGGTGGCCCCGGGGACGCAGGGACCGTGGCAGTGGGCAGGGCCTGGGCGGTGTGCTCGCGGTGCGCGGCCGGCCCGCGCAGCGCGTTTTCTGGCGCGACCTGCACGCCATCACCGGCGTGGGCGTGGGGCTGGTGCTGGCCTTTCTCGCGATCACCGGGCTGCCGTGGTCGGTGCTCTGGGGCAGCCAGGTCAACGCCTGGGCCAACGGCCAGGATTTCGGCTACCCGGCCGGCGTGCGCGTGCAGCTGCCCCTGTCCGGCCAGCGCCTGGCCGATGCCGCCCACGTGCCCTGGACGCTGCAGCAGGCCCGCGTGCCCGGCAACCCGCATGCCGCCCACGAAGGCCACGGCGGCGGCGCTGGGCCCGCGGCCGACGAGCCGCTGCCGGGCATACCGCTGCCTTTCGATGCCGCCATGGCCGTGATCGACCGGCTGGGGCTGGCGCCGGGCTACACCGTGACGCCGCCGATCGGCGCCCGGGGCGTGTTCACCGCGTCGGCCTACCCGCGCGATCTGGCGCGCCAGCGCGTGGTGCATATCGACCGCTACAGCGGCGCCGTGCTGCTGGACCAGGGCTATGCCGACTACGGCCCCGCCGGCCAGGCGCTGGAGTGGGGCATCAACGTCCACCTGGGACAGGAATTCGGCGCGCTCAACCAGTGGCTGCTGCTGGCGGCCTGCGCGGCCATCGTGCTGCTGTGCGTGACGGGCGCCGTCGCCTGGTGGAAGCGCCGGCCCAGCGGCGGCGGCCTGGCCGTGCCGCCGCTGCCCGCGCGGCCCGAGGTGCTGGCCGGGCTCACGGCCGTGCTGGCGCTGGGCGGCGTGGTGTTCCCGCTGGTGGGGCTGTCGCTGCTGGTGGTGCTGGGGGGCGATCTGTGGTGGCAGCGGCGGCTGGGCGCGCGGACACTGGGCAAGGCGGATTGACTCGCTAACATCGCCCCATGCACCATCCCTCACGCTTCTGGGCCGACCTTTCCACGCGCGACTTCTCCGACGCCCGGGCCTCCGGCCTGGCCGAGAAAACCGTGGCCGTGCTGCCTGTGGCTGCCGTCGAGCAGCATGGCCCACACCTGCCGCTGCATGTCGATGCGACGCTGCTGCAGGGCGTGATCGACGCGGCGCTGCTGCAGTTGCCGGCCGATCTGCCGGTGCTCTTCCTGCCGCCGCAGAACGTCGGCTTTTCCACAGAGCACACGGCCTTCCCGGGCACGCTCACGCTCTCGCCGGCGACGGTCATCGCGCTCTGGACCGAGCTGGGCGCCTGCGTGGCGCGGGCGGGCGTGAAGAAGCTGTTGCTGCTCAACGGCCATGGCGGGCAGGTGAGCGTGATGGACATCGTGGCGCGCGAGCTGCGCCAGCACCAGGGCATGCTGGTCTATAGCGCGAGCTGGTTCAGCCTGCCGCTGCCCGATGCGGTGCACGGACTTTTCAGCGCCGAGGAGCACCGCTTCGGCATCCATGCCGGCGAGATCGAGACCTCGATGATGCTGCACCTGGCCCCGGAGACCGTTCGTATGGAGCACGCCGCGCAATGGCGCTCCAGCTCGCAGGACCGGGCCGAGCGCTATGCCGTGCTGGGCAACGGCCGCAGCGCCAAGATGGGCTGGGCGATGCAGGACTACCACCCGAGCGGCGCCGTCGGCAACGCGGTGGGTGCCACGGCCGACAAAGGCCGCGCCGTGGTGGAGGCCGCCGGGGCGGCCCTGGTGCAGCTGCTGGCGGAGGTGGCCGCTCTGCCCGCCGATACGCTGGTGCCGCCGCCCGCGACGCTGAACCGCTGACCGGTCCGCCGGATGGCCGCGCTGCGGCGCGTGCGGTAGGATTGACGTTAACGTCAACGTCATGCGTGTACGGGGTGACGACCCCGGCGCACGCCCACCCATGTCCATTACCTACACCATCAGCGACCTCGCCAAGGAATTCGACCTGACCACCCGGGCCATGCGCTTCTATGAAGACATGGGCCTGCTGCAGCCCGAGCGCACGGGACCAGGCGGACGCAACCGCCTCTATAGCCCGCGCGACCGCACACGGCTGCGCCTGACGCTGCGGGCCAAGCGACTGGGCCTGTCGCTGACCGAGGCCAAGGAGATCATCGACCTCTACGACAGCCCTCGTGATACGGGGGTGCAGCTGCGCCGCTTTCTCGACGTGCTGGGGCAGCATCGCAAGCAGCTGGAGGCGCAGATGGCCGACCTGCAGGCCAACCTGGACGAGGTCCGTGAGCACGAGAAGGAAGCCCGCGCGCTGCTGCGCAAGAGCGAGAAGCAGGGATGACCCGGCGGGCGCAAATGGCCGATAATCGGGAATTGACGTTTACGTCAACGTAATATGCAAGGGCCTTTGGGGCGCATCCCGGCACACACGGGGTTTCGCCGCAGTGGCGGCCCGCGCCCACCACAGACACCAGGAGACACACCATGAGCACTGCCCCCATGCCCGGCCTGAACTTCCAGCTCGGCGAAGACATCGACGCTCTGCGCGACGCCGTGCGCGACTTCGCCCAGGCCGAGATCGCTCCGCGCGCTGCCGAGATCGACCGCAGCGATCAGTTCCCCATGGACCTCTGGCGCAAGATGGGCGATCTGGGCGTGCTGGGCATCACCGTGCCTGAAGCCTACGGCGGAGCGGCCATGGGCTACCTGGCGCACATGGTGGCCATGGAAGAGATCTCCCGCGCCAGCGCGTCGGTGGGTCTCTCCTATGGCGCGCACAGCAACCTGTGCGTGAACCAGATCAACCGCAACGGCAGCGAGGCGCAAAAGCGCAAGTACCTGCCCGGGCTCATCAGCGGCGAACATGTGGGAGCGCTCGCCATGAGCGAGCCGGGCGCCGGCTCCGACGTCATCAGCATGAAGCTCAAGGCCGAGGACAAGGGCGGCTACTACCTGCTCAACGGCAGCAAGATGTGGATCACCAACGGCCCCGACGCCGACACCCTGGTGGTCTATGCCAAGACCGAACCCG
>JBHIWE010000350.1:0-3327 GCA_041987645.1 Acidovorax sp. | reverse complement strand
AAGGCGGCCGACCGCGGCATACGGATCGAGGGCATCCGGCTGACCCACAAATCCGGCGGCAAGTCAGGTGTGTTCGAGGCCGACGCCTCCCCAGGGGGACCGGTCTGATGGCGCTGACGCCGGTCCCGGTCGCGCTGCGCGCGCTGCTGTCCAGGGCCGGTGGCGTGATGCGGGCATCGCACGCCGGACATCGAGACGTTGCCCTGCGGAAACCGATCTGATCGTCCCGGGGTGCGTAGCCTCGAAGGAGTGCGGCCTGGGCGATGCGACACCCGCTTCCAGGCTCGGTTGCCCAGAAGATCGTGAACACGTTCTCAGAGGAAGTTCCCGCCGTCGTCGTCGAAGGCCGGGCCGCTGTCGTCGGGCAACCAGCCTGCGTCGCGGCTGTCGTCGTTGCCGCGGCTGTCGTAGAAATTCTCGTTGGTGATGTTCTGCACCACGGTTTCCTGCGGCAGCAACTCACCGCCGCCCAGCAGGCTATTGCCCACGGCGCTGCCGCGGTTGCCCAGCAGGTGTTCCAGCCCGTTGAACAGGAACATGCCGCCGGCTACACCGGCCGCCGCGCTGGCGGCGGTGCCCAGAAAGCCCGGCCCTGCAGGGGCGGCCGCAGCCGGTGCGCTGGCGTTGTTGCCGAACAGGCGGTCGCGCCAGCTCGGAGCGGGTGCCGGCTGCGCATAGCCCGCTGGGGGGGCTTGCGGCGGCATGGACGTGGGTTGTGCTGCGGCGGCGCCTGGGCTGTAGGCCTGCGACGGGGCGCGCCCGAAGCCTTGCTCCAGGTCGGCGCCGATGAAGCTGCGATGGCTGTCTGCGGCCTGCTGCAGCCGTGCGATTTCTTCCTGTGCATGCGCGAGGCCGCGCTCGAGCAGCAGGCAGCGCTGCACCAGCAGGTAGAGCGCGTCGGGCTGCGCGGCCAGCGCCTGGTGGATGCGGCTGTCGGCCTCGCTGTCCTTGGTTGCCGGGCCGGCGTGGGCTAGGCGTTGCAGCAGGTCGTCGAGCAGCGGGCGTTCGTTCGGGGTCATCGTCACATTCCTTTGCCTGGTGGATGACGGGTATGTGCATCTGATCCCGCGTTCATTGGCGAGTTCCCGGCGCTGGCTCGCTATTGGGCGCGGCCCACAAAATCCAGCGAAGCGGTGCTGACCAGGCGCCACATCGAAGGCAGTACGGGCAGCCCTATGCGCCCGTCGGTCCCTGGTGGAACACCAGGTCCTCGACCGGCTGGCCGCCGACGAGGTGCTTTTCGATGATGCGGTCCATGTTCTCGGGCGTGACGTCGTAATACCAGGTGCCGTCGGGCTGCACGCACATCACGGGGCCGCCCTTGCAGGCGGCGAAACAGCTGACGCGGCTGCGCTTCACGCGCAGTTCGCCGTCGTTCAGGCCCGCGGCCTTGAACTTCTCGCCCAGGCTGTCGAACAGGGCCTGGGCCTGGCCTTCCTGCGCGCAGCGCGGGCCGGTGCAGATGAGGATGTGGCGGCGGTAGCCGCCGATCTTGGGCTTGACGACGACGCGCACGCCCTCGGGCGCTGCTGCGGGGGCGGCGGCGTTGGTGGTGTGGGGTTGGTCGGCGCTCATGCCTCTTCCTCGGTGGTGTTGGCGGGCTCGGCGGCGAGCGGCTGGGCCAGGGTGTCGCGGATGTAGTCGGCCGGCAGGCGGTGGCGCAGGGCCAGCGCTTCGATGCTCTCGCCGGCGGCGTGGTCGAGCTGCAGGTTCTCCAGCCAGCCGTTGAGGCCGGTGGAGAGCGAGCGGCCGGGGCGTTCGCCCTCGCGCGTGGCACCGCCGCCTTCCACGTCGTACTTGTTGGCGTAGCCGCGCGGCGTGACCATGAGGCCGTGCTGCACGATGGTGTTGCTGTTGCCGATGAGCACCGTGCTCAGCATGCCGATGTCGGCATCGCACATGGTGGCCAGGGTGGCGAACTCGATGCGTTCGCGGCGGCGGTAGGCGCTCTTGACGATGGCGACGGGCGTGTCGGGGCTGCGGTGGCGCAAAAAGAGGCGCTGGGCTTCCTCGATCTGGCGCGTGCGGCGGCCGCTCTTGGGGTTGTAGAGCGCGACGACGAAGTCAGCCATGGCGGCGGCATCGAGCCGGCGCGCGATGGTGGGCCAGGGCGTGAGCAGGTCCGAGAGGGAGATGGCGCAGAAGTCGTGCGTGAGCGGCGCGCCGACGCGGGCGGCGCAGCTGTTGAGGGCCGATGCGCCGGGAACGATCTCGACCTCGATGCCGCCGGGCTCGACCACGCCGTTCTCGTCGAAGGCGGGCGGCGTCCAGCCGGCCTGGAAAAGCACCTCGAAGGTGGGGCCGGCCATGCCGTAGACGCCCGCATCGCCCGAGGAGATGAGCGCGACCTTCTTGCCCTCGCGGGCGCGGGCCAGCGATTCGATGGCGCGGTCGAGCTCCTCGGTCATGGACTTGCGGATGATCTCCTTGCCCTCGATGAGATCGGCCACCAGCTTGATGTAGGTGACGTAGCCGATGATGGTGTCGGCCTCGGCGATGGCGGCGCGGGCGCGCGCGGTCATGTGGTCGGTGCTGCCGGGGCCGATGCCCACGAGCATGATCTTTCCTGCGGACATGTGCGTGTGTTCTTTTCTGTGGGGTGCGGGGTCAGAGGGCGGCGGCGGCCGCAGCGGTGCGGGGCGCGGCGATGCGCTGCAGCGTGCCTTCGTCGATGCAGGCCGCCAGCCAGCGGCGGCCGCGCAGGCGCGTGGCGCCGAGGGTGATGGCGATGGTCAGCAGCGGCTCCACGGCCACGAGGCTGAGGTAGGACGCGGCGAACAGCGCCCAGTCGGCCACGGGGGCCGGGTCGCTGCTGATGGAGAGCCAGAAGCCGACCATGAGGGTGACGCCGGCGTAGTACAGGGCGTCGAGCTTGAGCACGTTGGCGATGCTGATGCGTTCCAGGCGCTTGCCCAGGCCGTGGTGCACGGCGACCAGCGGCACGGCCAGGCTCAGGAAGTTGACGGCCAGGTGCGCCAGATCCTGCGGCTCGAAGACCAGGGCCTGGGCCAGCAGCCCCAGGCCGAAGCCGAGCAGCGTGGGGATGAAGCCGAACAGCAGGTAGATGGGCATGGCGCCGACGAAGTGCAGCTCGGACGGGCCGATGGGCATGTGCCACACCTGCATCAGCGCGCTGAAGAAGAAGGCGGCCAGCAGCGTGCGCAGCCAGGCCGTGGGGCTCTTGAGCAGGGGCAGCGTGTGCGCGGCCAGCAGCGCGGTGGCGGCGACGGAGGCATAGGCGATCTTGTCCTGGGAGAGGATGCCGATTTCGATATGCATGGTGGACCTTTCAGGGGTTGGGAGAAGAGGAGCCCGCGGCGTGCGGGA
>JBHIWE010000349.1:0-3336 GCA_041987645.1 Acidovorax sp. | reverse complement strand
TGCAGCTGTCCAGCCTGCCGCCGCTGTCGCTCTACATCCATCTGCCCTGGTGCCTGAGGAAGTGCCCCTACTGCGACTTCAACTCGCACGAGGCGCGTGCCGGCGCCGATGCACTGCCCGAGGGGCGCTACCTGGACGCGCTGATGGCCGATCTGGAGGCCGCGCTGCCGCTGATCTGGGGCCGTACGGTTCACAGCATCTTCATCGGCGGCGGCACGCCCAGCCTGTTCGCGCCGCAGTCCATCGACCGCCTGCTGGGCGGCGTGCGCGCCCGCCTGCGGCTGGAGCCGGATTGCGAGATCACGCTGGAGGCCAACCCCGGCACGTTCGAGAAAGACCGCTTCCGTGCCTACCGCGCCGCGGGCGTCACGCGGCTGTCGGTGGGCGTGCAGAGCTTCGACGACCGCTTCCTGCAGGCCCTGGGCCGGGTCCACGACCGAGCCCAGGCGCTGGCGGCGGTGGAGGAGGCGCGCGACGCCTTCGGCACCTTCAACCTCGACATCATGTATGCGCTGCCGGGCCAGACCATCGCCGACCTGGAGCAGGACATGCGCACGGCGCTGGCGCTTGAGCCGCCGCACATCTCGATCTACCACCTGACCATCGAGCCCAACACCTACTTCGCCAAGCATCCGCCCGCCGTGCCGGAGGACGACACGGCCTACGCCATGCTCGACCGCATCACCGAGATGACCGGAGCGGCCGGCCTGCGGCGCTATGAAGTCTCGGCCTATGCGCGGGACGGCCACCAGTGCGTGCACAACACCAACTACTGGCAGTTCGGCGACTACCTGGGCATCGGCGCTGGCGCGCACAGCAAGCTCAGCTTCGCGCACCGCGTCGTGCGCCAGGTGCGGCTGCGCGATCCGCGCCGCTACATGGAGGGCGCCCTGGCCGGCCGCGCCATCGCACAGGACGCGGACGTGCGCCGGGCCGATCTGCCCTTCGAATACATGCTGAACGCGCTGCGGTTGCGCGACGGGTTCACGCCGCAGCAGTTCATGGAACGCACCGGGCTGCCGCTCACGGCCATCGCCCGGGGGCTGGACGAGGCCGAGCGCAAGGGCCTGGTGAGCCGCGCGGATGGGCTGGTGCGCCCCACCGAGCGCGGCTTCGACTTCTTGAGCGATCTGCAGGAGCTCTTCCTGGCGGACTGAGAGGCTGTTCTAACGGCTTTCGGCTCGTGGTTCCCGGCATGCCGAGGGGGGCAAGCTGGTGTGCGGCACCCCTGCCGCTCGCATCGGCCTCACGGCGGTACGGGTGGCCAGGCGCCCCGATCCAGGCTCTGCGCCTGGGCAATCGGCTTCGCGGCCCTTCGCACCGAGGGCCGACAACGGCTACTGCGAAATCTTGCGGGCTTCCTCGACCTGGTATTCGAAGTAGCGCTGGAAGCTGAACGCCAGGCTGGCCATGAGAATGGCCGTGCCAACGAGCAGGGCCAGCGCGACGGCGACGATGGTCAGCCAGCCCGTGTGCCCCGGCGCCGCATCGGCGACCGCTGCGGCCGGGTTGTGGCGCGCGTTCCACTTCTCCGGCGGCATCAGCCCATAGACGATGGCGCAGAGCGCACAGCCCGCGATGGTGAAGCCCAGCAGCGGAATCAGCACCCAGCTCAGGTGATCGTCCTGGCCCAGCGCCTGCACCCGCTGGATGCCGTAGACGCCCAGGGCCGTGGGGATCGGCAGCAGCCAGCCCAGCCAGTCGCCCAGGCCGTGCAGATAGAAGCGATGCAGACCGAGCGGCCCGCCCACGAAGGCCAGCCAGGTGGCGATGGTCTTGTTTTTCATGCGGCGGGGCAGATAGGGCGCGCAAGGGCGTTCAGTGGGCGGCTTCGCTGCCGACGGGCTCGGGCGGGGTGGTGTCCCCATCGCCCAGCGGCTTTTCCATCAGCACCACGTCGCGCCAGGCACCGAACTTCCATCCCACCGAGCGCATCACGCCGATTTGCGTGAAGCCCGCCGAGCGGTGCACTCCGATCGAGCCCAGGTTGGCCGAATCGCCGATCACCGCCAGCAGCTTGCGCACGCCCGCGCCTTCGGCGGCGTCGCACAGTGCACCCAGCAACTGGCGGCCCAGTCCCATGCCGCGCGCCGCATCGGCGATGTAGATGGAGTCCTCGGCCGAGAAGCGGTAGGCCGGTCGCGGCTTGAACCAGTTGCAGTAGGCGAAGCCCAGCACCTGCCCGTCCTGCTCCGCCACCAGATACGGCAGGCCGCGGCCCAGCACGTCGGCGCGGCGCGCGGCCATGTCGGCTTCGGTCGGCGGGGTGGTTTCGAAGGTGCCCGTGCCGTGCAGGACATGGTGGGCATAGATGGCGGCAATGGCGGCGATGTCTTCGTCGCGGCTCGGACGGATGAGGGGCATTGGCAAGATGGGGATATAATCGCGGACTTTGCAGCGTGTCGCTGGCCGGGTGGCCATGTCGCGTGTCTCAAACGCAGCAAAACTTTCTGCAGCCTCCGTATGGGCTGCACCACCCGAAGGATTCATTATGGTCGTGATTCGGCTCTCCCGCGGCGGTTCTAAAGGCCGTCCGTTCTTCAACATCGTCGTTGCCGACAAGCGCGTTCGTCGCGACGGCCGCTTCATCGAACGCCTGGGTTTCTACAACCCCACGGCCAAGGAAAGCGAAGAAGGTCTGCGCATTGCTCAAGACCGTCTGACGTACTGGAAGAGCGTGGGCGCCCAGGCATCTCCCACCGTGGACCGCCTGATCAAGCAAGCTGCTGCCAAGCAAGCTGCCTGATCGCTGCGTATTCCGCTGCTAGGGGCGGGCTCCGTTGGTTCTGCTGACGGGCCCCGCCCTTTTTCTTTGCCTGTCTTTTTTGTCCTGTCCTCCTTTCCTGCACTGAGCCCGCCATGTCCAAGCTGCCCGTTCTAGAGCCCGCAGACCTGCCCGCCGATGCGGTGGAAGTCGGCCGCATTGCCGATGCCTGGGGGGTGAAGGGCTGGTTCAAGGTGCTGCCCTACAGCGCCTCGCCCGAGGCCCTGCTGTCGGCCAAGCACTGGTTCCTGCTGCCGGCCGAAAAGGGTGCTAAGAGCTTCTTCAGCGGCACCGTGTCGCTGGCCGTGCGCCAGTCGCGCGAGCATTCCGATTCCATCGTAGCCATGGCCGAGGGCGTGGACGACCGTGATGCGGCCGAGGCCTTGCGCGGCGCGCGCATCTTTGTGTCGCGCTCGAGCTTTCCGGCGGCGCAAGAGGGCGAGTTCTACTGGGTCGATCTGATCGGCCTGGACGTGGTCAACCGCGAGGGCGTGGCGCTGGGTACGGTGCGCGACCTGTTGGCCACCGGGCCGCAGACCACGCTGGTGCTGGCCTATGAGCACGAGGGCAAG
>JBHIWE010000348.1:0-3363 GCA_041987645.1 Acidovorax sp. | reverse complement strand
GTCCGGCTGTCCCGCAACGATGTGGCGCAGGCCGCGCGCCTGCTCGACAGCAAATGGGGCGTGCAGCTCTCGCCTGAGGAACGCAACTGGACCTGGGGCGTGCTCGGCCGGCAGGCCGCGGCCTCGCTGTCGGACGATGCGCTGGGCTATTACGGCAACGTCACCCGCGATGCCGACCTGACCGACGACATGCTGGCCTGGAAGGTGCGTGCCGCCCTGCGCGCCGGGCAGTGGAAGGTGGCCGGCCGCGCCATCGACGCCATGAGCCCCGAGGCCCGCAACGACAGCACCTGGATCTACTGGAAGGCGCGCTCCCTCATGGCCCAGCGCCCGGGCGACGACGACCGCGCCGAGATCAAGAAGCTGTTCGAACGGATCGCAGGCCCCAGCGGTTTCTACGAGCAGCTGGCGCTGGAAGAGCTGGGCCAGCGCGTGACGGTGCCGCCCGCGCCTGCGCCGCTCACGGCCGAGGAAAAGGCCGCCGCCCGCGCCAACCCCAGCCTGGCGCGCGGGCTCTACGCCATCCAGCTCGGCCTGCGCGGCGAAGGCGTGCGCGAATGGAACTACGGCACCAACCTGCACACGCCAGGGGGCCTGGCCGAGCGCGAGCTGCTGGCCGCCGCCGACTTCGCCTGCTCCCAGCAGGTCTGGGACCGCTGCATCAACACCAGCGAGCGCACCAAGACCTCGTTCGATGCCAGCCAGCGCTTTCCCACGCCGTTCCGCGACGCGGTGGTGGCGCGCGCCCAGGGCATCGGCCTGGACCCGGCCTACGTCTATGGCCTGATCCGCCAGGAAAGCCGCTTCATCATGGATGCGCGCTCGGGCGTCGGCGCCTCGGGCCTGATGCAGGTCATGCCCGCCACGGCCCGCTGGACGGCGCGCAAGATCGGCATGGCCGGCTTCACGCCCGACCAGATCAACGACCGCGACACCAACATCGCCATCGGCACGGCCTACCTCAAGCTGGCGCTGGACGATTTCGACGGCTCCATGGCCCTGGCCGCCGCCGCCTACAACGCCGGCCCGGGGCGCCCCCGCAACTGGCGCAACGGCCCGGTGCTCGACGCGGCGATCTGGGCCGAGAACGTGCCGTTCCCCGAAACGCGCGACTACGTGAAAAAGGTGCTCTCCAACACCACGTTCTACGCCGCCCTGCTCACGGGTCAGCCGCAGTCCATCAAGGGTCGGCTGGGCACGGTGGGCCCGCGCGACATGAGCCGGCCGGACCCGTCCAAGGATCTGCCCTGAGTTGGGCGCGTGGCCTGCGTCAGGCGTTGTGCAGCCAGCCGTCCGCCCGCCGGGCAGCGCCGCTGGCTTCCAGCGCCGATAGCAATTCGCTCGTCCATTCAGTGAACGGCGTGCCGCCGAAATGGCGCGCGTGCAGCATCCCGAAGTAGGGCGTGGCAGTCGCCCAGGCCCGCACCTGTGCCTCCGGCGCCTGCTGCCATTCCAGCAGTTTGTATTTCAGCAGCACCTTGGCGGCGTAGAGGGCGTGGCGTGCGGGGCTCTGCACGAAGCCGTCCAGCCGGCGCCGGGCGGTGGCCAAGGCGCCCGCCACGTCGGTGAAGACCGGTCCGTGGCCGGGAATGACGATGACCGGAGCCAGCGCCTCGATGCGGTCCAGCGTGGCGGCCACGGCGGCGAAGGCCTGCTCGCCCTCCAGCTCCGGAAAGACCACGCCGAAGCCGTTCTCCCAGAGTGCATCGGCCGAGATCAGCACCCGCGACTCGGGCTCGAACAGCACCACCGAGTGCGTGTCGTGCCCTGGGGCCGCATGCACCTGCCAGTGGCGCCCGCCCAGGCGCAGCGGGCGCCCGGGCTGCAGCACGCCGTCGAAGCGAAAGCGCGGGCAGTCCTGGCCGGTGGGCGTGTAGCTCAGGGCATCGGGGTCCCAGTCGCGCACCAGGGCGGCCTGGCCGGGCGGGATCAGCGTACGCAGGCCGGCAAAGTGCGCCTGCATCGCGGCGTTGCCGCCGCAGTGGTCGCTGTGCAGGTGGGTGTTGACCAGCAGGGCGAGTGGGGCGCCCGGTGGCAGCCGCGCCTGCACCAGCGCGACGGTCTGCGCCGCGTGGGTGCAGTAGCCGCTGTCCACCAGCGCGGCGCCGCAGCGCCCTTCAGGGTCGGTCAGCAGAATGTTGTTGGCCGACAGCCAGCCGCGTTCGAGCACGGCGATGCCGTCGGGCAGCAGGGAAGAGCCGGAAGGGGTGGAGGCGATGGCGGGCGGCATGGCCCTGCCAGGGTAGCGCGCGCCTGGGCTGCCGGCAGGGTGGGAAACCCCAGCACTGCGTGAAAGCGCAGGCCGGCCCAGATGCTGCGGGCGCATCCAGCTATCGTTTTTGATGCCCGCAGGCTGCCGGCGTCAGCGCCCCGGCATCACAATACGCCCCCATGAAAACCATTCGCCTGCGACCTGGCAAGGAACGTTCGCTCCTGCGCCGCCATCCCTGGATCTTCGAGTCGGCCATCGCCAAGGGTGGCGGCGACAGCGGCGAGACGGTGCGCGTGGAGTCCGCCGAGGGGCGCTTTCTGGCCTGGGCTGCGTTCAGCCCGGCCTCGCGCATCCGCGCCCGCGTCTGGAGCTTCGACGAGAAGCAGCGCATCGATGCTTCGTTTTTCATAGCTGCATGCCAAGCATCCATCAAGGCGCGGAGCCGTTTTGCCATAGAGAGCGACGGTGTGCGCCTGGTGCATGGCGAATCCGACGGCCTGCCCGGCCTGATCGTGGACCGCTATGGCGACGGCGAGGGCGACGCCTGCGTGCTGGTGGCCCAGTTCACCAGCGCCGGCACCGAGCGCTGGAAGAGCGTGATCGCCGACGCGCTGCTGCAGGCCACGGGCGCGCGGCACCTCTACGAGCGTTCCGACGCCAGCGTGCGCCAGCTGGAAGGTCTGCAGCCCGCCACCGGCTGGCTGCGCGGCGGCCAGCGGGACGATGGCTCGCCGGTGCCGTTGGAGCGGTCGCTGCGCGAACACGGCTGGCAGCTCACGCTCAACATCGCCGAAGGCCACAAGACCGGCTTCTATCTGGACCAGCGCGACAGCCGCCAGCGGTTCTTCGAGACCGTGCGGCGCCTGGGTTCCCAGCGCGTGCTGAACTGCTTTTGCTACACGGGCGGCTTCTCGGTGGCGGCGCTGGCGGGGGGTGCGGGGCACGTCACCTCCATCGATTCGTCGGGCCCGGCGCTGGAACGCGCCCGGGCGCACGTGGCGCTCAACGGCTTCGACATGGCACGCGCGGATTTCCTCGATGCGGATGTGAACGCCTCGCTGCGCCAGTTCCTCAAGGAAGGCCGCACCTTCGACGCCATCGTGCTGGACCCGCCGAAGTTCGCGCCCACGGCGGTGCATGCCGAGCGGGCC
>JBHIWE010000347.1:0-3369 GCA_041987645.1 Acidovorax sp. | reverse complement strand
TGCACTCCACGTGGCCGGCACAACCTTCCGTCTCGCTCCGGCATTTGACCTCGTGCCGATGCCGCAGGTGAGCACCTCCTATCGGCAGGCAATGATTGTTGGCCTGCAGGGCCAGGAGTCGAACCTCGCCAACGCACTGAGCGCGGTTCAGCACTTCATGCTGAACGACGACGATGCAAAGGCCATCGCCCGCCGGGTCAGCGAGGTCGTGGCGTCGTGGCGGAAATACTTCGCCGACGCAGGCGTCCGCGAGGCCGACATGGACTACGTGCAGGCCTGCTTCGACGTCGGCCGAATCACTCTCTGAGTCCGGCAGTTCGATTCCGTGTTTGGGAACTGAACCCGCGTCCGGTCCGCACTTACTCTTTACGGATCACGGCGTTTCCGTGCATTTGCACCTAAACACTCTCATCTTGTGTAGAGTCTGGGTCGTAACCGTGGCGCTCTAGCACCACCAATAACAAAACCCCAGCCGCTCTCGATTGGGGGTTTTTCTTGCCCGATCGCGCCGGTTCCCGCGTGTTGTTGGGGGTTCCTGAGGAAGCGTGCGGACTTCGCCTGCCGCCCGAATTGGGCGTTCCCGGCCACATTCCACTCTCTCCTGGCCATTCCTCGCTCCGACCCCGCTCTCCGAAACTGGCCCGAAGTCCGCAAAGGCCATAAGTCAGCGCCATACAAATCAATGCGTTACGCGCGGACGAATCAAGCGGTTGGATTACAGCATTGGCTGGGCGATAGAAACGATCCTGAATCGGTTCTGGTGTCATCCGACCGGATTCTGCTGCAAGGCTTCGATCAGCGGACAGCGGACCTGTCCCGTCGCCGCGCAACAACGCTCGACAAGTTCTGCGAGTGCCCGCTCGATCCGACGAAGGTCGGCAAGCTTGATCCGCACATCCGCAAGCTTTCGTTCTGCTTGCTCGCGCGCCTCGTCGCAATGCGTCCCGTCCTCGAGCTTGAGCAGTTCCGCGACCTCATCCAGGCTGAAACCCAGCCTCTGAGCCGACTTCACGAAACGCACGCGGGTGACATCCGACGCGCCGTAGCGGCGGATGCTCCCGTAGGGCTTGTCCGGTTCGGGCAACAGGCCTTTGCGCTGATAGAACCGGATCGTCTCCACGTTGACCCCAGCGGCGCGAGCCAAGGCACCGATGGTCAGGTTTTCGAGTTCTTTCTGCATATCGCTTGACTCCGTACTTAAGTACGGCATTAACGTTACGCTATCCGAAGTAGATTCAGAAGGAAAAGTGTATGCCTGATCGTCAGACCGAACCCCAAGCAGGACGCGGCGCCTTGTTCGCCGGTGGACTGGCCGCCATCCTTGCTTCGACCTGCTGCCTCGGCCCGCTGGTGCTGGTCGCGCTCGGCTTCTCGGGTGCGTGGATTGGCAACCTAGCCGTGCTGGAGCCGTACCGGCCGATCTTCATCGGTGCAGCGCTCGTCGCGCTGTTCTTCGCCTGGCGCCGTATCTTCCGACCGGCACAAGCCTGCAAGCCGGGCGAGGTGTGCGCGATTCCGCAGGTCCGTACGACCTACAAGATCATCTTCTGGATCGTGGCCGCCCTGGTGGTGATCGCGCTCGCCTTTCCCTACGTCCTTCCGCTGTTCTACTGACAGGAGATCATCATGAAGAAACTCGTCGCACTCGTGGCCCTGGCCGCCACTCTCGCCACGCCCGCCTGGGCCGCCGTCCAGACCGTCACGCTCGCCGTGCCCGGCATGACCTGCGCCGCCTGCCCGATCACCGTCAAGAAAGCGCTCACCAGGGTGGATGGCGTGCAAAAGGTCGAAGTCAGTTACGAGAAGCGGGAAGCCGTCGTGACCTTTGATGACGCCAAGACCAACGCCGACGCCTTGACCCAGGCCACCGAGAACGCGGGCTACCCCTCCAGCGTCAAGCAGTGAGGGCACGGTCATGGTTGAAGCGATCACCCTTCACATCGAGGGCATGACCTGCACGTCCTGCGCCGAGCACGTCCAGCAGGCTCTGAAAAACGTGCCCGGCGTGCGCTCGGCCTCGGTGTCCTATGCGCAGCAGCAGGCTGACATCGAGGCGGAAGCGAACGTAGGCCTGGATCTGCTGGCCGCCGCCGTGAACGCGCTCGGTTACCGCGCATGGGTTGACGACAAGCCGAACAAGACGCTGCGTGTGCTCAATCACGAAACGAAGCTTGCCAACGGTGAGCCAGCGCTGCACGTGGCGGTGATCGGCAGCGGCGCCGCTGCGATGGCGGCAGCGCTGAAAGCCGTGGAGCGTGGCGCGCGCGTCACGCTGATCGAGCGCGGCACCATCGGCGGCACCTGCGTCAATATCGGCTGCGTCCCGTCCAAGATCATGATCCGCGCCGCCCACATCGCCCATCTGCGGGCGGAGAGCCCGTTCGACGAGGGCATCACGGCGGCAACGCCGGCCATCCTGCGCAAGCGGCTGCTGGCTCAGCAGCAGGCGCGCGTCGAGGAACTGCGCCACGCCAAGTACGAGGGCATCCTGGAAAGCAATCCATCCATCACCGTGCTTCACGGCGAAGCCCGCTTCAAGGATGGGCACACCCTTACCGTGCAGTTGCTCGCGGGCGGAGAGCGCGAAGTCGCCTTTGACCGCTGCCTGATTGCGACCGGCGCGAGCCCGGCGATTCCGCCGATCGTGGGCCTCGCGGACACGCCCTACTGGACCTCCACCGAGGCGCTGTCGAGCGACGCCATCCCCAAGCGGCTGGCGGTGATCGGTTCGTCGGTGGTCGCGGTCGAACTAGCACAAGCTTTCGCCAGGCTGGGCAGCCAGGTCACGATCCTGGCGCGTAGCACGCTGTTCTTCCGCGAAGACCCGACCATCGGGGCGGCCGTGACCGATGCCTTCCGCGCCGAGGGCATCGAGGTGCTGGAGCACACGCAGGCGAGTCAGGTGGCTTATCGGGATGGTGAATTCGTTCTCACGACCGCCCAAGGCGAGCTGCGTGCCGACAAGCTGCTCATCGCCACCGGGCGCAGCCCGAACACCCGTAGCCTGAATCTCGAAGCGGCCGGCGTGACGGTGAACCCGCAAGGCGCCATCGTCGTCGATTCAGCCCTGCGCACGAGCGCACCGCACATCTACGCCGCAGGCGACTGCACCGACCAGCCGCAGTTCGTCTATGTCGCAGCGGCCGGCGGCACGCGCGCCGCCATCAACATGACCGGCGGCGAAGCAGCGCTCGATCTCACCGCAATGCCGGCCGTGGTGTTCACCGACCCGCAGGTCGCCACCGTCGGGCTGTCCGAAGCCGAGGCCCACCTCATCAAAGGAATCGAAACCGACAGCCGGCTGCTGAAGCTCGACAACGTGCCGAGGGCGCTCGCCAACTTCGACACGCGCGGCTTCATCAAGCTGGT
>JBHIWE010000346.1:0-3378 GCA_041987645.1 Acidovorax sp. | reverse complement strand
GGACGGCAACCAGGGCAAGGGCGTGGTGGTGAACATCACCACCCGCGAAGGGCTGGAGGCCGCCTTCAAGACTGCCAGAGAGTTCGGCGATGAAATCATGGTCGAGCGCTTTCTGCCCGGTCACGACTTCCGCCTGTTGGTCGTCGGCGGCCAGCTGGTGGCAGCCGCCCGCCGCGAGCCCCCCCAGGTCCTGGGCGACGGCCAGCACACCATTCGCGAGCTGGTGAACATCGTCAACCAGGACCCCCGCCGAGGCTCCGGCCACGGCACGGCATTGACCAAGGTGCGTCTGGACGATATCGCCATCGCGCGCATCGCCAGCGAAGGCCTGACGCCTGACAGCGTGCCCGCCCAGGGCCAGCGCGTGGTGCTGCGCAACAATGCCAACCTGTCCACCGGCGGCAGCGCCACCGACGTGACCGATGATGTGCACCCCGAAATCGCCGCCCGCGCCATCGAGGCCGCACAGACCATCGGACTGCATATCTGCGGTGTGGACGTGGTCTGCGAGACCATGCTCAAGCCCCTGGAGGAGCAAAGCGGCGGCATTGTGGAAGTCAACGCCGCTCCCGGCCTGCGCATGCACCTGGCGCCTTCTTTCGGTCGTCCCCGCAATGTCGGCGTTCCCATGGTCGATGAGCTGTTCGCTCCCGGTGACGACGGCCGCATTCCCCTGGTCGCGGTCACCGGCACCAACGGCAAGACCACGACCACGCGCGTGATCGCCCACCTGTTCACCTCGCATGGCTGGCGCACCGCCATGACCAACACCGATGGCGTGTACGTCAACGGTCGCCAGATCGACAGCGGAGACTGCTCCGGCCCCAAGAGTGCACGCAACGCACTGGCCCACCCCGAGACCGATGCTGCGGTGCTCGAATGCGCGCGCGGCGGCATATTGCGCGAAGGGCTGGGCTTCGACCGCTGCCAGGTCGCCGTGGTGACCAATGTGGGCGAAGGCGACCATCTGGGCCTGAACTTCATCACCACCAAGGAAGATGTCGGCGTCCTCAAGCGCGTCATCGTGCAGAACGTGGCGCCCACGGGTTACGCCGTGCTCAATGCCGCCGACCCGCTGGTCGCGGCCATGGCCCATGTCTGCCCCGGCAAGGTCATCTTCTTTGCCGCCGACCGTCACCACCCCGTCATGGCCACGCACCGTGCCCAGGGCAGCCGCGTGGTCTATGTCGACGGCGACGCCATCGTGGCGGCGGAAGGCTCCTGGCGCGAGAGCATCGCGCTGCGCGACATTCCGCTGACCCGCAACGGCACCATCACCTTCCAGGTGGAAAACGTCATGGCCTCCATCGGCGCTGCCTGGGCGGTGGGCCTGCCCTGGCAGACCATCCGCCGCGGTCTGGCCGGCTTCCTCAACGACAGCGACAACGCCCCTGCCCGCTTCAATGTGATGGATTACAAGGGCGCCACCATCATTGCCGACTACGGCCACAATCCCGATGCCATTCGCGCGCTGTCACAGGCCGTGGAGGCCATGCCCGCCAAGCGCCGCAGCGTGGTGATCTCGGGTGCCGGCGACCGCCGCGACCAGGACATCACCGAGCAGACCCAGATTCTGGGCAAGGTGTTCGACGATGTGGTGCTCTACCAGGACGCCTGCCAGCGCGGCCGCGAGGACGGCGAAGTGCTGGCCCTGCTGCGCAAAGGGCTGGAAGGCGCACCGCGCACCAGCTACAGCACCGAGATCCATGGCGAGTTCCTCGCCATCGATCATGCCCTGGCCCGATTGCAACCCGGCGACCTGTGCCTGGTGCTCGTGGACCAGGTGGAGGAGGCGCTGGAGCATCTGCGCAAGCACGTTGCAGGGCAGTAAGCCCCTGAGGCGCTGACGCGCCTGCTTGCCGTCTCTCGCACAGGACGCGACAATTTCTCGGACCCGGCCTTGTGCCGGGTTTTGTATTTGAAGACCTGCGCCTTGCGCGTGCAGCAAAACAATAGCGACGGTTTTCACGCATGCTCTGCGGCAGCAGAAGACGTATCATCCGCACGCACACTCGCACCGACCCGACCATGACCTTGCAACCGCTTCGCCGCATTGCCACCTGCCTGCTGGGCCGGTGCGTGCTGGCATGGCTGGCACTGTCCATGGGGGTCGCAGCTGCCGCGCCGCTGATCCAGTCTCAAGGGTTCGAGCTGATCTGCACCAGTACCGGCGCGGTCAAGCTGATCGTCAAAGGAGAAGACGGCCGCAACGCCCTGGGTGCAGGTCACCTTGACTGCCCCATGTGCCTGCCCCAGGCAGCACCGCCACCGCCCGCGCTGCAACTGCCGCCACCTACCGAGTCACCACTGTGGCATGCGCTGCAGCCCGTGCAGCGGGCGCGCATCGCCTCCCTCACCGCAGCCCCCCTGCCCGCGCGCGGTCCGCCTGTGGCTTACCTCTGAACTCTTCCCGGCGCTGACGCAGTCCTGGATTGCGCGGGGCGTCATTCGTTTTGCAGGGCATCGCGGGTCGCCGCATGTCCCGAGGTAAGCATCCATGAACAAGATTTTTCTGCCACTCGTGGTCGGTGGCATCGCCTGGCCGTGCCTGGCCCAGACTTCCACCGAATCCAGCGATCTGCCCGAGCGCAGCCGGGCCCTGGGCGTGGTCACCGTCAACGGCGGCCAGCCCAGCTCGCTGCCCACGCAGATTCCGACCACCATCGAAGGCATCACGCGCGAGGAGATCGAGACGCGCATCAACGCCACGGACAGCGAGGACGCACTCAAGTACCTGCCCAGCCTGCTGGTGCGCAAGCGCTATATCGGCGACTACAACCACGCCATCCTCTCCACGCGCGCCTCGGGCACGGGCAATAGCGCGCGCTCGGCCGTCTATGCCGACGGCATTCTGCTGTCCAACTACCTGGGCAATGGCATTGCCAACGGCAGCAACTATGCGCCGCGCTGGGGCCTGGTGACGCCCGAGGAGATCGAGCGCGTCGATGTCATGTACGGCCCGTTCTCGGCCGCCTATCCCGGCAATTCCGCCGGTGCCGTGGTGGACTATGTGACGCGCATGCCCGACAAGCTCGAAGCCCATGTGGCCGCCGGCTATTCTTCCCAGAGCGCCGACGTGCTGGGCAGCAGCGGCCACTACCGCAGCTGGAACAGCAGCGCTTCCATCGGCAGCAGAAGCGGCGACTGGTCGTACTGGATCAACCTGAGTCGCAGCGACAGCCAGGGCCAGCCCATGACCTTCCCCACCGTGCTGCAGTCCGCCGGCGTGGCGGGCGGTGCCGGCACCCCGGTGACCGGGGCGATTGCCGGGCTCAACACCACCAACCAGCCCTGGTACATCCTGGGCGCGGGCACGCAGTACCGCACCCGGCAGGATCACGCCAAGATCAAGCTGGCCTACGACATCACGCCCACGCT
>JBHIWE010000345.1:0-3393 GCA_041987645.1 Acidovorax sp. | reverse complement strand
CCTCGATGGAGCTGGCCTCCACCGCGTCGCCCACCTCGGTGGCCGTGCCGTGGGCGTTGACGTAGCCGATGTCGGCGGGCGCCAGGCCGGCGTCCTGCAGGGCCGCCCGCATGGCCCGGACCTGCCCGTCGGCGTCGGGGCGGGACAGGTGCACCGCGTCCACGCTGTGCCCGTAGCCGGCCAGTTCGGCCAGCGGCGTGGCGCCGCGGGCGCGGGCATGGGCCTCGGTCTCCAGCACCAGCGCGGCAGCGCCTTCGCCCAGCACCAGGCCCTGGCGGCCGTCGTCGAAGGGGCGGCAGGTCTGCTCGGGCTGGTCGGCATCCAGCGGCGCCATCACGCCCATGGCCTGCCAGCCCAGCGCGCTGCCCACGTTGAGCATGGCTTCCGACCCGCCCACCAGGGCCAGGTCGGCGCGGCCGTTGCGCAGCAGCCAGAGCGCCTCGCCGATGGCCTGGGCCGACGAGGCGCAGGCGTTGGATACCGCCAGCTGGGCGGCGCGCAGCTGGTGACGCATGGCCAGGTGTGAGCCGGCCGAGTTGGCCATCACCCGCACCACGGTGTAGGGGTGCACTCGCGGCGGCTGCGCGGTGAACATCTGTTGGTACGACGCCTCCAGCGAAGCCGAGCCGCCCAGGCCGGTGCCCCAGCTGACGGCTGCGCGCTCAGGCGCCGGCGCGAACTCGGGCAGCCCGGCCTGCGCCCAGGCTTCGGCCGCGGCCTCCAGCGCCATCAGGCTGTGGCGATCGTAGAGATTGCGCTGCGCGGGTGGCAGGTGAGCGCCGAGGGGCTCGGTCACCACGGCCGCCGCGTGGGGCCGCAGCGCATGCGCCGGGCTGCCGGGTTGGGCCGTGATGCCGGAACGGCCGGCCTGCAGCGCCTGCGTCAACGCCGTGACGCCCCGGCCCAGGGCGCTGACTGCCCCCAGCCCCGTGATCCAGACGTGCATCAGGCCGCCACCGGCTGCGCCTTGGCCAGCAGCAGCTCATCCACCAGCGTGGCCAGGCCGCTCAGTGTGGGGTTGGCCAGCGCGCGATCGTGCTCGATGTTGACGTGGAAGTGGTCTTCCACGGTGAACATGAAGTCCACCAGGCCGAGGGAATCCAGGCCGAGTTCGGCAAACGGCGTGTCGACCTTGTCGGTCAGGCCTTCGGCACCCAGCTCACGTTGGGCGAGGGTGCAGAGTTGCCCAGCTGACCAACAAGTACGCCGAAGGCTACCCCGGCAAGCGCTACTACGGTGGCTGCGAGCATGTGGATGTGGTCGAGCAGCTGGCCATCGACCGCATCAAGCAGATCTTTGGTGCCGAAGCTGCCAACGTGCAACCCAATTCCGGCTCTCAGGCCAACCAGGCCGTGCTGATGGCTTTCGCCAAGCCGGGCGACACCATTCTGGGCATGAGCCTGGCTGAAGGCGGTCACCTGACCCACGGCATGGCGCTGAACATGTCCGGCAAATGGTTCAAGGCGGTCTCCTACGGTTTGAATGCCGACGAAGCCATCGACTACGACAAGCTCGAAGAACTGGCCCGCGAGCACAAGCCCCGCATCATCGTGGCCGGTGCCTCCGCCTATGCCCTGCGCATCGATTTCGAGCGCTTCGCCAAGATCGCCAAGGAAGTCGGCGCCATCTTCTGGGTGGACATGGCTCACTATGCCGGCCTGATTGCAGCCGGCGTCTACCCCAACCCCGTGCCCCACGCCGACGTGGTCACCACCACCACCCACAAGAGCCTGCGCGGTCCTCGTGGCGGCGTGATCCTGATGAAGGCCGAGCACGAGAAGGCCATCAACAGCGCCATCTTCCCCGGCCTGCAGGGCGGTCCCCTGATGCATGTCATCGCCGGCAAGGCCGTGGCCTTCAAGGAAGCCCTGACTCCCGAGTTCAAGGCCTACCAGGAACAGGTCGTGAAGAATGCCAAGGTGTTTGCCGAAACGCTGACCGAGCGCGGTCTGCGCATCGTCTCCGGCCGCACCGAGAGCCACGTGATGCTGGTGGACCTGCGCGCCAAGGGCATTACCGGCAAGGCAGCCGAAGCAGCTCTGGGTCTGGCTCACATCACCGTGAACAAGAACGCCATCCCCAACGACCCCGAAAAGCCCTTCGTGACCAGCGGCATCCGTATCGGTACGCCCGCCATGACCACCCGTGGTTTCGGTGAGCAAGAAGCCCGCATCACCGCCAACCTGGTGGCCGATGTGCTGGACAAGCCCGAAGACGAAGCCAATCTGGCCGCCGTGCGCGCCAAGGTGGCCGAGCTGACTGCCAAGTTCCCTGTCTACAGCAAGTAAATCCTGCTGCGCTGAGCTGCCATGAAGTGCCCCTTCTGCAACCATCCGGACACGCAAGTGGTTGAGACCCGCGAGTCCGAGGACGGGGGCTTCATCCGCCGCCGCCGCCGCTGTGGCGGCTGCGACAAGCGCTTCACGACCTACGAGCGCCCCGAGGTCAGCTTTCCCACCGTGGTCAAGAAAGACGGCCGCCGCATCGAATACGAGCGCGCCAAGCTGCAAGGCTCTTTTCAGATCGCGCTGCGCAAGCGTCCCGTGAGCACCGAACTCATCGATGCAGCCATAGAACGTATCGAGGACAGGCTGCTCAATCTGGGCCAGCGTGAAATCGATTCCAGTCGCCTCGGCGAACTGGTGATGGATGAGCTCAAGGGACTGGACAAGGTCGGCTATATCCGCTTTGCCAGCGTGTACCGCAGCTTCGAGGATGTGGACGACTTCCGGAACATCATGGACGAGGTCCGCAGCCCCAAGGCCAAGGCCACCAAAAAGCCCTAGCCCTGCCGTCCCATGGCAAAAGCCACCCTCGGGTGGCTTTTGTCTTTAGCGTTCTGCGCGAACCAGGGCAAGCGCAAGCGGTCGTTCTGCATCCGTGAGCATCTTGCGGCGGCTTCAAACGCTTCCCCGGTACAAGGCCGCCGATTTCTTCAATGAATGCGCGTGATACGGTCCTTCAACGGCAACGCCATCGGGCCGTTGCGGCTTTGTTGGCGCACATGCTCCGCCAGGGCATCCAGATCCAGCATGCCGCCCACCACATCCGTACCTTGCGTAAAGATGCTGAAGTTGTCGCCGCCGCTGCCCAGATAGCTTTGCAGTCCCACGCGGTAGCGCTGGGACATTTCGAGCGTGCGGCCGTTCAGGCGCAGCTCGCTCAAGCGCCGACCCGCAGGCTGGCGACGGTCGAAGCGGTAGCTGAAGCCCTCGGACACCTGCAGAATACGCGGCGCACCCACGGAGTTGCTGCCGCTGTCGAACTGCTGCTCCAGCGCCTGGCGAATCTGCTCGCCCGTCAGACTCATCACCATCAGCGTATTGCCGAACGGCTGAACGCTGAACAGCTGACCATAGGTCACGCTGCCGTCGGCTGCAGGCAGCAGGTCGG
>JBHIWE010000344.1:0-3434 GCA_041987645.1 Acidovorax sp. | reverse complement strand
TTGACGCGCGTGGCCAGCCGCTCGCGGTTGCACGGGCCGTCGCCGTTGATCACGCGCCAGAATTCTTCCCAGTCGAGCGGGCTGTAGTCGTAGTGGCCGCGCTCGGCATTCCAGACCAGGCCGGGGTCGGGCAGCGTCACGCCGAGCACCTTGGCCTGCTCCACCGTCGCGTCGACCGCCGCCAGCGACGGGCGGCTGCTTGCGCTGCGCGATGGTGTCAGGCGACACGAGAAACTGACCCCCTGACGACGTGAGGAATTGACCCCCTCACGACAGGAGGTCAAGGTGACGGTAGAAGAAGGGCAATCTCCTCGGTCCAGAGGGACTGAAGGAGAGCAGGCGATGCAGACGCCTGAAGATGTACAGGCGATGCTGAAGCTGGCTTCGCTTGGTTGGGGATCCAAGCGCATCGCGGCGGAGCTGGGGTGCAGCCGCAACACGGTGCGCAAGTACCTGCGCCAGGGCGGCTGGGAGCCGTACCAGGCGCCGGCAAAGGGAAGCCGTCTGAGCGGCCTGGAGGAGTGGCTCGCGGAGCGGTTTCGTCGGCACCGGGGCAACTGCGACGTGGTGCGGCAGGACCTGCTGCGTGAAAAGGGCGTCCAGGTCAGCCTGCGCACCGTGGAGCGTGCCGTGGCGCACCTGCGCCGGGAGATCCTGGCCGAGAGCGTTGCCACCATTCGCTTCGAGTCCGCGCCAGGCGACCAGCTGCAAATCGACTTCGGCAGCGTGCGCGTTCTGGTGGACGGCGAGGAAACGCGCATCTACCTGTTCGTCGCCACGCTTGGCTACAGCCGGCGGCAGTACGTGACGGCGTTCCAGCACGAGCGGCAGTCGGCGTGGCTGCAGGGGCTGGAGGGGGCATTCCGGTACTTTGACGGGGTGCCGCGCGAACTGCTCCTGGACAACGCCCGCGCCCTGGTCCACGACCACAACGTGAAGACGCGCGAGGTGAAGTTCAACGAGCGCTTCCACGCGTTCTGCCACTACTGGGGCGTCTCACCGCGGGCGTGCGCCCCCTACCGCGCCCGGACCAAGGGCAAGGATGAACGCAGCGTCGGCTACGTCAAGCGCAACGCCATCGCCGGCCACAGCTTCAGCTCGATGGAGCAGCTGCAGTCGCACCTGCTTCGCTGGATGCGCGAGGTCTCCGACGTGCGCATCCACGGCACGACTGGCGAGCCGCCGGTCTTGCGCTTCGATCGCGACGAGCGCGCGAAGCTGCGGCCGCTGCAGTTGAAGGCGCCGTTCCTGCAGGTGCGCGAACTCAGCCGCCGGGTCCACAGCGATGCTTGCGTCGAGGTCGACACCAACCGGTACAGCGTGCCCTGGCGACTGATTGGCGAAAGCGTCACCGTCGTCATTGCCGAACGCCAGGTCAAGGTGCTGTACGCCGGCGAGGAGGTTGCCAGTCATGCGCAGTCGTCCCTGCGGCGTGCAACGGTGATCGAGCGGCGGCACCTGGTGGGAGTGGTTGGCGCCGAGTACGCGGGCACGACCAGGTTGCCGAGGCCCGACGTGGCCAGCATTGCGCCGGTGGCCACCGCGCAGCTGCTGCGCCCGCTTGCGGAATACGAGCGTGCCATCGGAGGGGGATGGTGATGGCTGCTGGCAAGACCATGGTGGGCGTCACGGATCGCCTGGAGGCGATGCTCACCCGGCTGAAGCTCACCGCGATCCGGGATCAGCTCGATACCCTGCTGGATCAGGCAAGCCGCGACGAGTTGAACTTGCGCGAGACGCTGGCCATGCTGTGCGCGGCGGAGGTCGCGCGCAAGGACGAGCGGCGCATCCAGATGGGCATGTCGATCGCCAAGTTCCCTCACGTCCGAACCCTGGAGAGCTTCGATTACGACGCGCAGCCCTCGATCGATGCGAAGCAGATCCGCGAGCTGGCCACCTGCCGCTGGGTGGGCAACGGCGACAGCGTGCTGCTATTGGGGCCGCCAGGCGTCGGCAAGACCCACTTGGCGGTGGCGCTCGGGCGTGAAGCGATCGTGAGGGGCTACACGACGCTGTTCGTGCCGGCCACGACCTTGGTGACGCAGCTGGTGCGCGCGCATGCGGAAGGACGCCTGGAGGAGCGGATCACGCACTTTGCCAAGCCCAAGTTACTGGTCGTGGACGAACTGGGGTACCTGCCGTTCGAGACCGACGCTGCTCACCTCTTCTTCCAGCTGGTGAGCCGCAGGTACGAGCGCGGCTCCACCCTGGTGACGAGCAATCGCTCCGTAGCCGAGTGGGGCAGCGTGTTTGGCGATCCGGTCGTGGCGACCGCCATCCTGGACCGGCTCCTCCATCACAGCCACGTGATCACGATCCGTGGCGACAGCTACAGGCTGCGATCTAAGCGCCGAGCCGGCCTGGTGAACCAGTCCGGCTCGGCACAGGAACATTCAATCAACTGAAACCCGGGGGTCAATTCTGAGTGTCGCCAGGGGGTCAAATCTGGATGTCGCTTGACACCCTCGAAGCCCAAGCACAGCTCACCATCGGTGGCGACCGTCACTACCAGACCGAGACTGCCGTTCATGAGGCCACGTTCGTAGTCGTTGACGAGGTGGATGACCGGTTCACCGGGTAAGTACGGCGTTGGGTTTACCTCACCATCACAAGCGTCTGCATGGAACGATTGGTTGATGTGGTGGACACCGGCTTTGCCGGAATTCACCGCTGACAGTACTTGGAAGTCTTCTGCTCCCCATGCGCCAGCGATCTTCCGAAGTTCAGCCATCACCTCGTCCGCGCCGCATTGCACAAAGCTGACGCCGCTGTGGCGGCCGACATACGGCACGAATGCCGGCAGACGATGCTCCCGAACGGCAGCAGCTGCCGCAGGGATTCCGCTTGAGGCTGCCTGCCGATGGACCACCGTCAGATGTGCCTTGGGGACGCGAGCGCTTTCCACCAACCTGTGGAAGACCAGACCGAAGGCGATTGGCGGAAGCTGTGCAGGGTCGCCTACCAAAAGCAATCGAACACCATCGGGAAGGTACTTCAGGACTCGGTAGAACGAAGGAAGGTCGAGCATGGACGCCTCGTCGATCACGACCAGGCTGTTGGCAGGCACCTCGATTTTGCCGCTTCGCGCAGCAGCGATGAACTTCGCGATCGTCGACGCCATTGCATTAGTCGCTTCCGCCATCCGCTGCGCCGCGCGACCGGCAAGAGCCATTTGAAAGACTGTCAGTGCCTGGCGGTTGGCAAGTTCGATGATCACGCGAAGCACCGTGGTCTTGCCAACGCCTGCACCGCCGGTCAAGACGCCGACAGCGCTCTTGAAAGGCAGGAGCACTGCATCGCGTTGCTCGGCATTCAGCGCGAATCCCTGCTCGGCCTCAATCTCGGTGATGACGCCTGTGGCCCACCTTGGCACCGAGTCGACCGCGATGACCGACTGCTGAGCAGGCACTTCTCCGGCAAGCATGGCGTTCAGG
>JBHIWE010000343.1:0-3499 GCA_041987645.1 Acidovorax sp. | reverse complement strand
GGCCGAGACCTTCTTGATGAGCTGGGTGACGCGGTCCACGTCTTCATGGCCCATGCCCTGTGTGGGTTCGTCCAGCAGCATCAGCTCGGGCTCCATGGCCAGCGTGGTGGCGATCTCCAGCGCGCGCTTGCGGCCGTAGGGCAGGTTCACGGTCATCTCGTGGGCCAGGTCTTCCAGGCCGACTTCGGCCAGCAGCTCCATCGCGCGGCCGTCGAGCTGGCGCAGGCTGGCCGCGCTGCGCCAGAAGTGGAACGAGGTGCCCAGCCGGCGCTGCAGGCCCAGGCGCACGTTCTCCAGCAGCGTGAGGTGCGGGAACACGGCCGAAATCTGGAACGAGCGGATGACTCCGCGCCGCGCGATCTGCGCCGGCGCCTCCCGGGTGATGTCGTGCCCGTTGAACCGGATGGTGCCCGAGCTGGGCTCCAGGAACTTGGTCAGCAGGTTGAAGCAGGTGGTCTTGCCGGCACCATTGGGGCCGATGAGCGCGTGGATGGAACCGCGCCGCACGGCGAGGTTGACATCGCTGACCGCAGTGAAGCCCTTGAACTGCTTGGTCAGGCTGTGGGTTTCGAGGATGACGTCGCTCATTGCGCTGATGACCGCTCCGTGGTGGGCTGCAAGCCGTGCAGCCCAGGGCGGGCAGGAGGCAATGCAGGAATGTTGCAGCGCATCCTAAGTCGCGCCCGCAGGCCGGGCACCTGGGGCTAATGCCTATGTGCTAATGCCTATGTAGAAACGCTATGCTCGCCAACCCTGCCGCCGGGCGCCACGGCCAGCACCACGGCCGACTCGTCCACCGAAAGCAGCACCCGTGCCCGGCTGCGCAGGCCGCTCGCCGCCGCAGCGAACCCCACCATCTGCACGCCGGCATCGAGCTGCGCCGAGATCTCGTCACCCGCCGCCCCGCGCGACACGCGGGTGACGCGCCCGGCCCAGGCATTGGCGGGCGGCGGCACTTGCCCACGCCTCAGCGCCACAGCACGCACCGCCGTGGCCTTGCACAGCGCCTGCACCGGCAGGCCCGGCGCCAGGCCCAGCAGTTCGGCGCTTTCGCGAGTGATGCGTGCGCGCACGGACAAGGCCTGCGCCGCCGCCGCATCGCCCTGCAGTTGCACCAGCACCAGCGGGCCATGCGCCTGCAGCGCCTGCACGATGCAGGGCCACTGGTTGCGCATGCTGGTGCGTACCGCCAGGCCGCCCAGCGCCTGCGCGCCGGCCGCCGGGTCGATGCGGGCCAGGGCCGCGCTGCGGGCCGCCTCCAGCGTGCGCGCCGCGGCGAGCAGATGGCGGCCCGCCTCGGTCAGGCGCGCGCCGCCGCCGCCCGCTCCACCCACCAGGCGCTGCACCAGGGGTACGCCGGCCAGGTTGGTGAGCGTGTCCAGCGCCTGCCACGCGGCCTTGTAGCTGATGCCCACGGCGCGCGCAGCCTGGGAGATGGAGCCGCCTTCTCCGATGTGGCGCAGGATGGCGATGCGCCGGTCGGCCAGGCCATGGCCCAGCGCCTCGGAATAGGCCAGCGGTGGTGCGGGTTCTTGCATGGGCGCCATCATGCCGCCCCGCCGGGACGAAAAGGCCTGCTGGCTATACTTTCGCTATTCACCCATGGAATAGCGAGAGCCGCCCGCCATGCACTGCTGCCGCACGCCCCTGCGCACGCCAACCGTCCCGCCATCACGCGGCCTGCGCCGCCTGCTGGCCGGCATCGTCCTGGCCCTGGGCGGCATCGCAGCGGCGCATGCCGACGAGGTCTCCGTTGCCGTGGCCTCCAACTTCATCGCACCCATGCAGAAGATCGCCACCGCCTTCGAGCAGGCCACGGGCCACAAGGCGGTGCTGTCGTCCGGCGCTACCGGCAAGTTCTACGCGCAGATCATCCACGGCGCGCCCTTCCAGCTGCTGCTGGCTGCAGACGACGCCACGCCCGCACGGCTGGAAAGCGAAGGCCGGATCGTGCCGGGATCGCGCTTCACCTACGCTGTGGGCCAGCTGGTGCTCTGGAGCGCCCGGCCCGGCTATGTGGACACCCAAGGCCAGGTGCTGCGCACGGGCGACTTCGCCTATCTGGCCATGGCCAACCCCAGGCTGGCGCCCTATGGCCTGGCCGCGCAGGAGACGCTGGACAAGCTGGGCGTGGCGGCGCGCGTGCAGCCCCGGCTGGTGATGGGTGAGAACATCGCGCAGACCTACCAGTTCGTGGCCAGCGGCAACGCGCAGCTGGGATTCGTGGCGCTCTCGCAGGTCATGGAAGACGGACGCGTCGCGCGTGGCTCCGCCTGGCGGGTGCCACCCCAGTTCCACGAGCCCATCCGCCAGGACGCGGTGCTGCTGGCCGCCGGCAAGGACAGCGCCGCCGCCCGGGCGCTACTGCAGTACCTGCGCAGCGATGCGGCCCGCGCCGTGATCCGCGGCTACGGCTACGAGTTCTGACAGCATGCCCCTGTCGGCGGATGACTTCGCGGCCATCGGCCTCACGCTGCGGCTGGCGGGACTGGCCACGGCCATCCTGCTGGTGCTCTGCACGCCACTGGCCTGGTGGCTGGCGCACACACGCTCGCGCTGGCGCGGCCCCGTGGCCGCCGTGGTGGCACTGCCGCTGGTGCTGCCACCCACCGTACTGGGCTTTTACCTGCTGATGCTGATGGGCCCGCAGGGTGCGGTGGGCGCCTTCACCCAGTGGCTGGGCCTGGGCACCCTGCCCTTCACCTTCTGGGGCCTGCTGGTGGGTTCGGTGGCCTATTCGCTGCCCTTCGCGGTGCAGCCGCTGCAGCGCGCCTTCGAATCACTGGGCGCGCGCCCGCTGGAGGTGGCCGCCACGCTGGGCGCGGGGCCCATCGACCGTTTCTTCAGCGTGGTGCTGCCGCTCGCGCGGCCGGGCTTCATCACCGCCGGTATCCTGAGCTTCGCCCACACCGTGGGCGAGTTCGGCGTGGTGCTGATGCTGGGCGGCAACATTCCGGGCGTGACGCGGGTGGTGTCGGTGCAGATCTACGACCACGTCGAAGCGCTGCAGTACACGCAGGCCCACTGGCTCGCGGGCGGCATGGTGGCGTTCTCGTTCATCGTGCTGCTGGCGTTGCAGTGGTGGCAGCCGGAGCGCCGCGCGCCATGACGCACGAGCCGCCGCAGCAGCGACCGGCCGACGCCATCGAGGCGCAGCTGCGGCTGGAGCGCGCCGCCTTCACGCTGGATGTGGACCTGGCGCTGCCCGGGCGCGGCATCACGGCGCTCTTCGGCCCCTCAGGTTGCGGCAAGACCAGCTGCCTGCGCGCCATGGCCGAGCTGGAGCGGGCCCGGGGCCGGGTCGTGGTGAACGGCCAGCCCTGGCAGGACAGCCCGCTCGTCGCCAACGTCAGCAGCACCGCCAGCTGCCGGGACTTGCCGTAACGGGCGGCGATGAAGTCGGCGATCGAGGTGATGTGGTGCTGCTTGCCCACCGACACCAGCTTATAAATCAGCTCGCCGCCCAGCAGCATGGTGAGGATCGGACCCAGATAAATGG
>JBHIWE010000342.1:0-3501 GCA_041987645.1 Acidovorax sp. | reverse complement strand
CGTCAAGACCCTGCGCCGCTGGCGTCAGGAACAGCTCGGGCCGATCTACTGCAAGCTCGGTCGCCGGGTCACCTACCTCCTGCACGAAATCGAAGCCTTCGAGCGGCGCGTCTCGCGTTACTCCAGCTTCACTCGTGCGTACCAATGAGGAGGATGGCCATGAACGATCTAACCATCTTCCCCGCCGACATCGCCGAGATGTCCGTCAGCCAACTGGCTGCACTGCCGCCCGAGCAGAAGGCAGAGATCGACAAGAACCTCGACGCGGCCATCGACTGGCTCAAAAAGGCTCGCACCAAGTTCGATGCGGCGCTGGATCAGTGCTACGGCGAGCAGGCTCGCGCCGCGCTGCGTGAATCCGGCCGCGATTTCGGCACGGCCCACATCAGCGATGGCCCGCTGCATCTCAAGTTCGAGCTGCCCAAGAAAGTCAGCTGGAACCAGCCGCAACTGGCCGAAATCGCCGAACGCATCGTGGCTTCGGGCGAGAAGGTCGAGGGCTACCTCGACATCAAGTTGTCCGTCTCCGAATCCCGCTACACGAACTGGCCTCCGGCGCTGCAACAGCAGTTCGCCGCCGCCCGCACCGTGGATTCCGGCAAGCCGTCTTTCAACCTTTCCATTGATTCGGAGTAATGGCCATGAGTGCAATCATTCCTTTCCAGTTCGAAGCGCACGCCGTGCGCATCCAGGTCGATGGTGCTGGCCTGCCGTGGTTCAACGCCAGTGATGTTTGCGATGCGTTGGAGATGGGCAATCCGTCTCAGGCGATCAAATCCCACGTCGATGGTGATGACCTCCAGAAATTGGAGGTCATCGACAACCTCGGTCGCACGCAGCGCGCCAACCACGTTAATGAATCTGGGCTCTACGCACTGATCCTCGGCAGCACGAAGGATGCCGCGAAACGCTTCAAACGCTGGGTGACCAGCGAGGTCTTGCCCGCGATCCGCAAGACCGGCAGTTACGCCGTCCCCGGCGCACTGGCAACTTTGCCCGCACCGACCCACGACCGCGTGTCCGCGATTCTGCTGATCGGCGAGGCCGTGGCGAAGGTGCCGGGCGTGAAGCCTGGCATCGCGGCGGCGGCAACCCTGACCTGCATTCAGGAGAACACCGGCATCACCACTGAGGTGCTGCGCCGCGCGCTGCCGTCGGCCAACGATCCGATCTGTGCGCTCAATGCTACCCAGCTCGGCAAACTACTGAACCGTTCGGCCAAGGCCACGAACCAGATGCTGGCATCGCACGGTTTCCAGTTCCGCAATGACCGCGACGAATGGGAACTGACCGAGGCCGGTGAAGCATGGGCCGAGGCCATGCCGTACTCGCGCAATGGCCACAGCGGCTATCAGATCCTCTGGAATCCTGCTGTCGCCGAGCAGCTAAAGGAGGTGGCGTGATGTCGCTTCCAATCATCTCCGCGCAGCAGCGCATGGCCGAGCGCAAGGGCGTGAAGCTCTTGATGCTGGGCAAATCCGGCATCGGCAAGACCACCCGTCTCAAGGATCTCGATCCAGCCACCACGCTGTTCCTCGACATCGAGGCGGGCGATCTCGCCGTGGCCGACTGGCCGGGCGACACCATCCGTCCGGCTTCCTGGCCGGAAAGCCGCGACTTCTTCGTGTTCCTCGCTGGCCCGGACAAGTCTCTGCCGCCGGAGTCGGCGTTCTCGCAAGCCCACTACGACCACGTCATCGAGAAGTTTGGCGACCCGACGCAGCTCGACCGCTACCAGACCTTCTTCCTCGACTCGATCACGCAACTGTCGCGGCAGTGCTTTGCGTGGTGCAAGACGCAGCCGGGCGCGGTCAGCGACCGCTCTGGCAAGCCCGACCTGCGCGCGGCCTATGGCTTGCTCGGCCAGGAAATGATCAGCGCCTTGACCCACCTGCAGCACGCACGCGGCAAAAACGTGGTGTTCGTCGCCATCCTCGACGAGCGGCTCGATGACTACAACCGCAAGGTGTTCGTGCCACAGATCGAAGGCAGCAAAACCAGTCTGGAGCTGCCCGGCATCGTCGATGAGGTCGTGACGCTGGCCGAGATCAAGGCGGAAGACGGCAGCTCCTACCGCGCCTTCGTCACGCACACCGTCAATTCCTACGGCTTTCCGGCCAAAGACCGCAGCGGTCGCCTCGACCTGCTGGAGCCGCCGCATCTCGGCGCGCTGATCGCCAAGTGCGCGGGCACATCCACCTCGCCCGCCAGCACCGTCACCCACGCACGTATCGAATCTCAGGAGTAATCACCATGACCAGCCAATCCGTGACCAGCAACAACTGGAACGACTTCAACGACGCCGAATCGCAGCAATCCGGCTTTGACCTGATCCCCAAGGGCACCGTCGTGCCGGTGCGCATGACCCTCAAACCCGGTGGCTATGACGATCCCTCGCAGGGCTGGGGCGGCGGTTATGCCACCGAATCCTTCGATACCGGCTCCATCTATCTCGCCGCCGAATTTGTGGTCACCGCTGGTGAGCATGCCAAACGCAAGATGTGGTCGAACATTGGCCTGCACTCCAAGAAGGGGCCGACCTGGGGCCAGATGGGGCGCAGCTTCATCCGCGCCGCGCTCAACAGCGCCCGCAACGTCCACCCGCAGGACAACAGTCCCCAGGCCGCCGCCGCGCGCCGCATTCAGGGCTTCCACGAACTGGATGGCCTGGAGTTCCTCGCCCGCGTCGACATCGAGAAGGATGGCAAGGGCCAGGACCGCAACGTGGTCAAGGTCGCGGTCGAACCCGATCACCCCGACTACGCCAAGTTGATGGGCGTGCCGCCCAAGTCCACGGGTGGGGGCACTTCCGGTGCTCCGGCACAGCCAGCGGCACCCGCGTATCAGGCAGCGCCTGTCCAACGCGCACCCGTGACGGGCAAACCGTCGTGGGCGCAGTGAGGGAGGCCGATGAAATGCTGGGTCTGCAAACGACAAGCACGCGGCTACGGCCACACGGACGGTCGATTCAAGACCGGCGATGCGCGCCGCTACGTGCTCGACTGGGTGTTCTGTTCCCGTCGCTGCCAGGACGCGTTCCACGCGCTGTACGGCAACTGGCAACAGGCCAAGGATGGCTACATCGGCAAGACGGAGGTCGCCATGATCGATCCGTCTGAAGTCGAACTGGCCGCCATGCGCCAATGCCTCAAGTCCTTCGGCGAGGCGGCGGGCGAGATCGGTTTTACCAAGCCTCTGGGCGACTACTCCGAGGCCGAAGCGCTGCGGGTGATCGATGCCATCGTCACTTGCTGGTCGGAGGCGATGGTCGCGCACCACGAGGTCACCAAGTTCCCGCCCGTGCGGGGCTTGCCGCCCACGCCCGATCCGCTGGCACCCGATGCCGCCAATCCGTTCGCGGATCTGGAGGATGACCTGCCTTGGGATGAACCGAAGGGGAAGAAGCCATGATGGACTTCAATTCCTCATCAAGCATCGCGGGCCAGGTCACCGCCCTGGTCGACGCCGGGTTGCAACAGGCCCGAGCCCGTCAATCCGAGC
>JBHIWE010000341.1:0-3524 GCA_041987645.1 Acidovorax sp. | reverse complement strand
GTCATCGAGAAGCCAACCGAGTTGATCGACGACACCATGAAGGTCGAGAGCGACGACTTCTTGTACAGCAATCTGCACGAGAGCGATCCGTTCAACCATGACCTGGACTACTACCGTGAGGTCTTGCGTCATTTTCAGATCCTTGTGCCGGAAAGCCTGTTCATCGAGGTCCAGCACGACGCTGAAAGGAATGTCGGCAACCGCGTAGTCAAGCATCAGGCCGACGGTTCGTTCACCGAACGTGAACTCTGAGTAGTCCGCGTTCTTTCATCCCTAACGGGGCATTCACTGCCCCTGCGGGTGGTGGTGCCCCTCACTCATTGAGGACTCCACCATGTCTGCATCTTCATCCCCACAGCTGCTGTACCGCATCGACGAATGCGGCGACGTGATGGCCGATGCCTGCGTCTGCGGCGAAGACGGCGATCTGGTCTTTCTGTCGGTCTGGGCGCGGGACACCGCGATCCAGCAGTTTCTCGCCCGGCTCACCTTGGGCCGCGACGAGGATGGACTGGACCAGTTCCATCTCATCACCGACCAGGGCGGCTCCGTGCCCGTGTTCGTTCCCTCGGTCGAGCGTCTGGAAAAGCGCTTGACCCGCAGCTATCGCCGCACCCTGTTCGGGTCGCTCGTCAATCTCTGGCTGTTCGATCGGCGCTGCATCCGGCCGGACAAGGCCACCACCAGCGCGCTCGCACTGTTGCCGCGCGCGGCGGCCGATCCTACGTCGCGCCTCTGGCTGCTCGTCAAGGAGACGTGCCCGCTGCCCTTGCTGGATCACTGGCAAGGGACGGTGCTGGCACTGCTGCGAGACCGCGACATGCTCCGCGACCTGCCGACGGCCCTCGGGCCGCTGCGTGGATTTCGTCTGGGGCTGGACGTGCCAGCGCTCACCGAAGCGCTGGGCAGCCTGATCCGCCAGGGCGTACTGACCGCCCATCCGCTCCCGCAGCCGGCGACCACCCAACGGTCGCTGGAAGCGGTGGCCTGACCCACGGCAGGTGCGTGTGACCGACACGCACCCGCTTTCCTTCATCCCCGCTACAGGAGATTTCTTATGGCACTCATGTTCCCGCGGCTCGCCCGCAACTTCATCAAGGCTGGATATTTTCCGACCGACGAGCCCACGCTCGAAAGAGCGCTCAGCGCACTGGCGCCCGGCGACGGGCCGATGTGCATTCTCGATCCTTGTGCAGGCGAAGGCGTCGCCATCGCGGAGGCTGCGCATGCCCTCGGGCGTGACCAGGTCACCGCCTATGCGGTGGAGTTCGACCCGGAGCGCGCCAACCATGCGCGTCTGCTCGTCGATCACTGCATCCAGGGCGACCTCATGGACACCTTGATCGCACGCCAGAGCTTCGGTTTGCTGTGGCTCAACCCGCCATACGGGGATCTGTCCAAGGATGCGAACGGCAACATCGGCTACGACGGCAAGGGCCGCGCACGGCTGGAAAAGCTGTTCTATCAGCGCACGCTGCAACTGCTGCAGTACGACGGCATCTTGGTTTTCATCGTCCCGCACTACGTGCTTGACCAGGAACTGGTCGGTTGGCTCACGCGGCACTTTGCCGATCTGCGCATCTACCGAGCGGTGGATACGCAGTTCAAGCAGGTGGTCGTGTTCGGTCGCCGGGTCCGCCAGCGCGAGCTGGTGGGCGATGAGGTCAAGAACGTCCGTGCTCGCCTGTTGCAGATCGGGCAAGGCGACCTGGAAGCGGAGGAACTGCCACCCGCGTGGCCATCGCTTCCGTATGCCGTCCCTGTCGCCCAGCACGAGCCGGAGCATTTCTACCGTCTGAGCATGGAGCCGGCGCAGTTCGCCGACGAAGTGCAGCGCCTGCATGGCCTGTGGCCGTCGTTCGAGACCCATCTGGGCGCGACCCAGCAGACCTTGCGTGCTCCGGCACGCGCCTTGTCCCAGTGGCACCTGGCACTGGCCCTCGCGGCCGGCGCGATCTCCGGTGTCGTGCAGTCACCCACCGGCCGCACCCTGGCCGTCAAGGGCGACACGTTCAAGCAGAAGTCTTCCGCCGTGGAGTACCGCGAGCGCGACGACGGCTACTTGGCCGAGACCCGAATCCTGACGGACAAGTTCGTGCCGGTGATTCGGGCCTGGGACCTCACACTCAGCTCTTCCACGCTGGGACAGGTTCTCACCATCCACTGACCCCGCAGGCGGCCTGCCGCCTGCTCTTCAACACCTGCAAGGAGTATCCCCATGCTGTCCATCTTCCAGGGGCGCAAGCCCCAGGTTCCACCGCTCTTCGCACTGGGCACGCTCAAGCTGAGCGAGAAGGTGCATTGGCTGGCAAGCAAAAGCCTCATCGACCCTTTGCCCTACGTGCAGCGCCATGTGCGCGGCGACTGGGGCGAGGCCAGTGAGGCCGAGTGCCAGATGAACGACGTCGCGCTGGAACAAGGCGCACCCATGACGTCGCGTTTCAAGATCACCCCGAGGCTGTTCCTGCTCGTCATCACCAGTGACGACCAGTGCACCACGGTCGTGCAACTGCCGGAAGAAAAGTCTTGATCTGACGGTTGTAAATCACCTATCCATTCACCCTGTCGGGAACGATTCCCGATCGGGAGATCGCTCCCGCCAATAGAGAAGGAGCATCTCCATGGCTACCGTCCATCCCAACGGGTACCGCCGCACTCTGCTGTTTCCTATTGGGGCACTGGTCTTCAGCGAAGGCGTCGATCGCCTGATGCGCGAAGGCCGCCTCGATCCCATGCCGTACTTCCAGCGCCATACCCGTGGCGACTGGGGCGAAGTCGCCGACTACAAATGGCAAGCCAACAACGCTGCCCTGATAGCTGGCGAGCGGCTCGAATCCATGTACTTGGTCCATCGGGAACTGCGCATCTGCGTGGTCACCGAAGCCGACCGCAGTGCTACGCACATCCTGCTGACGACCGAACGCTAGTCCGGCGTCTTTTCTTCCACCCACCGGGGTACTTCGCCCCGATGGGGCGAGGTGCCTCTTTTTCTGAAGGAGCCATCTCCATGTCCACGCCTGCACAGCACGCTTTTCCCAGGTTCAACCCCGGCCAGGTCGTCATGACCTCGGGCGTCGCCAGCCTGGTTCAACAAGGCCAGCTCAATCCCCGTCCGTACCTGTTGCGGCATCTGTCCGCCGACTGGGGTGACCTCGACGACAGCGACCGGCGCCAGAACGACGCCGCGTTGAAGTCGGGAGAAGACCGCCTGTTTTCGTCCTACGAGGTCGGCCCGAGCCTGAAGGTCTGGGTCATCACCGAATGGGATCGCAGCGTCACCACGGTACTGCTGCCCAGCGAGTACTGATCGTCTCCACCACCGGCACGCGCGCCGGAATTTCCTTCCCACCCGGGGGCATGTCACCGCCCTTTGGGGAGTGGTGCATGCCCCGTTCTTCTTTTCGGAGCATCACCATGAACGCACAAGTCATCGACGCGGCCTCGGCCGCTGATACCTCGTCCCCGATGGACGACCTGCTCGAACAGGAACCGTCCGAGCTGTCCATGAGCCTTCAGGACTTCGT
>JBHIWE010000340.1:0-3583 GCA_041987645.1 Acidovorax sp. | reverse complement strand
CTGGGCGTACTCGATGAACAGCGCGTCGATGTTGATGACGTGGCGCTGGATCAGCAGATAGTCCGGCCGCTGCCCCAGCTCGACCAGGGCGCGGGCGATGATGTTGACGAAGCGCCAGGCGAATTCGCGGAACGCGGCGCTGTTGCCTTCGCCCGAGAGCTGTCCGGCGATGCGCGTGGCCACCTCGGAGATCCGCCCGAACCGGCCCACCGCGTTGTAGCGCGCCGAGATGTCCGGCCAGCCCAGATGGAAGACGTAGAACTCGCCTTCGCGCCCGGCGCGCTTGGCCTCGACGTACATGCGCTTCAACAGGTCCGCATCGCCCTTGGGGTCGAAGACGATCACCACCTCGTGCTCGCCGCGGACCTTGCGGCGGATGTCCTGGGTGATGAACAGCTCGGCCAGCCGCGTCTTGCCCACGCGCGTGGTGCCCAGCACCAGGGTGTGGCCGACACGCTCGCCCAGCGGCAGAGTGACGTCGACCTCGTGCGGCTCGATGCCATGCAGGCGCGGCAGTCCGCCGACCGGCGGCAGCGGCCGCGCCGGGTTGAGCGGGCTGTCCCAGGCCAGCGCGCGCGCCAGCGTCGAGACGGGAAACGGCGCGAACTCAAGCCGCTCCTCCAGCCGCCGGGCGGCCCGGTAGATCGCCGTCGGCTCGACGTAACGGCGGAACTCCGGCCGGTAGGTCTGCATCAGCCGGTGCGTGTGCCGCTGCTCCCAGCGAAAGCCCCGGCCGACGAACAGCCGTTGCTGACTCACCGGCACGTCGCGGCTGGTCATCACGTAACGCGGCAGGCGGCGGATGTTGCGGCGATAGCGCAGGATCGCCCAGGCATCGCGCAGGCGAATCGCGCCGAAGGTCAGGAAAGCCAGCGCCGAGCCCAGGCCGAGCAGCGGGTTCAGCGCGAGCGACCACGGTGCCACCAGGCACAGAATCGCGGCGCCGGTGCAGACCGCCACGGTGTAAAGCTCCACCGCTGGCCGCAGCAGCACCTCGACCGCATGCGGTTGGGCCATTTGCGCACCTACTGCTCGATGCCGGTGGACGTGATGAGCACCGGGTAGTGGCGCAGGCCCAGGCGCTGGGCCAGGTCGTCGCCGGAGGCCGGCGAGAGGGTCAGGCCGGGAGCCAGCCTGCGCAGCGCCGTCAGCGCGGCCATCGACTCCACGTTGACCACCAGGCCCACGGCCTGCAGCTCGCGCAGCGCCGCCTGCCGCTGCCGCAGCCAGGCGCGCGAACGCTCGTCGTCGCCGATCAGGAACAGCGCCGTCAGGCCCGGCGCCCGGATGACGCGGCGCTGCACCTCGCCCGGCGACAGTTGCGTCGAGCGCACCGGCAGCATGGCGGCTTCGGCGTCGGCCGCGTTGCCCACGCGAGGGGCCGGCATCGGGGTCGGCGGTGTGGCCTGATCCGGCTGAGGATTCAGCGACCGGTAGTACGGCAGCGCGGAGGCGCCGCCGTGGTCTTCGACGACGATCAGCGGCGCGGAGGCGGTCTGGGCGAAGACGGTGGTCGTGGACAGCAGCCCGATGGCGGCGATGAGGACGATGTGGTTCATGGCGTGGTGGCCTGGAGGGTGGGAACGGGAACGCCGGGGTCGAGCACGCGGGTCAGGTGCCGATGCACACTGCGCCGGTAGCGCGCCGCGGGTGCCCCGCCGGCGGGCCGGTGGTAGCGGCCGATGGCAAGCAGCCAGTCCTCGCCCGGCGTGTGCTGCTCGCGCAGGATTTCCGCAGCGATGGCGAGGTTGCGGTACGGGTCCAGCAGCTCGCAGGGCTGCGTGTAGCGATGCGTGTGGTAGCCGAGATTGACCTGGCCGAGGCCGGCGTCAATGCGATTGGCCGGCGTGTGGGCGAGCGCACGGTGCAGCCCCGCGCAGGCCTCGGCGCGGGTGGCATAGCGCTGCGGCGTGCCGGCGACGTTGAGCGTCCACGGCCAGGGGATCAGACGCCCGCGCAGCATGGCGCCGCTCTCCTGCAAGGCCACCGCGTATAGCACCGCCGCCGGCACGTCTGCGCGATGCGCCGCCAGTTGATAGGCCGGCGGCGGCACTTCCCGCGCCAGGGCGGCCAACGCCCAACCGCCGGTGGCGAGCAGCAGCGCGGCGCTGGCGCAGCGGATGGCGACGCGGGACGGCCGACGCTCCCGGCCCGGCCTACCTACTGCCGCTGCCATTGACCGTTCACCTCGCGCACCACGGCCGGCAGCTCGCCGGGCAGGCCGAGCGACAGCCAGCGCCCAGCATCGTGGTTGAGCGTGATGGTGCGGGCGCGCACCCTGGCCGGGTCGATGCCCGCCTGGGTGGCCCACTGCCGGATGCGCGCGTCGTCCTGACGGCTGCCGACCATGTAGAGATCGAAGGCCGTACCGGCCGCCTGCAACTGCTGCACGCGCTGCGCGCACGGTGCGCAGTCGGCCTTGACGAAGACCGCCAGGCGCCCGGAGCCGGTGTTGCCGGCACCCTGCGCCTTGGCGCCGGGCAGGCTCACGCGCGGCTGGCCGGGAAACAGGCGCTGCCACGCCGCGTCGTAGGCCCGCTGGTAGGCCAGCGTCTTGCCGACGCGCCGGGCCTCGGCCTGCACCTGCAACTCCGCGTAGCGCCTGCGCTCCTCCTCGCTGCGGGCCTCGATGCCCAGCGCCGTGAGCGGATCGAGCTGGGGCGAATAGGCCCCGAGCGGCCCCTGCATCAGTTGCCGGTAACGCGCCCACTCCTCGGAGCGAAGCCCCCATTCCCGCGCCTGCCTCTCGTCGAGCGCGGCATCAGTGCCCGGCTGCACCTGGGCGGGCACCATGCGCGAGTTCGTCACCGGGGCCGGCTGGGCGGATGCGCCGAAGGCGGCGAAAGCGGCGAAAAGGACGACGGCAGCGAGCAACGACCGCAGGTTCATGGCGACCTCCTACGGCACCGCGATGCGCTGCGTCTGGCCGTTCACCTGGAACACGCCCGCCTGCGCCTCGATGGACTGCAGTTGCCAGCCGCCCTCGGCATCGCCCTGGCGCAGCAGCCGGGCGCCCGCGAGCGAGGCCGCGGCGGTGGAGGTGATCGACAGAAAGCGCTCGCCTCCACGCAGCTCCACGCCGAGCACCCGGAACGGCGGCTCCGGCACCTTGGGCTTCGTCGCAACCGGAGCACGCGGGCGAGCGGCGGATGCCACCTGCCGGGTCTTCTCCAGGCGGGTCTCGATTCCGTTCACGCGCGCCTGCAGCGTCTGTAGGTCGATGGCCAGGGCCCTCGCCTCATCGGCCTCTTCGAGGCGCGTCATCCTTTCGTCCAGCGCCTGCCGCGCGGTGGTGAATTCGGCCTGGCTGATCGGCGCCGGCCGGCGCTTGTCCGCATCGGCCTGTTGTTCGAGATCGGCCACGCGCAGGCCCAGCGCATTGACCTGCGAATCCTGTGCGCTGCCCTGGGTCTGCTCGGCGAGCCGCGACAGGCCGACGCTGTTGATGAGTGCCACGGCACTGATGAGCAGCAGCCAGAAGGCCGCGGCGATCTTGAGCCAGCGCGTGCGGGAATTGCGCTCGGATGGCGCTTGGGGAAAGGTCATGGCTGCATCTCCTCGGGCCGGTCGGCGTCCGGCACGG
>JBHIWE010000339.1:0-3654 GCA_041987645.1 Acidovorax sp. | reverse complement strand
ATTTGACGCGGCACTTGCCCAGCGCATGTCGGATCGGGCGGTGAAGGTCATCACGGCGACCGAGGCAGGCGAGTTGCTGCCACGTGCCTTCCATGACTCGACCCACTTCGAATGCCGGATGTGCGCGTGGCAAGACCGCTGCTGGAGGACGACATGAGCAACGACACGCAATTCATCGGAGGTGTCGAACCAATGATCGACGCCAAGCAGGCCGCTGCCGCACTGCGCCTGCCGTACTACTGGTTCGCCGACCCGCAGATGCGCAGCAAGTACAAGATTCCCCACTACCTGATGGGCGGTCTGGTGCGCTATCGGCCATCCGAACTGTCTGCGTGGGCAGCCCGCAGCACCGCCGCGCAAGGGCGCACCGGTGACGCCGATGGTGAGGAGGCCGAATGACTCTCGACTTCAACGACATCGCGCCACTGCCCGACCCCACCCGCCGCACCCTCGGCGATGCCGAACGCGAAGAACTGCGTGCCGAACTGCTCGCGCGTCTTGAATCCGTTCTGATCACCTTGTTCCCGGCGGGCAAGAAGCGCCGTGGCAAGTTCCTGATCGGCGACGTGCTGGGTAGTCCCGGTGACAGCCTCGAGGTGGTGCTCGATGGCGAGAAGGCTGGACTGTGGACAGATCGCGCCACCGGCGACGGCGGCGACATCTATGCACTGATCGCCGCGCACCTCGGCATCGACGTGCTGAGCGACTTTCCGCGTGTGCTCGACGCCGCTGCCGATCTGCTCGGACGCTCGCGCTCCGCACCAGTACGCAAGGCCAGCAAGAAGGACGTGCCGGTCGACGAACTCGGCCCCGCCACCGCGAAGTGGGACTATCTCGACGCCCAAGGCCATCTCATCGCCGTCGTCTACCGCTACGACCCGCCCGGACAGAAGAAGCAGTTCCGGCCCTGGGATGCGAAGCGGCGCAAGATGGCACCGCCCGACCCGCGTCCGCTCTACAACCAGCCAGGGATGACCAGTACCGCGCAGGTGGTACTGGTCGAAGGCGAGAAGTGCGCGCAGGCCCTGATCGACGCGGGCATCGTGGCCACCACGGCGATGCACGGCGCGAACGCTCCGGTAGAAAAGACCGACTGGTCGCCGTTGGCCGGCAAGGCCGTGCTGATCTGGCCCGACCGTGACAAGCCGGGCTGGGAGTACGCCACGCAGGCGGCACAGGCCATCCTGTCGGCGGGAGCCAAATCCTGCCACATCCTGTACCCGCCCGAGGAAGCCGCCGAGGGCTGGGACGTGGCCGACGCCATCGCCGAGGGCTTCGATGTCGCCACCTTCCTCACCCACGGCCCGCGTCTGCAAATGCATGACCTGGCCGACACCGATGAACCCGTTGCTGGCAGCGACGAATCCGTCTGGGGCACCGAAGATGCGCTGGCACTGGCCTTCACCCGCCGCTACCACCGCGACTGGCGCTATGTGGCCGCGTGGGGTCGCTGGCTGGTGTGGGACGGGCAGCGCTGGCGCACCGAGGACACCCTGGCGGCGACCGATCTGATCCGCAGCGTCTGCCGCCAGACGGCTGTACGCGCCGACAACCCCAAGGTCGCCGCCAAACTGGCCAGCTCCGGCACGGTCAGCGGCGTAGAACGGCTGGCACGGGCGGATCGCAGGCACGCGGCCACCACCGACGAATGGGATGCCGATCCGTGGCTGCTCAACACCCCGGGCGGCGTGGTCGATCTCAAGACAGGCCGGATGCGCCCGCACGAGCGCGCCGATCGGATGACCAAGATCACCACAGCCACGCCCAGCGGCGACTGCCCGACCTGGAGGCAGTTCATCGACGAGGTCACGGGCGGTGACAAGGAACTGCAGTCCTATCTGCAACGGATGGTCGGCTACGCGCTGACCGGATCGACGCAAGAGCACGCGCTGTTTTTCCTGTACGGCACAGGTGCGAACGGCAAGTCGGTGTTCGTCAACACGCTGGCCACCATCCTGGGTGATTACGCGACCAATGCGCCGATGGACACCTTCATGGAAACGCGCACCGACCGGCACCCGACCGATATGGCGGGACTGCGCGGCGCGCGCTTCGTGGCGGCCATCGAAACTGAACAGGGAAAGCGCTGGGCCGAGTCGAAGCTCAAGAACCTCACCGGTGGCGACAAGATCTCGGCGCGCTTCATGCGCCAGGACTTCTTCGAGTTCTTCCCGCAGTTCAAGTTGTTCGTGGCGGGCAACCACAAGCCCGCCATTCGCAATATCGACGAGGCGATGAAACGCAGGCTGCACCTGATCCCTTTCACGATCACCGTGCCGCCCGAGCGCCGCGACAAGAACCTGCAACAGAAGCTCCTGGCCGAACGTGACGGCATCCTCGCGTGGGCCGTGCAGGGCTGTCTCGACTGGCAGCGCCACGGACGACTCTCTCCACCGCAGCGCGTGGTGGACGCGACGGAGGAGTATTTCGAAGCCGAGGACGCCCTGGGCCGCTGGCTCGATGAGCGCTGCGTGCGCGAGCCCAACGCCAAGTCGCTGACCGCCGAGCTGTTCAACGACTGGAAGCTGTGGGCTGAAGCCTCTGGCGAGTTTGTCGGCGCACAACGCCGCTTCTCCGATCTGCTCATCACGCGCGGGTTGGACAAATGGCGCAACGGGATGGGCGTGCGCGGGTTCCAGGGCATTGGCCTCAAGCACCCGCCGACCCCTGCCTACACCCCCTACGCGGACGACTGACCCCCATGAAAACCACGCGGTCTGACGCAGCTGACGCAGTTTGTCGTAACTCCTACGCGTGCGCGTGTGCGCGCGCCTCATGGAGAGTTTCGTCACGAAGTGTCAGCTGCGTCAGATCCGCACCGGATAAGGACTGACACCATGACCACGACCATCCTCGCCCTCGATCTGGGCACCATCACCGGCTGGGCACTGCGCGGCAGTGACGGCCACATCACGAGCGGCTCCGAGAGCTTCCGACCGCAGCGCTTCGAAGGCGGCGGAATGCGCTTCCTGCGCTTCAAACGCTGGCTCACCGAACTGAAGGCCATCACCAGTGACATCGACTGCCTGCACTTCGAGGAGGTACGTCGCCACGTCTCGACCGATGCTGCCCACGCATACGGCGGTTTCCTTGCCACGCTCACTGCGTGGTGCGAGCACCACCAGATCCCGTACCAAGGCGTGCCTGTCGGCACGATCAAGAAGCACGCCACGGGCAAGGGCAACGCTGGCAAGGACGATGTGATCGCTTCCGTCACCGCACGCGGGCACGCGCCGGTCGACGACAACGAGGCCGATGCCCTGGCGCTGCTGCACTGGGCGATCCAGCATCACGACGACGGCCAGGAGGTGTGACGTGAAAGTTCCCACACCGCAGTACCGCTGCCCCCTCGGGCGGCTGCAACCTCAAGCCACGGATCTGGATGCGATCAAGGAATGTGGCTGGCATGACCAGCGCATCCTGGTCGTCTCCGCTGACGACGACCGTCTCGACTGGATGGAGCGTGAACTGGTGCGCCAGATCGGCGAGCGCCTCTACGGTGCGGGAGGACGACGCCATGGCTGACCGTCGCAACGCGTGGACAATCGAGGACGTAGCCGTCCGCTTCGAAGAGGCGGCCAGCACTGCACGCCGTTTGCCACCCGTTCGGGTGCAGGGCTACTTCAACTGCTGGCCTGCGATCAAACGCATGTC
>JBHIWE010000338.1:0-3670 GCA_041987645.1 Acidovorax sp. | reverse complement strand
CGACTTCACCATGGCCGACATCGACCGCCTTTCGCGCGTGGTGCCACAGCTGTGCAAGGTCGCGCCCAACACCAACAAGTACCACATCGAGGACGTGCACCGCGCCGGCGGCATCATGGCCATCCTCGGTGAGCTGGACCGTGCCGGCCGCCTGCACACCGATGCGCCCACCGTGCATGCCCCCACGCTGGGCGACGCGCTGGCGCAGTGGGACATCACCCGCACGCAGGACGAGGCCGTGCGCCACTTCTACATGGCGGGCCCGGCCGGCATTCCCACCCAGGTGGCGTTCAGTCAGAACACGCGCTGGCCCAGCCTGGACCTGGACCGCGCCGAGGGCTGCATCCGCTCCGTCGAGCATGCTTTTTCCAAAGAAGGTGGCCTCGCCGTGCTGCGCGGCAACATCGCGCTGGACGGTTGCGTGGTCAAGACGGCGGGCGTGGACGAATCCATCCACGTGTTCGAGGGCACGGCCCACGTGACCGAATCGCAGGATGAGGCGGTGGAGAACATCCTGGCCGACAAGGTCAAGGCCGGCGACATCGTCATCGTGCGCTACGAAGGCCCCAAGGGCGGCCCGGGCATGCAGGAAATGCTCTACCCGACCAGCTATATCAAGTCCAAGGGCCTGGGCAAGGCCTGCGCGCTGCTGACCGACGGGCGCTTCTCGGGCGGCACCTCGGGCCTGTCGATCGGCCACTGCTCGCCCGAAGCCGCTGCGGGCGGGGCCATCGGCCTGGTGCAGAACGGCGACCGCATCCGCATCGACATTCCCAACCGCACGATCAACGTGCTGCTGAGCGACGAAGAACTGGCCCGCCGCCGCGCGGAGCAGGACGCCAAGGGCTGGAAGCCTGCGAAGCCGCGCCCGCGCAAGGTGTCGGCCGCGCTCAAGGCCTATGCCAAGCTGGTGATGTCGGCCGACAAGGGCGCCGTGCGCGACCTGTCCCTGCTGGACGACTGAGCCATCGGGCGGGCGTTGCCTTCACGAGGCAGCGCCACCCGAGCAAGGCAGCCAAAAGAAAAGCCGCACCCCGTGACAGGGTGCGGCTTTCTTCTTTCTGGGGCTTTGCATCGCAGTACGTCAGACGCGTACTTTCCATCGTGGAGCCACTCTCTCGAATCTTGCTATCTTCTTGATAGCTTGCAGTGCCCTTGCTGCGGGCGCTGGTGGGGTTTTTAGGCCGAAGGGCCGTGGCCCATCTGGGACTGCAGGTAGTTCGGCAGGCCGATCTTGTCGATCAGGCCCAGCTGCTTTTCGAGCCAGTAGGCGTGGTCTTCTTCGGTGTCCTTGAGCTGGGTGAGCAGGATGTCGCGGCTCACGTAGTCACCCACGCTCTCGCACAGGGCCATGCCGTTCTGCAGCGCGGCGCGCACTTCGTATTCCGTGTCCAGGTCCTTGCGCAGCATGTCGGGCACGGTTTCGCCGGGCGTGAATTCCTTGGGCCGCATGTCGGGGCGGCCACCCAGGAAGATGATGCGGCGCAGCAGCGCATCGGCATGCTGCGTTTCCTCTTCCATCTCGTGGTTCAGCCGCGCGTAGAGCCGTTCCAGGCCCATGTCTTCATAGAAGCGCGAGTGGGCGAAATACTGGTCGCGTGCGGCCAGCTCGCCGCGCAGCAGATCCCGGAGGTATTCGACGACTTGTGGGTTTCCCTGCATGGGCGTTCCTTGTTTTTGTGAGTGCGTAAGTATCGTCTTCACATGCGGGTTTGTCGTCGTTCGCGCGCCAAGCCCCCCTCGCGCCGCTCTGCATGCATACGTGGATCAGAAGCGTTCGCAATTGGAGTCTGCGATAACGTGGGCTCATTTTTCATGAATGCGGGCGTTTCGCTGCCGGCGCTGCGCGCAGCGGAGAGAATCGCCGGTCCCATGCGCCGCAGCGATTCTCGACCGCCTGCCCGCGCATGACCGCAGCCGCAGCCCCACGGGCCGCCGCAAGAGCACAACGAGAGCACCATCGAGGGAGCGCGCCATGGACGCCATCATCAACATCAACCTCGCTTCGCTGGCCAACACGCTGGTCAGCCTGGCCGCGGCCTTCGTGCTGGGCGGCATGATCGGCTTCGAACGCCAGCACCGCCAGCGTACGGCAGGGCTGCGCACCAATGTGCTGGTCGCCCTGGGCGCGGCCATGTTCGTGGACATGGCCAACCGCCTGCACGGTGCCGACGGCGCGGTGCGGGTGATCGCCTATGTGGTCTCGGGCATCGGCTTTCTGGGCGCGGGTGTGATCATGCGCGAGGAGGGCAACGTGCGCGGCCTCAACACCGCCGCCACGCTGTGGTGCTCGGCGGCCGTGGGCGCGGCCTGCGGTTCCGACCTGATCCTGGAGGCGGCGCTCGGCGCGGTCTTCGTGCTGGCGGCCAACACGCTGCTGCGGCCCATCGTGAACGCGATCAACCGCCAGCCGCTGGACGTGCATTCGGCCGAAGTCACGCACATGGTCTATGTGATCGCCGACCGCACGCGGCAGAAGGTCGTGATGGCGCAGCTCGAAAAGGAGCTGGAGCGCCTGAGCCAGCCCGCGCAGGACGTGAAGGTACATGCCTTCGGCCCCGAGGAAGTGGAGATCGAGCTGACCCTGGCCACCACCTCGGTGGACAGCGAGACGCTGGACCAGCTCATCAACCGCATGGTGGCCATGGCCGAGGTGCGCCAGGCCTTCTGGAGCCCCAGCACGACCGAGTGAGGAGGTAGCTGGCGCAGCCTGCGCCGATCTGCGGCCTTTGCGGGGGACGGTCACGGGGGGCGGGCACAATAGCCGCACCATGCTCATGTACCCGCATATCGACCCCATCGCCCTCCAAATCGGGCCGCTCGCCATTCACTGGTATGGCCTGACCTATCTGGCCGCCTTCGGCCTCTTCATGCTGTTGGGCACGCTGCGCCTTCGGCACCAGCCCTATGCCTCGATGACCGGCACGCAGGCCTGGAGCCGGCGCGACGTGGAGGACATCCTCTTTTTGGGCGTGCTCGGCGTGGTCGTCGGCGGCCGGCTGGGCTACTGTCTCTTCTACAAGCCGGGCTACTACCTCTCGCATCCGCTCGAGATCTTCTACATCTGGCAAGGTGGGATGAGCTTTCACGGCGGCCTGCTGGGCGTGATCCTGGCGATGCTCTGGTTCGCCCGTTCGCGCCACCGCCCCTGGCTGCAGGTGGCGGATTTCGTGGCTCCCTGCGTGCCCACGGGGCTGGCGGCCGGCCGCATCGGCAACTTCATCAATGGCGAGCTGTGGGGGCGCTTTGCCGACCCGTCGCTGCCCTGGGCCATGGTGTTCCCGCAAAGCGGCTCCATGCAGCCGCGCCACCCCTCGCAGATCTACCAGTTCCTGCTGGAAGGGCTGCTGCTCTTCGTGCTGCTCTGGCTCTACGCACGCCGCGAACGGCGCCAGGGCGAAGTGGCGGCGGCCTTCCTGGTGGGCTACGGGTGCTTCCGCTTCATCGCCGAATACTTCCGCGAGCCCGACGCCTTCCTGGGCCTGCTGTCGCTGGGCATGAGCATGGGCCAGTGGCTCTGCCTGCCCATGATCGCCGGCGGCGTGGCGCTCTGGGTCTGGGCGCACGGGCGCAGCCCCGCGCCGCAGGCCCGGCGGCCCGCGTAGGAGGGCCGCCTTCACGCTCGGCGTTGCCGGGGGGCGCAGTGTCACCGCCCCGAGCGCCAGCCATC
>JBHIWE010000337.1:0-3672 GCA_041987645.1 Acidovorax sp. | reverse complement strand
ACGAAGGAGCGCTTTCGCCTGGTGCAGGGCGACCCGGACCGGCCCGCGCTGCCGCCCGAATCGCTGTTCCTCGGCACCGAGCAGTTCTACACCCGCGCCAACGCGCATGCGCAGCTCGCGCTGCGGCCGGGCACGGAAGACGTGGCCGACCACCCGAACTTCCAGAAGCTGGGCGATCTCTCCGTGGTGCGCGGCGCCGAAGATCCGCTGGCACGCCTGCATGCGCACATCCGCAACACGCAGCACCGCGTGCTGCTGCTGGCCGAGAGTGACGGCCGTCGCGAGAGCCTGCTGGACTTCCTGCGCGCCTCGCAGCTGAGCCCGCCCGCCTTCGAATCGCTGGCCGAATTCCAGGGCCAGCCGGCCGAGCAGGTCGGCATCGCCACCGCCGCGCTCGCGGTGGGCTTCGCGTGGACCCAGGAAGGCATCGACTTCGTCACCGAAACCGAGCTATTCGCCGCCGGCGTCACCACGCGCCGGCGCAAGAAGCAGGAACAGGTGAGCGATGTCGAGGCGCTCATCAAGGACCTGTCGGAACTCACCCTGGGCGATCCGGTGGTGCACAGCGCGCACGGCATCGGCCGCTACCGCGGCCTGATCCACATGGACGTGGGCCAGAAGAACCCGGACGGCACGCCTGCGATGCAGGAGTTCCTGCACCTCGAATACGCCGACAAGGCCGTGCTCTACGTGCCGGTGAGCCAGCTGCAGCTCATCAGCCGCTACACGGGCGTCTCGGCCGACGAGGCGCCGCTGCACAAGCTGGGCAGCGGCCAATGGGAAAAGGCCAAGCGCAAGGCCGCCGAGCAGGTGCGCGATTCCGCCGCCGAGCTGCTCAACATCTACGCCCGCCGCGCGGCACGCGAGGGTCATGCCTTCCGCTACAGCCCGCAGGACTACGAGCAGTTCGCCAACGATTTCGGCTTCGAGGAAACGGCCGACCAGAACGCCGCCATCCACGCGGTGATCCAGGACATGATCTCGCCCCGCCCCATGGACCGGCTGGTCTGCGGCGACGTGGGCTTCGGCAAGACTGAGGTCGCGCTGCGCGCGGCCTTCGTCGCCGTCACGGGCGGCAAGCAGGTGGCTTTCCTCGCGCCGACCACGCTGCTGGCCGAGCAGCATTACCAGACGCTGGTGGACCGCTTTTCCAAGTGGCCGGTGAAGATCGCCGAGGTCTCTCGCTTCCGCTCCGGCAAGGAGATCACGGCGGCGATCAAGGGCATCGGCGACGGCACGGTGGATATCGTGGTCGGCACGCACAAGCTGCTTTCCGAGTCCACAAAGTTCCACAACCTGGGCCTGCTCATCATCGACGAGGAACACCGCTTCGGCGTGCGCCACAAGGAGCAGATGAAGGCCCTGCGCGCCGAGGTGGACGTGCTCACGCTCACGGCCACGCCGATCCCGCGCACGTTGGGCATGGCGCTGGAAGGCCTGCGCGACCTGTCCGTCATCGCCACGGCGCCGCAGCGGCGGCTGGCCATCAAGACCTTCGTGCGCACCGAAGGCACGGGCGTGATCCGCGAGGCCGTGCTGCGCGAACTGAAGCGCGGCGGGCAGTGCTACTTTTTGCACAACGAGGTCGAGACGATCGAGAACCGCCGCCAGAAGCTGGAAGAGATCCTGCCCGAGGCGCGCGTTGCCGTGGCCCACGGCCAGATGCCCGAGCGCGAGCTGGAAAAGGTGATGCGCGACTTCGTGGCGCAGCGCTACAACATCCTGCTGTGCTCGACCATCATCGAGACCGGCATCGACGTGCCCACGGCCAACACCATCATCATGAGCCGCGCCGACAAGTTCGGCCTGGCGCAGCTGCACCAGCTGCGCGGCCGCGTGGGCCGCAGCCACCACCAGGCGTATGCCTACCTCATGGTGCCCGACACCGAGGGCCTGACCAAGCAGGCCGCGCAGCGCCTGGACGCCATCCAGCAGATGGAGGAACTGGGCAGCGGCTTCTACCTGGCCATGCACGACCTGGAGATCCGTGGCGCGGGTGAGGTGCTGGGGGAGAACCAGAGCGGCAACATGCTCGAAGTCGGCTTCCAGCTCTACAACGAAATGCTGAGCGAGGCCGTCAAGGCGCTCAAGGCCGGCAAGGAGCCCGACCTGCTCTCGCCCCTGTCGGTCACCACCGACATCAACCTGCACGCCCCCGCCCTGCTGCCCGACGACTACTGCGGCGACGTGCACCTGCGCCTGTCGTTCTACAAGAAACTGGCCACGGCCAAGACGCCCGACCAGATCGACGGCCTGCTCGAAGAGATCGTGGACCGCTTCGGCAAGCTGCCGCCCCAGGCCCAGACCCTGATCGACGTGCACCGCCTGCGCGTGCTGAGCCAGCCCTACGGCGTGGTGAAGGTGGATGCGGCGCCTGGCGTCATCAACATCACCTTCAAGCCCCAGCCCCCCATCGACCCGATGCGCATCATCGAGCTGATCCAGAAGAACAAGCACATCAAGCTGGCGGGCAACGAGAAGCTGCGCATCGAGCGCGAGCTGAAGGAGCCCAAGGACCGCGCGCAGATGGTGCGGGACATCCTGCGGTCGCTGGGGCAGCCGGTGGTGGCCGCATGAGTGGCTAATTTTGAGAAAAATTAGCCTCTACCGCGCTTCCATCAAGCCACAACAGCTATCAATAGCATAGCAAAAGACGGCCATGTGGATTGAAGGCATCCTCCTCCTTGTGGCCCTGGCTGCCGCCCTGGCCGCACGGCCCTGGCGCATGCTGGCCAGCCGCAAGCCGCTGGCGCACGAAACCCACGGCACGCCGTCGGCGCTGTGGACGCCGCTGCTTGCCACGCTGGTCTTTCTGCCCTGGATGTGGGCCCTGCCCACACTGCACGCCATGCCGCTGCAACTGCAGTGGTCGGGCGCCTGCCTGGTGGTGCTGATGCTGGGCTGGCCGCTGGCCATCCCCGTGCTCATGGCCGTGGGCACCGTGGCCTGCCTGGTTTCGCCCGCGCTGGCCTGGGCGGACGCACTGGGCGCCACGGTGTGGCTGGGCGTGGTGCCCGCCACGCTGGCGCTGGGCCTGGGCGCGCTGGTGCGGCGCTACACCGGCACCAAGCCGTTTGTTTATGTACTGGGCCGCGCGTTTCTGGGCACGGTGGTGTGCGTGTTTGCAGCGGGCGTGCTGTCGCAGTGGAGCGGCCACTTGCTGCCCGGCGTGGGCGATGAGCTGTCGCTGGTGGCGCGCTGGCTGATGGCCTGGGGCGACGGTTTTGTCACCGGCATGCTCGCGGCGATTTTTGTGGCCTTCAAGCCCGAGTGGCTGGCCACCTGGTCGGACCGGCTGTACCTGCATGGCCGACAGCCCTGACTCAGCCGCCCCAGAGGCCGCAATACACAGCACACCCGTCGCCGTGCGCACGCCTTTTGCCGTGGCCCACGGCGCCCACCGGCTGCATGGCAGCACCTGGGGCCACATGCCCGCATCGGTGCCGCGCCTGCTGTCTCTGCATGGCGGCGGTGCGACCACCAACCACCGGCGTGTGGACTACCTGCTCCAGCCTCTGGCCACCCAAGGCTGGGCCGGTGCAGCCTTCGACTTTGTAGGCCACGGCACCACGGGCGGCAGCCTGCTGGGCTCCAGCCTGGCAGACCGCCAGGCTCAGGCGCTGGCTGTAGCGGCACACCTGGGCCTGGGGGCAACACATCCGCCCTTGGCCT
>JBHIWE010000336.1:0-3716 GCA_041987645.1 Acidovorax sp. | reverse complement strand
AAGCAATGGCCCGTGTGCGGTTCCCCACCCCTGCTGGCTGCGCCTGCGGCGGGGTGCTTGCGGGGTGCGCATGCGTGCCGAAGGACACGCATGCCTCGTGCTCTGACTCGCCGCGGCTGTCCGAACCGAGCGCGCAGCGCGAAGTGAGTTCTGCGGCGGCACCCCGCAAGCGCCCCGACGCAGGTCTGCCCCGTAGCGCAAGCGCAGGGGTCGCAGACTGGGGGTCGCCTTTTCTTTGCTTACTTTCTTTTGGCGAAGCAAAAGAAAGTGAGTGCGCTGTCGGGCGCACATCCCGAACCCCGGGAAGCAATCACTCGATCAGCACAAAAAATGCCCAGAACCCAGAAAGAACAATCGCATGAAGCTACGAAAAAAGTAGCAAATCACCGAAAGGCGAACCCCAGCACCACCCCCGCAAACAAGGCGAACCCCACCCAATGATTCGCCCTGAAAGCAGCAAAACACCCCTCCCGCGTCCTCCCGCGAATCAGCGTCCAGTGCCACCCCACCTGCGCCAGCGCCACCCCGAGCCCCAGATACCAGGCCACCCCCAAACCTAGCGGCGCCAGCCCTCCCCCCCAGATCGCCAGCAGCAACAGGTAGAAGGCCATCACCGCCGGCACGTCCCAGCGCCCCAGCGTGATGGCCGAGGTCTTCATGCCGATCTTCAGGTCGTCGTCGCGGTCCACCATGGCGTATTCGGTGTCGTAGGCCAGCACCCAGAACAGGTTGCCCAGCACCAGCCAGAAGGCCAGCCAGGGCACCTCGCGGCCCACGGCCGTGAAGGCCATGGGGATGCCCATGCTGAAGGCTACGCCCAGCACCGCCTGGGGCATGGAGACGAAACGCTTGGCATAGGGGTAGGCCAGCGTCACGGCCAGCGCGGGCACGGACCAGGCGATGGTGGCGGCGTTGGTCGTCAGCACGAGGGCGAAGGCCGCCAGGGCCAGTGCGGCGCCCAGGGCCAGCGCCTCGCGCACCGACACGGCGCCGCTGGTCACGGGCCGCTGGGCCGTGCGCTTGACGTGGCGGTCGAAGCGCCGGTCGGCCACATCGTTCACGCAGCAGCCGGCACTGCGCATGAGGATGGTGCCCAGCGTGAACACCGCCAGCAGGTGCCAGCCCGGAAAGCCCCCGGCCGCGATCCACAGCGCCGACAGCGTGGGCCAGAGCAGCAGCAGCCAGCCGGCCGGGCGGTTCCAGCGGATCAGGTCGAGATACAGCGACAGGCGGGATCGGGGAGGCGTGGGCGGCGTGGGCTCAGCGGCGGTGTGGGGGGGCATGGTGCGAAATAGTCCGAACTGGAAATGGGAACGCCCGCGGCTGCGGGCGTTGTCCGGTGGGCGGCTTGGCGCAGCAAGCGCCGAATTTAGTCTTCGAGCAGCGAGCGCAGCATCCAGGCGGTCTGCTCGTGCACCGTCAGGCGCTGGGTCAGCAGGTCGGCCGTGGGCTCGTCGCTGGCCTTGTCGGCGATGGGGAAGAGTTCGCGCGCAGTGCGCGCCACGGCTTCATGGCCTTCGACCAGGATGCGGACCATTTCCAGCGCGTGGGGCGGCTCGGTCGGCACGTCGGGCAGCGAAGTCAGCTTGCCGAACTGGGCGTAGGAGCCCGGCGCGGGGTGGCCCAGCGAGCGGATGCGCTCGGCCACCGGGTCCACGGCGTTCCACAGTTCGGTGTACTGCCCCATGAACATGGTGTGCAGCGTGTTGAACATGGGGCCGGTCACGTTCCAGTGGAAGTTGTGCGTGGTCAGGTACAGCGTGTAGGTGTCGGCCAGCAGGCGCGACAGGCCCTGGGCGATGGCGGCGCGGTCCTTGTCGCTGATGCCGATGTTGATGCGGGGGGCGCCGGTCTTGCTGACGGCGGTCTTGCTGGGGGCTTTGGCCATGGTGAAACAACCTCCTGGGTGTGAAAGGCAAGGGGGGCGTGCCGCAGGGGGAGTGGCGGGCACGCGCTGCGGAAGCTCGACAAAGACTGTAGCGCAACCCGGCGCGCCGGCGGTCTGGCCCGAGGCGTGTTCGCTGCTCCGGGGCCTGGCGGTGCATCACGCCCCGCCATCGCATCAGGACAGCCGCGTCACGCCCGGCAGTTCGCAGGCATAGACGGCGTTGCGCAGCGCGGCGATGGCCTCGTAGCGCGTGAAGCTGCGCCGCCAGGCCAGCACCACCCGGCGCATGGGCGGGGCGCTGCCGTCGTCTTCGGCGATGGGCAGGTAGCGGATATGCGTGTCGTCGCTCTTGCGGCGGCGCGAGCCGGTGGCCAGTGCGTCGCGCGGCACCGACAGGCGTGGCACCAGGGTCACGCCCATGCCGGCAGAGACCATGTGCTTGATGGTTTCCAGCGACGAGCCTTCGAAGGTGCGGCGGATGCCTTCGGCGTTGCTCGCGTAGCGGGCGAATTCGGGGCAGACCTCCAGCACGTGGTCGCGGAAGCAATGGCCCGCGCCCAGCAGCAGCATGGTTTCGCTCTTGAGCTGCGAGGCCGAGACGGACTTCTGTTCGGCCAGCGGGTGGCTGCTCGGCACGGCGGCGAGGAAGGGTTCGTCGTAGAGCGGCGCCATGGCCAGGCCGGTGTCCGGGAACGGCTCGGCGATGATGGCGCAATCGATTTCGCCGGTGCGCAGCATTTCGAGCAGCTTGACGGTGAAGTTCTCCTGCAGCATCAGCGGCATCTGCGGCGTGCGGGCGATGGCGTGGCGCACCAGCTCGGGCAGCAGGTAGGGGCCGATGGTGTAGATCACGCCCAGGGTCAGCACGCCCGCCAGCGGGTCCTTGCCGCGCTTGGCGATTTCCTTGATGGCTGCGGCCTGCTCCAGCACGCTCTGCGCCTGGCGCACGATGTCTTCACCCAGCGGGGTGACCGAGACATCGCCGGCGCTGCGTTCGAAGAGCTTCACTTCCAACTCGTCTTCCAGCTTCTTGACGGCGACCGACAGCGTGGGTTGCGAGACGTAGCACGCATCTGCAGCGCGGCCGAAGTGCTTTTCGCGGGCGACGGCGACGATGTACTTGAGTTCTGTGAGAGTCATGGGTGGTCGGGGCGGAAGAGGGCGGCGCATCGGCACTACGGCGTCACGCCGAGCCCTGATGCGCTCAGGCGGCCTCGCACGCGGGGTGCTTACCACAGGAGGCGCCCGTCCAAAGGGGGCAAGCGTAACCGCTTTCCATTCGTATGGCCGATTTTCCTCGTCAATAGTGACTGTCTCGTCTGCGATAGGTACCGGGTCGTCGGCTGCACCTTGCCTGCCGTCAGGCCTTCAGGTAGTCCGAGCGCCCGCCCGGCCAGCAACGCACGTGGTGTTCGGCCCGTTCGGGGTGGCGGCCGGGTTCGGCGTCCGGCATAGGCGCGGCCCGTTCGCGGGCCCGGTGCCGCTGCAGGCCTTCGGTGGCCTTTATTGCGCTTTTCGGGGCCGGGCAACGAGGAGTGCCACGCAGGTCGTGGGGCGATAGGGGCAGAAGCCGCCAATCGGCGGCCGATGCGCTTACGATTTCTGGCCGCCGGAGCATCGCGTGCAATGCGCGAGGAGCGAGCGGCGGATCGCCGGGTGGCGATCCTCATACATATCAACGACATACCGAGAGGGAGCACAATCCGTGAAGCGACAGTTTTTCGCCTGCCTGAGCATTCTTTCCGCCCTGACTCTGACGGCCTGCGGTGGCGGTGGAGACAATTCCTCCGATCCCATCGACAAGTACGTCGGCGCCTGGGGTGTCTGC
>JBHIWE010000335.1:0-3726 GCA_041987645.1 Acidovorax sp. | reverse complement strand
CTGGTGTTCTGGCACGGCATGGAAGCCATCCGCCGCTTCATCGACTGGGCCGGCCCGGGCGTGTATGTGGTGATGGCCATTCTCTGCGGCTGGCTGGTCTGGAAGGCCGGCTGGAAGAATATCGACCTGAATCTGGGCGGCGTGCGCTTCCAGGGCTGGGACGCGGTGCCCGTGATGCTCTCGGCCATCGCGCTGGTGGTGAGCTACTTCAGCGGCCCCATGCTCAACTTCGGCGACTTCTCGCGCTACGGGAAAAGCTTCGAGGCGGTGAAGAGAGGCAACTTCTGGGGTCTGCCCGTCAACTTCGTTTTCTTCTCGCTGCTGACCGTCATCACCACGGCCGCCACGCTGCCCGTGTTCGGCGAACTCATCACCGATCCCGTCCACACCGTGGGCCGCATCGACTCCACCACCGCCGTGGTGCTGGGCGCGCTCACCTTCATGATCGCCACCGTGGGCATCAACATCGTGGCCAACTTCGTCTCGCCGGCGTTCGACTTCTCCAACGTCGCGCCCCAGCACATCAGCTGGCGCACGGGCGGCATGATCGCCGCCGTGGGCTCGATCTTCATCACGCCCTGGAACCTCTACAACAACCCGGAGGTCATCCACTACACGCTGGACATCCTGGGCTCATTCATCGGTCCGCTGTTCGGCATCCTGATCGCCGACTACTACTTCGTGCGCCGCCAGCAGGTGGACGTGGATGACCTCTACACCATGAAGCCCGAAGGTCGCTACTGGTACCAGGGCGGCTACAACCCGCGCGCCGTGATGACCATGGTGCCCGCAGCGCTCGTGCCCATCCTGTGCGTGATCGTGCCCAGCTGGCGCGGCGTGGCCAGCTATGCCTGGTTCATCGGCATGGGCCTGGGCCTGGTCATCTACCTGGCACTGAACCGCAAGAAAAACTAACCCGAGAAGGAGCGTGCAGCGCCCATGCGTATCAAGATCATCAATCCCAACACCACCTGGAGCATGACCGAGAAAATCGGGGCCTGCGCGCGCGCCGTGGCGCGGCCGGGCACCGAGGTCATCGCCGTGAGCCCCGCCATGGGTCCGGCCTCCATTGAAAGCCATTACGACGAGGCACTGGCCGTGCCTGGCCTGCTGCAGGAGATCGCCCGGGGCGAGGCCGAAGGTGTGGATGGCTACGTGATCGCCTGCTTCGGCGACCCCGGCCTGAAGGCCGCGCGGGAGCTGGCACGCGGTCCGGTGGTGGGCATCGCCGAAGCGGCCATGCATCTGGCCAGCATGGTGGGCTCGCGGTTTTCGGTGGTCACCACGCTGGGCCGCACCAGGGGCCAGGCCTGGCACCTGGCCGAGATCTACGGCATGGAGCGCTTCTGCGCCAACGTGCGCGCCTGCGAATTGCCGGTGCTGGAGCTGGAAGTGCCCGGCTCGAACGCCCGCGAGCGCATCACGGACGAATGCCGCCGCGCCCTGGCCGAGGACGGCTGCGACACCATCGTGCTGGGCTGCGCCGGCATGGCCGACCTGTGCGAGCACATCAGCGGCGTGCTAGGCGTGCCGGTGATCGACGGCGTGGCAGCCGCCACCACCCTGGTCGAATCGATGGTGACGCTGCGCCTGTCCACCAGCAAGCACGGCGAGCTGGCCCCGCCGTTGCCCAAGGCCATGACTGGCGCATTGGCCGGCTTCACGCTGAACGCAGCGCAGGGCTGAAACCGCGGCGCGCGGCCCGGAACCACAATAATCGCGCTATGCCACGCGCCCGCCCCGCCCCTCAGCCCCCCGCCAACGCCACCGCTGCCGCTCCGGCGCCTGCGATACCCAGAAAGCGCGCGGCCCGCAGCGCCGCTCCGCCCGCAGAAGCCCCGCCCGCCGCCGAAGGCACGGGCGAGCCGGCGCAGGCCTCCATCGAAAGCATCGCCCGCGACCTCGCCACCGCCATCGTGGAAAAGCGCCTGCCGCCCGGCACCTGGCTGCGCGAGGAGGCGCTGGGCCGGGTCTATTCGGTCAGCCGTACCAAGATCCGCGCCGCGCTGGTCATGCTGGCCAAGGACCGGCTCATCGAGACCATCCCCGACAAAGGCTCGTTCGTGAGCCGCCCCAGCGTGCAGGAGGCGCGCGAGGTGTTCGCCGTGCGCCGCATCCTGGAAAGCGAGGTGGTGCGCCTCTTCGTCGCCCGCGGCAAGCGCGCCGACTACCAGCGGCTGGAGCAGCACATCCATTTCGAGCGTGCCACGCTCAAGGGCGGCACCGCAGTCGGCCATGTGCAGGAACAGCTGCTCGGCGACTTCCACGTCGCGCTGGCCGAGATGGTCGGCAACAAGACCCTGGCGCAGCTGGTGCGCGATCTGGTGGCGCGCTGCTCGCTCATCGCCATGCTCTACCACTCGTCCAACGACGCGCACTGCGCATCGGACGAGCACGCCGACTTCCTGCGCATCTGCCGCAGCGGCGATGCGGATGCGGCCGTCCAATGCATGGTGGAACACCTGGCACGCATCGAAACCAGCCTGGATCTCGACTCCGAGCGGGCCGACCGGCAGCTCGATCTGGTCAAAGCGCTGCTGGCCTGACCGATCCGCCAGGCGCGACCATCCTGGCCGTCGCCATCGGCGTGGGCGTAGCGCCCCGCTTCCGCAAGGGGATGCGGCAATCCGGTATTCTGCTGGCCTCGATCACCGCCGTGCTCCTGAATGTCTTCTTCAATGGCGCCCGCCGCGACACCTCCGCGGCCGTGGACGCTGCCCGGCAGGCCGGCGCGCACTGACGCCGGCCCGCACCTTGAGCGAGCCAACGCACCGGGGGCCCTCTCACCGAAGGCCCCCATCGCCCGCTGCGCCGGCAGGTCATGCACAAAACGCATGTGACATCGCCGGCGCCGCGCCGGCACGGCGTTAAGCTCGACGGGCAAAGCCTTTCCGCACCTCGCTTTTTCTCGGTACACCGTATGACAAAACAACTCTCCGCCGCCGAAGCGGCCCTGCGCGAAGCCGCGCTCGAATACCACCGCAGCCCCGTGCGCGGCAAGATCGCCGTGACGCCGACCAAGCCCCTGTCCAACCAGCGCGACCTGTCGCTGGCCTATTCGCCCGGCGTGGCCTACCCCTGCCTGGACATCCAGGCCGACCCGTCCCTCGCCTTCGACTACACCTCGCGCGGCAATCTGGTGGGCGTGATCACCAACGGCACCGCCGTGCTGGGCCTGGGCGACATCGGCCCGCTGGCCGGCAAGCCGGTGATGGAAGGCAAGGGCTGCCTGTTCAAGAAGTTCGCCGGCGTCGATGTGTTCGACATCGAGCTGGCCGAGCGCGACCCGGACAAGATCATCGACATCGTGGCCGCGCTGGAGCCCACGCTGGGCGGCATCAACCTCGAAGACATCAAGGCGCCCGAGTGCTTCTACATCGAGCGCGAGCTCTCCAAGCGCATGAACATCCCGGTGTTCCATGACGACCAGCACGGCACAGCCATCATCTCCAGCGCCGCGCTGCTCAACGGCCTGGAACTGGTCGGCAAGGACATCGGCGCCGTGAAGGTGGCCGTCTCCGGCGCCGGCGCCGCCGCCATCGCCTGCCTGGACGTGATGGTGGGCCTGGGGGTCAAGCGCGAGAACATCTACGTGGTGGACTCCAAGGGCGTGATCTACGAAGGCCGCGGCCCGCTGGACGAATCCAAGGCCCGCTACGCGCAGAAGACCGAAGCCCGCACCCTGGCCGATGTGGTCAACGGCGCCGACGTCTTCCTGGGCTGCTC
>JBHIWE010000334.1:0-3776 GCA_041987645.1 Acidovorax sp. | reverse complement strand
CGCTTCGGTGGCCAGGTCAACGACACGCTGGACATCGAGAACTACATCTCGGTGAGCAAGACCGACGGCCCCAAGTTCGCCGCCGCGCTGGAGCAGCACGTGCGCGACTACGAGGTGGACCTGATGAACCTGCAGCGCGCCAAGTCGCTCAAGCCGGCCGCCACCGAAGGCGGGCTGATCGAGGTCGAGCTGGAAAACGGCGGCACGCTCAAGTCCCGCTCCGTCATCATTTCGACCGGCGCGCGCTGGCGCAACATGAACGTGCCCGGTGAAGAGCAGTACCGCACCAAGGGCGTGACCTACTGCCCCCACTGCGACGGCCCGCTCTTCAAGGGCAAGCGCGTGGCGGTGATCGGCGGCGGCAACTCCGGCGTGGAAGCGGCCATCGACCTGGCCGGCGTGGTGGCCCACGTCACCGTGCTGGAATTCGCCGGCGAGCTGAAGGCCGATGCCGTGCTGCAGCGCAAGCTGCGCAGCCTGCCGAACGTGGATGTGATCCTCAACGCCCAGACCACCGAGGTGAAGGGCGATGGCAACCGCGTGACCGGCCTGAGCTACAAGGACCGCACCACCGACGAGCATCACGTGCTGGCCCTGGAAGGCATCTTCGTGCAGATCGGCCTGCTGCCCAACACCGACTGGCTCAAGGGTACGGTGGAGCTGTCGCGCTTCGGCGAGATCGTGGTCGATTCGCATGGCCGCACCAGCGTGCCCGGCGTGTTCGCGGCCGGCGACTGCACCACGGTGCCCTACAAGCAGATCATCATCGCGGCCGGCGAGGGCGCGAAGGCGGCCCTGGGAGCGTTCGACCACCTGATCCGCACCTCGGCTCCGGACTGAGCGCGCTGCGGGCTCTGCGCCCGTCCACTGGAAAGAAGATCAAGGGAGCGGCTTCGGCCGCTCCTTTTTTCTTGTGTGCCGGGGGGCGCCGGCGACGCCCACCGCGTGCGCGGCACGCCGCATAGCGGGGTGGATGCGCGCAACGCATGGGACCATGGCCGCATGAGCGAATGGCCGCGCTACAAGAAGCCGCAGTCCATGGGTTGCTCCATGCAGACCGAGGCCCCGTTCCAGTTTGCGCTGGCCAATGCGTTCACCGTGTGCGACGCGTATTTCTGCTCGCTGCACGGCGGCACCCACTTCAACCGCCTTTTCCATTGGACCGGCACCCACGGCGCCACGGGGCCCTCCGGCCCGGTGGTGGTGAACAACGTCCGGGACGAGCTGGATTCGGGCACCGACATCCGCATATCCGCACCGGTGGCTACGACTGGACGACCTACCCGGAGCAACTGCAGCAGGCCGGCGTGTCGTGAATGGTCTATCAGAACATGCCCGACAACTTCGCCGACACCCCCCTTGTCGGCGTCAAGCAGTACCGCCAGGCGAACCTTGCCTCGGGTAAGCCGGCGGACAGCGACCGGGCCAAGGAGGACGTCGGCAACCCGCTCTACGGCGGCTTTCTCGGCACGTTCCGCCAGGCCGTGCTGAACGGCACGCTGCCGCAAGTGCCGTGGATCATTCCGCCGGCCGCCTCTTTCGAGCACTCCGGCCCCTCCAGCCCCGTGCAGGGCGCCTGGTACGTGCAGGAGCTGCCAGACGCGCTCACCGCCAACCCCGACGTGTGGAGCAAGACGTGCTGCTCACCAACTTCGACGAGAACGACGGCTACGTCGACCACCTGCCGCCTACTGCGGCCGTCGCTGGAAGGGCAGGGCGGCACGCTCGGCAAGTCCACGCTGGCGGCGGGCGACATGGCCTGCGAGTACTACACCCACACGCCCTGCGCCGGCACCAACATGCCGCCGCCCGATGGCGAGTGCTCCGGCCCGCGGCCGCGCGTGCCGATGGGGGGATCGCCCCCTGGAGCCGTGGCGTCTGGGTGACTTCGCAGAACTTCGACCACACCTCGATCCTGCGTTTCCTGGAGGCACGATTCAGCGTGAAGGCGCCGCTCATCAGCTCGTGCTGCCGCGCCGTCAACTTCGCCCCACCCAACGATGCGACCCTGGCGACCCTGGCGGGCCGGCGCAGCAAGGTAGACGCCGACGCGCTGCCGGACTTCGAGCGGCGTTTCGCCGGTCGCGTCGAGACCGGCCGTGACGGGCTGAGCGACCCGGCCATGACCGCCGCGCGCGGAGCGGCCCCGCCGCCGCCCGTGCCGCGGACGCTCGTAGAGAGCGCGTCGCCGTGGCGCGTTCGCGTTGCCGGGGGGCCTGCATGGCAGCAGACCCGCGCGGCCGTTGCATTCCCGCGTTCCCACGCCTTCGTTTCACCCCCGCCAGGAGCCCTGAACACGCCATGCTGCAAGAGGAGCGCCTGCTGCGCATCGACTCCCTGCTGGCCGCCTTCGTGCGCGTGAGCACCGAACGGATGGCCCAGGAGCTGGACATGTCGCGCTAAACACCCAGAACCCAGATCGGCGTCGCCAGTCGCCGGGCCTTTTGCACGGCGCGGGACGTGGACATGCTGGTCACCCACCGACCCGCCTCCACGCACGCCGGGCTGGCGCTGCTGTGGCGCGAGGTGGGGCGGCTGGTCGCTGTCTAGCGGTTGGGGCGATCCAGCGGTGCCGGCTTGCACTCAGTCCGCGCCGCCCAGCACCTTGTAGAGCGTGATGCGGTTGGTCTGCTCGGTCAGCTGCAGGCCGATCAGCGCCTGCTGCGCCGCGTACAGCGAGCGCTGCGCGTCCAGCACCGCGAGATAGCTGTCGGCGCCCAGGCGCCAGCGCGCCAGGGTCAGATCCAGCGCCTTCTGCGTGTTGGTGACCAGTGATGCCTGTGCCTGCAGGCGTTCGTGCAGGTTCGCGCGGTCGGCCAGGGCGTCGGCCGCCTCGCGGAAGGCGGTCTGCACGGCCCTGTCGTATTGCGCCACCGCCGTGTCGCGGGCGACCTCCGACACGCGCAGGTTGGCCTGGTTGCGGCCCGCGTCGAAGATCGGCAGGCGGATCTGCGGCGCGAAGCTCCAGGTGCCATTGCCGGCATCGAAGAGGCCCGAGAGCGCGTTGCTGGCTGTGCCCACGCCGCTCGTGAGCGTGATCGACGGGAAGAACGCGGCGCGCGCGGCGCCGATGCTGGCGTAGCTGCCCTGCAGCGACCGCTCGGCGGCCTGGATGTCCGGGCGGCGCAGCAGCACGCTGGAGGGCAGGGCGGAGGGCACCGCCAGCAGTGGAGCGGCTTCCAGCGTGGGGCGCTGCCAGCGGGCCGCATCGGGGTTGCCGGCCTGCGCCGACGGGGCCGTGCCGGCAGCCGCTTCCATGGTGGTGGGCGTGGCGGCCAGAGCGAAGGCTTCCACTGCGCTGGGCGGCAGCAGCGTGTCGGGCAGTGGCGCGCCCGCCAGCAGTTGCAGGGCGTTGCGGTCCTTGGCGATCTGCGCGGCGGCGGCGGCCGCATCCGCGCGGGCGGCGTCCACCGTGGCCTGCGTCTGGGCCAGGGTCAGGCCCGAGGTGGCGCCTCGCTCGCGGCTCTGGCGCGCCAGAGCGAGCGACTGCTCGCGCGTGCGCAGCGTCTCGCGGGCCAGCAGCAGGCGGCGGGCATCGGCGTCCAGCGTGAGCCAGGCGCCCGCCACATCGGCGATCAGCGACAGGCGCACGCTGCGCGCGTTTTCGCCGACGCGCAGGAATTCCTGCAGCGCGGCGTCGTTCAGGTTGCGCACGCGGCCGAAGAAGTCGAGCTCGTAGCTCGCGAAGCCGACCTGGGCGCTGTATTGGGCTGTGGTGTTGCTGCGGCCGGCGGCGGTCAGGTCATCGGCCGTGCGCGCCCGGCTGCCTGCGCCAG
>JBHIWE010000333.1:0-3780 GCA_041987645.1 Acidovorax sp. | reverse complement strand
CGCCGCCTGGGCGTGAACAAGCTCTACGCGGTGCTGAACATCTTCATGCAGCAGCTGCGCCTGGACGACGCCCACTTTGCCGTGGCCGAGCTGGAGCAGATGCTGGAGCTGGCCGAGGTGCTCGACCGCAACGCCATCGCGCTGCCGTTGCAGGAGCGCTTCCGCTACGCGCAGGCGCCGGTGGACTCGCGCCTGCCGATGCTGGTGGACCAGTTCCACGGCTGGGCACAGAACCACGCCCGCACCGGCAAGGCCGGCGAGCCGCACTTCCTGGACGAATACGACCAGCACGGGCGCCTGGACCGCATGGAGCAGGCGCTGCGCATCTGCACGCTGTGGCTGTGGCTGGACCTGCGCTTCCCGGGCGTGTTCGGCTACGTGGAAGAGGTCATCGACCTGCGAGCGCGGCTGAACGACGGCATCGAGCGGCAGTTGAAGGGCAAGAAGGCGCTGTGGCAGCGCCGCGGGCGGTGAGCAAAAGTTAGCAAATCCGCTAACATGCGCGCATGGCGTTCGAGATCAGTTACTTTCACGCTCGGGTGCTCGAAGAGATCGAGTCCTGGCCCGTGGATGTGCTGGCCGACTATGCCCGTTTGGTTGAGTTGTTGATCCTGCACGGTCCGAGCCTTCGCTTGCCGCACTCACGTGCGTTCGGGGACGGCCTGTTCGAGTTGCGGCCCAGAGGGCGGGAGGGTATCGGGCGCGCTTTCTACTGCTTTCTCGTGGGCAAGCGCATCGTGGTGCTGCACGCATTCATCAAGAAGTCGCAGCAAACGCCGGACAGTGAACTGAAGCTGGCGCGCAAGCGCCTGAAGGAGTTGCAGCGTGGCTGAGCTGAAATACAAACCTGTGGCGCACGACCACAACGCGTTCCTGGACAAGGCCAAACAGCGGGCCGGCTTCGATGAGGCCTATGAGGCCTTGGAGCTCGAATACACGCTGGCCAGCCAGATGCTCAAGGCGCGAACCAAGGCGGGACTTACCCAGGACGCGGTCGCGGAGCGCATGGGCACGACCAAGAGTGCGGTCTCTCGACTGGAAGCCGCGGGTCGCCACGCACCTTCCCTAGCCACTTTGAAAAGGTACGCTGCTGCGGTCGGTTGCGACCTTCAGGTCAAGCTGGTGGCCCGCAAGTCCGCTTGAGGGCCTGGGCCGGTGCCGGTCGCGCTGGCTAGCCCCAGCATCCACGGTGATGCAACCGATGGCGCCGTGGCAGTGACTTGCCGAGCACAAGCCTGTCGAGGTTTACGTCTTTTCGTTTGCATGCATGGTCTTGCATCCGCGGAAGAAAGCCTCCGCCGTCACGCTGTTGTGCTCCGGGCTGAATCAACAGAATCGGCGGCCTATCCCTTCGTGAGGTGCCGCCATGACCCCAGCTGTCCGTCACCCGGCGCGTGAGGCCCGGCGCCTGCGGGTGCCCTTCGCCGCGGCCTTCGGGCTCTGGCTGTGTGCACAAGCCGCCATGGCGGGGGCGCGCCCGCCGCCTGCGCAGCCCCTGCAGAACGGTGTGAACCGGGTGGCGCTGCTGGCGGGCGCACCCGCCGGGATGGCGGTGCTGGCGCACCGTGAAAACTTCAATGCGCATGGCTTCGACGTGCTGACGATCTATCAGCCGATGCCCTCGGCTCGCGGCGAGCCAGCCAGCTGGCAAATCGTGCCGGCGTTCGACGCTCAGGGCGAGCACCTCACGCTGGCGGCATCGGGCGGTGCCGATTGCCTGCTGCGCGATTTCCGCTTGCTGCAGCCCGTGGGGCGTTCCGGCGCAACGCTGATCATTGCGGAGCGGGCCCTCGGCGACAGCTACGCGAGTCCGGCGCCGGTGACCTTCCGCTTCTATCGCCTGCAGCGCAACGACGCGGGCGAGGTCGGGCGGCCGGGGCTGTACTTCGAGTTCGACCATGAGCAGACCTCGGCCCAGCCCCATTGCGACGTGGGTGAGGCCTTCGATCATGAACTCGGGCTGAAGGACTATCGCCGGAAGTAGGGCAGGCCATCCCGGCCCGCGTCGACCGGCGGCACCGTAGCCCTAGCCTCGGACCACGCCCAGCGCCATCAAATCGCGCGCCGACTTCAGGATGGCCTCGCGGGGCGGCCGTGGCGCCCAGCCGAGGACCTCGCGGGCATGCGTTGAGTCTTGGTGGCGCGCGGTCCCGAGTTCGCTCGCGGCGGCGCGTACGGTGGGGCTGATGCGCGCTAGCAGCCGCACGCTCCAGTCAGGCAGCTGCAGCGTGGGCACGCGGCGGGCATCGTCGCCGAGTTCCTCGCGCAGCACGGTGGCGATGTCGCGCAGCCAGGTGAAGCCCGCGCAGGCGATGAAGCGCTCGCCGGCCATGCCCGGGGCGGTCAGCGCCCGCCAGTGCAGCTCGGCCACGTCGCGCACGTCGACGATGCCGAAGCCGATGCGTGGCAGCGCCGGGATGCGGCCCTGCAGCAGGCTCTGCACGATGACGACACTGGCCGAATAGTCGGCACTCGCCACCGGCCCCAGCACGACGGAGGGGTTCACGGTGCAGAACTCGATGCCGCCGCCTTCGCGCGCCACCCAGTCGCGCGCGGCGCGCTCGGCCACGGTCTTGGACTGCACATAGGGCGGCACGTCGGGTGCGTCCAGATTGGTCCAGTCAGCCTTGGTGAAGCGGTGCTCACCCGGCCCATGGCCGTAGGCGATGGCGGCGACGGAGGAGGTCATCACCACGCGCTGCGCGCCGGCATCGCGCGCCGCCTTCAGCGCGCGCAATGCACCGTCGCGGGCGGGCACGATGAGCTCGTTGGCATCCCTCGGCACGCCCGTGGGCAGCGGCGAGGCCACATGCGCGACATGCGTGCAGCCGCGGGCGGCCTCGGCCCAACCGGCATCAGCCATCAGGTCGGCGGCGAAGCAGTGCAGCTGATCCTTCTTGACGCCACGCGAGGCGCCCAGGGGTTTGCGCAAGGCGGCTTCGCGCGCGAGGTCGCGCACGGTGGTGTGCACCTGCCAGCCTTCGGCCAGCAGCTGGCGGATCAGCACGCCAGCGATGTAGCCGGTGCCGCCGGTGACGAGGATGCGAGGTGAGGTCATGTGAAGCATTGTGTTCGCCCGCGTGAAGAAGCATGACCGACGGCACCGGGGCGATTGCGCATTGCCAGGCCTGGGGCGGCGGGGGACAGTCACGCCCTTGCCGTGGCTTTCACTCGCTGTACCGATCTTGACCTCTGCTGCCTCTGATGCTGACGCCCGCGCGCGTCACGACCGCGCCTTCCTCGGCCACCCGGCCGGCCTGGGCTGGCTTTCCTTCTGTGAACTGTGGGAGCGCTTCAGCTACTACGGCATGCAGGCGCTGCTGGTGCTCTACCTCAGCAACTACCTGTTCCTGCCTCACAACGTCGGCCAGGTGGCCGGCATCGACGCGCTGCGCCATGCCATCGAGAGCGTCACGGGCCCGCGCTCGCCGCAGCAATTGGCCTCCGTCGTGTTCGGGCTCTACGTGGGCCTGGTCTACCTGCTGCCCATCTTCGGCGGGCTGCTGGCCGACCGCTGGCGATAGACTGTGATGTTTTCCAGAACCCGCTGCACATAATTGCGGGTTTCGTAGTACGGAATCAATTCGATCCAGTCGATCGCTTCTTCGATAGACTGACGCGGATCGCCGAAGGAAGCTACCCAGCGCCTTGCCCGGCTCGGCCCGGCATTGTACCCGGCCAGCGCCATGACGAGCGACCCGTCGACATCTTCCAGCAATCCGTCCAGATAAGCCGTGCCGAGCCTCATGTTATAGCCGATATCGTCGGTTAGAAGGTCCT
>JBHIWE010000332.1:0-3783 GCA_041987645.1 Acidovorax sp. | reverse complement strand
CACGCCCCTGGCAGATGCTGCCAAGCTGCTCTACGAGAGCGCGTTGGTCGCAGAGCGCTACGCAGCGATCCGCCCCTTCTTCGACGGCAACAGCGACGATATTGTCGAGCCTGTTCGAACCATCATCGGTGCTGGGCGGAACTACTCCGCGGCGGACTGTTTCGATGCGCAGACGCGCCTGCGCGCATTTGGGCAGAAGGCAGCTGGGATGTGGGACCAGATCGACGTGCTTGTCGTTCCGACCGCGCCCACGCACTACACCATTGCCGAGATGCAGGCCGACCCGGTCAAGTTGAACCGGAATCTGGGCGAGTACACGAACTTCGTCAACCTTCTGGACTATGCCGCTCTCGCCGTACCGAGCAGCATCCGCGAGGACGGGCTTCCGTTCGGCATCACCCTCATCGGCCAGTGCGCAAGCGACCTGCAGCTCGCAGACCTCGGCCAGCGTTACCACCACGCAACGGGGCTGCTTCAGGGCGCCACGGCGCATGCGCTGCCACCGCCCGAAGCCATCGCCGGACTTGCGCCCGCCGCGTCGGTGCAGGTTGCAGTCGTCGGTGCCCATCTGTCCGGAATGCCCTTGAACCGGCAGCTCACGGATCGCGGTGCAACGCTCATCCGCGAGTCGCGCACGGCTCCCGACTACCGCCTGTTCGCGCTCCCCGGAACCGTTCCACCCAAGCCGGGACTGCTTCGGGGCCCCCAAGGCAGCGGCACGAGCATCGTGGTGGAGGTCTGGTCCATGCCGCTGCAGCACTATGGCTCGTTCGTGGCGGAGATTCCTGGTCCTCTCGGCATCGGTACGTTGACGCTGCAGGACGGTAGCAAAGTCCAAGGCTTCACGTGCGAAGCACTTGCTACCGAGGATGCGCTCGATGTTTCCCATCATGGTGGCTGGCGTGCCTACCAAGCGTCCCTGCGGGCGTAGAACTTGCAACCCAACCTCATCCACCGGAACTGTTGGACATGGAAGAACAAGAAGTCCTCAACTACGTCAAGGCAGCATCGGCCGCTGTCGGCCTGAAGCTGGACGCAGAACGCGCGGTTGCCGTTGCCCAGCACTTCGGCCGAACGGTCGCGATGGCGCGGCTCCTGGAGCAGGCGCAGCTCGCGCCTGAGCATGAGCTGGCCGAAATCTACCGTGCGGCGCCCTTCCCCACAGAGGAGGCGCAGGCATGAACACCACCGCCATCTTGCGAGCTGTTGCCAGTGGCGAGCGCAGTGCCCGGGAGGTCTGCGACGAGGCGCTGGCTCACATCGAGTCGACAAACGGCACCATCAACGCGTTCACCGAGGTGACGGCGGCGCGGGCGCGTGCTGAGGCTGCGGCCGTCGATGCGCGCCGCGCGCGCGGCGAGAGTTTGCCTCCGCTGGCAGGACTCCCCTACGCGGTCAAGAACCTCTTCGACATCGAAGGCATCACGACCCTCTCGGGCTCGAAGATCAACCGCGACTTACCCGCAGCGCGGGAGGATGCGGTTCTTGTGCAGCGGCTTCAGTCGGCTGGCGCCATCCTGGTCGGCGCGCTCAACATGGACGAGTACGCGTACGGGTTCACGACTGAGAACACCCACTATGGGCCGACCCGCAACCCGCATGACACTACCCGAATCGCGGGTGGTTCGTCGGGCGGCTCGGGGGCCGCAGTAGCTGCCCGCCAGGTGCCGCTGACGCTCGGATCGGACACCAACGGCTCGATCCGCGTGCCGGCGTCGCTCTGCGGCATCTGGGGATTGAAGCCGACGTTCGGCCGGCTCTCACGGCGAGGCACCTATCCGTTCGTGCACAGCCTGGACCACCTCGGTCCGCTCGCTGACAGCGTGGAGTGCCTCGCACTGGCATATGACGCGATGCAGGGCCCCGACCCTCTTGATCCCGGCTGCCACGCGCTGCGGGTGCAACCTGCGATGCCGGAACTTGCAGGCGGTGTAGAAGGCCTGCGCATTGGTGTCCTCGGAGGGTACTTCCGCGACTTCGCCTCCGCAGCCGCCAGGTCCGCCGCGGACGCCGTCGCGCGAGCCCTCGGCGCAAGCGACGAGGTACTCTGGCCGGACGCAGCCCTCGGACGCGCAGCCGCCTTCATCGTCACAGCCAGCGAAGGCGGCAGTCTGCACCTGGATGACCTCCGAACGCGACCGCAGGACTTCGAGCCGCTGTCGGTTGACCGTTTTATGTCCGGCGTGCTGCAGCCGGCCGACTGGTATCTCCGGGCCCAGCGATTCCGTCGTTCGTACCGCGACAAGGTCAACGCGCTCTTTCAGGACTGGGACGTGCTCATTGCACCCGCCACGCCAGTCAGCGCGCCGACCATCGGCACCGAATGGATCGAGGTCAACGCGACCGGCCATCCCTGTCGTCCAGCAGTGGGCCTGCTCACCCAGCCCATCTCGTTCGCAGGTTGCCCTGTGGTGGCCGCACCCATGTGGCCCGACGGAACCGGTGGCATGCCGATTGGCGTGCAGCTGATCGCAGCGCCCTGGAACGAAGCCCTTTGTCTGCGCGCGGCGCGCGCTCTTGAAGAAGCGGGCGTCGCCCGCTTGAAGAAATGATGGACCAGATGCAGATCAACCTTCCTGAAGTCGTTGCCGAGGTAACCACCCAGTTCGACCGCTACGAGCGCGCTCTCACATCCAACGACGTGGTTGTCCTCGACGAGCTTTTCTGGCGCAGTCCGCACACGCTGCGCTATGGCGCGACCGAGAACCTGTATGGCTACGACGCCATCGCAGGATTCCGCGCGGCCCGCCCCTCGAACGGCTTAGCACGCGAGGTCCTGAAGACCGTCATCACGACGTACGGCACCGACTTCGCCACCGCCAATATCGAGTTCCGCCGCACGGGCAGCGACCGTACCGGCCGCCAGAGCCAGACATGGGTCCGCACGCCTGAAGGTTGGCGGGTCGTGTCGGCCCACGTGAGCCTGCTTGCACCCGCCGCCGGTTGACTCCGCCGACTACCGCTGCCCTCTCCGGGGGACAGCCCTCCAAACGCCATCAACTTGATGGCCACAACCCCACTGGAGAGTTCATGAGCCACGACGGCGCCATCACCCTTGGACTGTTTCACCTGGCCATCAAGACGTCGAACCTAGACGCGACCAGAGCGTTCTGGGTTCAGGTCATCGGCTTGCGTGAGGTCGCTCGCCCTGACTTCGGCTTCCCCGGTGCGTGGCTTGCATGTCCCCAACCCGGGGGCCAAGCCATCATCCACGTGTACGCCGGTGGCCCGGCGCTCGGCGGAGCCAGCGTGGTTCAGTCCGGCACTGCCGCAATTGACCATGTCTCCCTTGCCTGCAGTGGCTACCATGCGTACCGGGCTCGGTTCGAAGCCGCAGGTCTAGACTGGAGGGAGTTCCTGGTGCCAGGCACCAGCCTGTGGCAGCTGTTCGTCTATGACCCCAGCGGCGTGCAGCTCGAGCTGACATTCGAGGGCTCTGCGGAAGACGGCCCGTCGCCTGACATGTCGCCTGGTCGTGCGTACGTTGCGGGTAGCTCCTTCTTCTCGACCGAGACCTACCCACCGCTTCGGATGAGCGCATAGCCGGATGCAGCATCTGAGGTCGCTGGAGTGCTTCGTCGCCGTCGCACAGAGCAAGTCGATACGCGCAGCCGCCGAAACGGTCTTCCTGTCGTCCTCAGCGCTGAACCGCCAGATTCTTGAACTTGAGGAAGAACTTGGCGCGCCGCTGTTCGAGCGCCACGCGCGCGGTATTCGCCTGAGCGCAGCGGGGTCTCCTCGTTTTCAGTGCAATAAGTGACGGTACGCAAAGCTAGCACTGGC
>JBHIWE010000331.1:0-3814 GCA_041987645.1 Acidovorax sp. | reverse complement strand
GCGCGAGGCTGCATTGCAGCCCTTCCTGCATCGCTACAACTGGCATCGGCCACACTCTGCACTCAACCGCCAGCCGCCCATGAGCCGCATCCCGGCCATGAACAACCTACTGGAACTCAACAGCTAGAGGCCGAGCCTTGCTTTCAGCGCGGCTACCACCGGCTGTATGGCTGAGGGCGGGAAAGGCGACACGCTGCTGACGTTGATCTCGCAGAGCACGAAACTGCCGGGCCGTTCGCCCGACATGAAGTCGCAATCCCACAGCAGGGGAAGCTGTTCGCGGGCCAGGCCTACACGGGTGCGAAGCAGCTCAATCCATCCCGACTCAAGTTGCATGCGCAGCGCTTGGAACGGTGGATGTTCCGCAGGGTAGTACAAGCGCGGCCCCGGTGCCGGTGCAGGTTGGTCTCCACTCGCCGGATACAACGCATTGACCGCCTGGTGCCCGAAGCCAGCGACGCGATCTCCGACGAGATAGGCCCTCACCATGCCATCCACGAGCCGAGGCTGCCAAGCCTGGTCCACCATGTGACCACCGTTTTCGGGCTCAAAGTACGGTGCAAGTGTTCGTAGCAGCTCAGCCATGCTGAGTTGACCTTCTTCGGCATCACGCTGGGCGTGCCCCACCTTCATCAGCGGTGAGCCCTCGACTGACTCGACGCGCCATACGCCATTGCCGCTTTGGCCCCGGTACTGCTTCAACACGCGCGCACCGCGTTGCAGCCGTTGCGGCAGCTCGATCGCCAACTGGGCCAAGCTGTCGACGCGCAAAGCGTCGCTGCCAAAGGGCAGGTCACGCACCTCCACCAGGACGTCCTTGGTGCCCAGCTTGAGGATCGCGTCCGGGTGCGCGCTGACAAGCACGCCGGACTCAGCAGCATCGCGCAGCAGCGCATCCAGCCGGTCGCGCCGGCGTCCGCCCTCGATGGGGTTGCACCAGACGAGCACGGCCTGAACGCCACGCAATTGGGAAGCGACCTCGTCGGCGCAGTCATCGTTGTAGATGACCGGCTCAGTTGGAACGCCTGCGGCTGTGAAGGCAGCGTAGAGCGCGGCGAAGCGGCTCTCCGCCGGGTCGTTGCGGTCGCGTGCGGCTCGGTCGCCCGGGTAGAGCAATGCGATGTTGGGCTCGCCTCGCATTTTGGCTCACCCAGCAAGCTTGCCCACCACAGGCCGGCCGGAGGCGGTCCAGCCGTCGATGCCGCCAGTCAAGAAGCGCGCATTGCGCCCCGCGGCCCGGAGCCTCATTGCCGTTGATCGTCCGACCTCATGCCCATAGACGCAGTAGACAACCACAGGCTTGTCGGAAGGCAGGTCGGTGGCCCAGGTGCCCACCGCAGCCGGATCGCACCATCGAGCGCCTGGGATCATGGACTCGGCCTGCGCGAAAACGCCGTGACGCCTGACGTCGAGCACCAGGGCATCCGCCAAGGCACCGGCATCGGTCCCTAGCGTCTCGCTCGCAGCATGGACCGCAGCCTGGTAACGCTCGTAGGCCGCGGTCCAGTTGATATTGCTCATGAACGCGTCGACATATGCCCCGGCGGCCGCGCCGTAGTCCAAGTGATAGGCGTGCTCGTACATGTCCAGGGCGAGGATGGGCACGCCGCCGGCAACGGCATGGGTGTGGTCAGCCGCCCACTGGTTCACCAATGTTCCTTCGCGGGGCTGGAACACCAGAAGCATCCAACCCGAGCCACCGCCCAGGGCTTTGGCGCAGGCGACGAACTCCTCGCGCCAGCGCTCGACGCTGCCGAAGTTGGCATCGAGTGCAAGCGCCATGGCCGGCGCCATGGTGACGCCATCCCCGCCCAGGCCGGCGAAGTACAGCTCATGCAGCAGCACGGAGTTCGTGGCAATCAGCTCCTCGCGCTTCAGGCCGTTGAGCTGAAAGCCCGGCGCCTGGCCGAAGTCCAGATCGCTCAACTGCCTGCGAATCGCGTTCAGACGCTTGGCCGCGCCGGCGTAGTTGTTCTGGTGATGGCTGAGGAGGAGCTTGTCTGACAGGCCGTGCAGGCCCATGGTGTCAAAGGGCAGTTCGGCGATCTGCAGGTCCATGGGAGCTCCTGTCTTCAAGCGTGGGATAAGGGGTAAAGCACCAGCCCGGCGATCGCCGCGACTGCGACGACAACTGGCTCAGGCAGCTTTTTGAAGCGCCAGAGCACGGCAACGGTGATCAGGGCTAACGCGGCCGTCGCCACGTCGCTGATGGAGCGCTGACCGATGACGACGACAGCCCCCGTGATCGCACCGATGGCGGCTGCCGTCACGCCATCGACAAAGGCCACGATCCCGGGGCGCTTGCCGTGCTTCTTGAAGTACGGCGCCGGCAAGATGGTGAAGAGGTAGCAAGGGATGAACGTCGCTGCTGCCGCGACCGTGGCGCCCCAGAAGCCTGAGACCAGATAGCCAATGAACCCCGTCGTGATGACCACGGGGCCGGGCGTGATCATGGCGACAGCCACGGCGTCAACGAACTGCCGGTCGTTGAGCCAGTGGTACTCCTGCACCACGCCGCCGTACAGGAACGGCACGATGGCAAGGCCGCTGCCGAACACAAAGCTCCCGGCATAGGCGAAGTAGGCGCCAAGCTGGCCGAGCTTGTGCCAGTCCAGGTTGTCAATCGCGAAGAACGCTGCCAGCGGCGCCGCAATGCTGTTGGCCTGCCCGCGCGCGAGCCACTTCGGTGGCGCTCGTAGCAGCCACACCAGCACGCCGGCACCCAGGAAGATCCAGATCACCTCGGACTTGGTCACCACCGTGACCGCAGCGCTGACGGCGAAGATGGCCCACAGCAGCTTGTCCTTGCCGATGTTCTTGGTCGTGAGCTTGTAGGCGCTCATCGCGATGATGCCGATGACCGAGGCGCCCACGCCGTAGAACACGGCCTGCATCCAGCCAATGCCGCCGAAAGCCGCATAGGCTGCGCCAATGGCCACGACCATCAGAAAGGATGGCAGCACGAAGGCGATGCCCACCAACGTCGCGCCGAGCACGCGGTAATGCACGTAGCCAAGGTAGATGGCGAGCTGGGCGGCCAGCGGGCCCGGCATCAACTGCGCCAGGGCCATGCCCTCCTTGTAGTCGCCTTCCGTGATCCAGCCGCGCTTCTCGACAAGGTCGCGGTACATGTAGCCCACCAGCGCGACAGGACCGCCGAAGCCCCAGGTGCCCAGCGCCAGCATGTAGCGCACGATCTGCCACAGCGAGTAGCGCGGCAGCGCGGGCGTGTTCTCGGGCGTGTTCATCGTGCGGCTGCCTTGTGTTGGGAGGCTGCGGTCTCGCGCAGGAAGTGGGCGTAGAGCGAATCCAGCACTGTGCTCATCTCGGCCAGGAGAGCGTCGTCGTCTGTCAGACGCTCCCGAGCACCGGACATCACGGCCTCGAAGCCTTTGGCTTCCGGCACAGGCTCGCCGCCGACGTCGAGCACGTGGACGACCTTGGCAAGGCGCATCAATGCACCGTCGGATTCCAGGCCGAAACTCGCCATCAGCGTCTCGAAGGTCACGCGATCGCCTGCGTGGCTGAAGGCTGCGCCGTCGAAATCGAAGCCCAGGGCGCCCTCGGGGCAGTCCGAGGGCTTGGCCAGCCAGAGGAAGCTCGCTTCCTTGTCGATAAAGCGACCAATCAGCCAGGCGCTTGCGGCCCGGTCCACCCACAGCCGCCTGCGCGTCGCCCAAAGCCGCCCTTGGTAGTCGGTGATCTTCAGCCGCGGGATACGTCCCTCGGTCTGCTGCGGTTCGCCCGGTGACAGCAAGCTCTCGATGCGTTTGTTCAAGTCCGCCCACGCCGCTTCGGCCTCTGCGGCGGCCTC
>JBHIWE010000330.1:0-3818 GCA_041987645.1 Acidovorax sp. | reverse complement strand
CAGGCGCACGTCGCGGTAGTAGCGCTCTACCTTGTATTCGTTGATGTACCCCGCGCCACCATGGATCTGCACACCTCGGTCTGCCACACGGCCGACCATCTCTGTCGTGAAGAGCTTGGTGCACGAGGCCTGCATGCTCACCTCGGGATCGGTCACGCCAAAGGGTTTGGCGTCGTAGCGCTGCGCCACCGCCTTGACCATGGACCAGCCCGCCAGCAGTTCGGCCTGGCTGTCGGCCAGCATGGCCTGCACCAGTTGAAAGTCGCCGATGCGCTGTCCGAACTGCTTGCGTTCCTGGGCATAGGCAATCGACTCCTGCAGGATGCGTTGCGCCATGCCACAGGCCAGTGCGGAAACGTGGAGGCGTCCGCGGTCCAGTACCTTCATGGCCGTCTTGAAGCCTTTTCCCGGCACACCGCCGATGATGTCGGCCGCCGGCACGCGCACGTTGTCCAGGTTCACGTCGCAGGTCTTCGTGCCGCGCTGGCCCATCTTCTTGTCCGGCTTGCCCAGGGTGATGCCTGGCAGATCCGACGGGACGATGAAGGCGGAGATACCGCCAGCGCCCTGGCCATCGGTACGCGCCATCAGCGTGAAAGCGCCGGCGCGCGGTGCGTTGGTGATGAAGCGCTTGCTGCCGCTGAGCAAGTAGTCGTCGCCGTCCCGGACACCACGTGTCTGCAGGGCTGCGGCATCCGACCCGGCATTCGGCTCGGTGAGGGCAAAGGAGATGATCAGCTCGCCACTGGCGATGCGGGGCAGGTATTCGGCTTTCTGTTCGGCGGTGCCGTCCATCAGGATGCCCTGGGACCCAATGCCGATGTTGGTCCCCACCACCGAGCGGAAAGCCAGAGCGGTCTGACCCAGCTCGTAAGCCACTTCGCATTCCTGTGCCATTGACAGACCGATGCCGCCAAATTCCTCGGGAATCGACAGGCCAAACAGCCCCAGTTCCTTCATGTCATCGACGATGTCCGAGGGGACGTCGTCCAGTTCTTCCACGCTGTTTTCGGCGGGGACCAGACGCTCGCGGATGAAGCGTTGCACGCTGTCCTTGAGCAGAGAAAAGGTTTCTGAGTCGAGAGCCATGTCGTTCGAAGTTCCAGGGTTGTGCCCTTGAGACGGGGCTTTGTAGGGGTCAGGGGGATTGTGTGGTTCGCGGAATGGTTTGACAATCAGGCCAATGTTTAACACTACGTCAAATACCGTTTGACAGTCGATCCATGGACCTGACCGGACTGGTGCTGCTGGTGGACATCCTTGATGCCGGCAACTTGAGCAGCGCTGCGCGCAAACTGAAAGTCAGTCGCGCCAACGTCAGCTACCACCTGCAGCAGCTGGAGAAGTCGGTGGGCGTGCAACTGGTGCGTCGGACGACCCGGCGCATCGAGCCCACCGAAATCGGCCAGACGCTCTACCGGCACGGCTGCGCCATTCGAGACGAACTCGCCGCAGCCAGCGAGGCCATCACCATGCTGGGGCGTGGTCTCCATGGGGCCGTCCGGGTCAGCGTGCCCACCGGCTTTGGACAGCTGGTCATGACCGACTGGCTGCTGGAATTCAAGCGGCAGTACCCCGAGATCAGCCTGGAGCTGCTGTTCGAGAACCGCGTGGACGACCTGCTGCGCGACGAGGTTGATGTGGCCATCCGGGTCATGTCAGAGCCACCGGAGGCCTTGGTGGCCAGAGAGTTGGCGCAGGTGCGCTACGTGGCCTGTGCCTCGACCGAGTTCGCCCGGACGACAGGGCTGCCGGAAGATCTAGAAGCGCTGCGGCGCCTGCCGCTGATCACGTCGTCGGTGGTGGGGCGTGAGCTGCGGCTGGCGGCCTACAGGAACGATGTTCGCCAAGAAGTCACACTGAACCCAACGCTGGCGTCGGAGAACTTTCAGTTCCTGCGAGAAGCCATTCTGTCGGGACTGGGTATCGGTCTGGTGCCCAGCTATGTCGTTCAGGAAGACGTGAGAACGGGACGCGTGGTCACCGCGCTGGATCCATGGCGCCTCAGTATTTTTGGCACCCGGCTATTCCTGTTGCGGATGCCGGGGCGGTATCAAACACTGGCGGTGCGCACCTTCATCGACTTCATCATCAACAAGGCTGCCCGCTGGTCGTGATGCTGGGCCCAAGCGCCTCAAGTGCTGGCGCAAGACCGCCTGAACTCGGCAGGGGTCACGTTGAGAACACGTCTAAAAACGCGGGTCATGTGGCTCTGATCTGAAAACCCGCAGTTGGCGGCCACCACCTTGAGCGGAACGTCCGGACGCGCCAGTTGTCGCTGGGCGTGCTTGACCCGTTGATCCAGTAGGCCGCAAGCACTCGCCCCGCGAGCGCGCAGACCTTGACGGCGAGAACGGCGTGGTAGCTTGGGTCGACACGGCAAGCCCTCCTGCGAGGTAAACACTTCAGACGCCCGCGCGTGCGGAGACGAAATCCTGGCGGGGACCCATCGGGCCGGCCACCCCGCTTGCCCTGTGCGCCGACCGGTTGGCGAGCCTTGTACGATTTGGTCGCTCACTGCCTCTTGCTGCATGTTCGTGAAGCCCCCGCAGCGAGGCGAACTGCCGGTCGTTGAGCCCAGCAGCAGAAGCGGTTTCCCCACGGCCTGACGGCGAGACTCGCGCGCTCAGCGGCACGTTACACCTCGGCTTGGCGCTGCCGGTGGGGGGAACCCTGATGAAGACCCCAGCCATTAAGACGAAAATAGGGGCTCGGGCAAAACCATCGGAACACCGGAGACGCAGTTTGTGGGCCAGCTCATTGCACCTGACGAGGTACCTCGCTGGATTCCCGGTGAGCTGACGCTCGACAGCGCCGCGTCCGGCTGGGAGCAGGTGACCGTCAAGGGCTATCGCTACGGCGCGCTCGACGTCGCCATCCCCTCGATGCGCGACTACATGCTCGTCAGCTACAAGGGCGAAGAGTCCATCATGAGCCGGCGCGCCGGAGGCCCGTGGCAAAGCGAACGTGTCGGGCGCGGCGTGTGTTCCCTGCTGACCCGCGGCGAATCCTCGCAATGGCGATGGGACCGCCCCATCGACGTCGGCCACATCTACCTATCGCAGACCGAGCTGTGCCGCGTCGCCGAGGATGTCTTCGAGCGCCGCGTCAGCGAGGTCGGCATGGAAGACTGGGTCCGGGCCGAAGACCCCATCTTGCCCGGCCTGATGTCCGCCTTCGAGGACGAACTGACCAGCGGCGGGCTGGGCGGCAACCTCTATCGAGCGGCCCTGGTGAACCAGCTATGCATCCACCTGCTGCGCCGCTACGCCAAGGCCGGGGTACGCGAAGTGCCGCTGGCCGGCCGCATGGCCGAGTGGCAGCGGCGGCGCCTGGTGCAGTACGTCGAGGACAACCTGGAGCGCAACTTCAAGCTCGACGAGCTCGCGGGCGAGGCCAGCGTCAGCGTGTCAGGGCTGATCCGCAAGTTCCGCGTCGAGTTCGGCTGTTCACCGCATGCCTACGTACTGCGCCAGCGTCTGGAGCGTGCGCGGCGGCTGCTGGCGCATCAGTTCGCCGAGCCGCTGAAGTGCATTGCCACCGATTGCGGGTTCTCCGACCAAAGTCACCTGGTCCGCCACTTCAAGCGCGCCTTCCAGCAGACGCCCGCCGAGTACCGCAGTTCGGTCACCGGGCGACCGCTGGATATGTCGGGGCAGATCATCCGCATCGACGCTTCTGGTCGCTGACCGGGACGTGACCCCCGGTCGTCGGCAACAAGGTCAGAGCGTCCTGGCGAGTTCGGGCACTGCCTCGAAGAGGTCGGCCTCCAGGCCGTAATCGGCGACGCTGAAGATCGGCGCCTCCGGATCCTTGTT
>JBHIWE010000329.1:0-3848 GCA_041987645.1 Acidovorax sp. | reverse complement strand
AGGCTGCGGATCTCGGCCTGCTGGGCCGCAGCGCTCAGGCCGGGCTTGCTGGGCCAGTCGATGTTGGCCACGGTGGCCACCCAGGCGGCACGCCATTCGCGCGGCGGTGGGGCGAGCAGCGGGCCGGAGGCGGCGGGGGCCGGGCTGGTGACCGCGCCGAGAGCGGCTTCGCTGGGTGAGACCGGTGCGGTGGCAGGCGCCGGTGAAGGCGGCGTGGCACAGGCCGCCAGCAGCGGGGCGGAGGCGAGGCTCAGGAGGTGGCGGCGTTTCATGAGGTCAGACTTTCACGAACCACTGCTTGCGGTACATCACCCAGGCCACGGCATACATCACCGCGACGAAGGCCAGCGCATGCAGCAGCGAGGCGTTGACGGGCGCGAGGCCCGAATCGCGCAGCGGCGCGTAGAGCGTGGCGCCGAGGCTGCGGCCGTCGGTCAGCTTGACCGTGTAGAGCATCTTGGCCACCAGCCCCGACAGCGCGAACAGGAAGAGGGCGTTCATGCCAAACACCACCAGCGGATGCAGCCAGCGGGCCCAGCGTGCGCGGGACAGCGGCTGGGGCTGCGCGTCCAGCAGCCAGTAGAAGACCGCGAACACGACACAGGCCCAGCCCGCCATCGTGAACACGAAGGAGGGCGTCCACAGCGACTTGTTGATCGGCATCAGCCAGGCGTCCAGCACCTGGCCGACCCAGAGCGCGGCGAGGCCGGCCAGCACCCAGGTCATGGCCTTCTCGGCCGGCTGGCGCTGGCTGGCGAGCACATAGCCGGCCAGCACGCCCAGCAGCTGCGAGGCCACGGCCGGCAGCGTCGAGAGCAGGCCTTCGGGGTCCCAGGTCTTGGCCTGGCGCCACAGGTGCCCGTCCATCAGCTGGCGGTCGAGCCAGGCGCCCACGTCCTTGCCGGGCTCCAGCAGGCCGGTCTGCACGACGCCGTCGGCATCGGGCACGGGCACGGTGAGCTGCAGCACCGCGTAGACGGCCATCAGCGCCAGCGCCCACAGCGCCACGCCGCGTGGCCGGCACCAGATGACGATGGGCGCCGCCAGCAGGGTGCACAGCCCCAGGCGCTGCAGCACGCCCGGGATGCGCACCGAGCTGAAGTCGAAGCTCGGGATGAGGTTGAGCAGCAGCCCGATGCCGATGATGAGCGCCGCCCGGCGCGCGGTGGTCAGCAGCAGGGCGGTCTTGTCAGCGCCAGCCTGCGCGCGGCGGGCCAGGCTGATGGTCATGGCCATGCCGCTGATGAACACGAAGAAGGGGAAGACCCAGTCGGTGAAGGTCCAGCCGTGCCACTTGGCATGCAGCAGCGGTGCGTAGACATGGCCCCAGTCGCCGGGGTTGTTCACCAGCAGCATGGCCGCAATGGCAAAGCCGCGGAAGGCATCGAGGCTGAGCAGGCGCTGGCCCGTTCGCGCGTTCATGCGTCCTCCTTGCGGCCGAAGTTTTCGGGAACCTTGATCAGCGCCGCCATGGCAAAGCTCGGCACGGTCGCCACCAGCACCCACACGAAGAAGCTCACGTAGCCGAGGTGGTCCTGCAGCCAGCCGCTCCACATGCCGGGGATCATCATGCCCAGCGCCATGAAGCCGGTGCAGATGGCGTAGTGGGCGGTCTTCTGCGGGCCCTCCGCCACATGGATCATGTACATCAGATAGGCCGTGAACCCGAGGCCATAACCGAACTGCTCCACGGCGAGCGCGGCGCTGATGACGGCCAGGCTCGTCGGGTGCGTGAGCGCCAGCACCAGGAAGGCCACGTTGGGCACATGCATGGCCAGCACCAGCGGCCAGAGCGCGCGCTTCAGGCCCACGCGGGAGATCACCCAGCCGCCGGCCAGGCCGCCCAGAGTGAGCGCGGTCAGGCCCACGGTGCCATAGGCGATGCCGACTGCCTTGGTGGACAGGCCCAGGCCGCCTTGCTCGACGGGGTCGAGCAGGAAGGGGCTGGCCAGCTTGAGCAGCTGCGCCTCCGGGAAGCGATAGAGCAGCAGGAAGCCGAGGATGACCGCGATGCCAGGCTTCTTGAAGAAGCTCACGAACACCGCGAAGAACTCGCGCGCCAGGCCGCGGGCGGCACGGTGGCCCGGGCCGCGCACATCGGCGGCAGGGCGCGGCAGCACCAGCGCATGCCACGCCGCCAGCGCCACGAACAGCCCGCCGAGCAGCCAGAACACCCAGCTCCAGGCCTGCGCGGCACTGCCGGTGCGCTCGGTCAATTCGCCGGCGAGGTAGACGAGCCCGCCCTGGCCGCCGATGTTGGCCAGGCGATAGAAGGTGGAGCGCACGCCCACGAAGGCGGCCTGCTGGTGCTGGGGCAGGGCCAGCATGTAGTAGCCGTCGGCGGCGATGTCGTGCGAGGCCGAGGCGAAGGCCATCAGCCAGAACACCGCGAGCGACAGCTGGAACACGTGATCGGTCGGGATCGTCAGCGCCACGCCCGCGAGCGCCGCGCCCACGAAGAACTGCAGCACCGCCACCCATTGCCGCTTGGTGCCGAACAGCTCGGCCAGCGGCGACCACAGCGGCTTGATGACCCAGGGCAGGTAGAGCCAGCTGGTGTAGAGCGCGATGTCGGTGTTGGAGATGCCGAGGTTCTTGTACAGCACCACCGACAGCGTCATGACGACGACGTAGGGGATGCCCTGGGCGAAGTAGAGCGTGGGGATCCACGCCCACGGGGAGGTTTGCCCCTCGCCCGCCGGGTACGGCGGTCGATCCCCCGGCGCTGCGGCCTTGTCGGTCATGCGCTCAGGGCCCGGCTCACGCTACCGTCGGCCGCGTCCAGCAGCGCCCGCGCCTGGGCGGCACCCACGCCCCGCTTGAGCATGACCAGCGCGGTCTTCACGTGGTGGTCGCATTGCGTGAGTGCGGCTTGCGCGTCGGCTTCGCTGGCGCCGCTGGCGCGCACGGTCAGCGCCAGGGCGCGCTTCACGAGCTTGGCGTTGGTGGCCTTGAGGTCGACCATCAGGTTGCCGTAGACCTTGTTCAGCTTGACCATCAGCGCCGACGAAAAGGTGTTCAGCGCGATCTTCTGCGAGGTGCCGGCCTTCAGCCGCGTGCTGCCGGAGATGACCTCGGGGCCGGTGTCCAGCGTGATGCCGATCTCGGCTTGGGCGGTGACCGGGGCGCCGGGGTTGTTGGCAAAGCCAATCGTCAGCGTGCCGGCCGCCCGGGCCGCCTCGATGGCGCCCAGCACATAGGGTGTGCCGCCCGACGCGGCCAGCAGCAGCGCCACGTCGTTCGGGCCGGGGTTCAGCGCGGCGAGGTCGGCGGCGCCTTGGGCACGGTCATCCTCGGCGCCTTCGACCGCGACGAACATCGCGCCCTCGCCGCCGGCAATGACCGCCACGGCCCGCTCGCGCGGCCACGAGAAGGTGGGGTACAGCTCCACGCTGTCGAGCACGCCCAGGCGCCCGGAGGTGCCGGCGCCGGCATACAGCAGCCGGCCGCCCGCGCGGATGCGGGGCAGCGCGGCGTCAGTTAGCAGGGCCACTCTGATGCCACGGGCCGCAGCCCGATGTTTGATGGATTTCACGCAGTCAGATAAAAGGCTGTGAACCGACAGGGGTTCGATCTGCATGTCGCGCTTGCCCAATTCAATCGCGGATATATCAAGCACTTCATTGATCAGGGCCAGAAGGTGACGGCCGCTTTGGTTAATATCTTTCGCATATTCATCGTATTTCTGATGGCCGAGCGAGCCGAAATACTGGCCTACCAGGATATCACTGAACCCGATAATGGCGTTGAGCGGGGTCCGAAGCTCATGACTCATGGTCGCGAGGAATTTGGATTTTGCGAGGTTCGCTTCCTCCGCTTTCATCAGGGCATTGCGCAGGGCTTCTTCG
>JBHIWE010000328.1:0-3890 GCA_041987645.1 Acidovorax sp. | reverse complement strand
TGTCGGCCATCTTGAGCACGTCGTTCAGGCGCCAGCCGTGCAGCCCGGCGGGCGTGTCGAGCACCGCGTGCGTGGCGCCATTCGGCGGGCGGGTGATGAGGTCGGAAGCCAGGTCCCAGACGCCGATGGGCCGGGCCTGCGGTGGCCGCTGGCCCAGCCACAGATGGGCCGAGCGCTGGCGATCCAGGTCGCCCAGCACCACGCTGTGGCCCTGGCTGGCGAAATAGCCGGCGATGTTGGTGGACAGCGTGGACTTGCCCACGCCACCCTTGGGATTGGCGACTACGACCACTGGCATGCAGGACTCCTCGGCAGGTTGTCGGTGCGGGAAAGCGGGTTGCAGTGGCGATGGTAGCGCGGGCCGGCGGACAGGCCACCGCCGTCGAGGCGCATCCGCCCCTGACCCGCATTTGGCCTGGGCAATTCGCTATCTAAAAGATAGCATCCAACGATTCATCCGTGCTGCGCGCCGCGCTTGACGAAGAATAGCCCCGCCCCCACGGCCATCAGCAGGCCGCCGAACACCCGGTTCTGCGTGCGGGCCGCGCGCGGGCTGCGCATGAGCCGGCGCAGCGCGCTGGCGCTGGCGGCATAGCCGTGCATGACGGCCAGATCGACCGAGACAGTGGTGGCCGCCATCACCAGCAGCTGAAGCCAGAGCGGCCGGGCATCGGTCATGAACTGGGGCAGCACGGCCACCATGAAGATGATGCCCTTGGGGTTGGTGGCGTTGGTGAGAAAGCCAGTCAACACCCGGCGCTGCCAGGGGCCGGCACCGGCCGGGGCGGCCTGCGCATCCTCTTGCAGCGCGGCGGCGCCGGCGGAGCGCCACTGGTTGAAGCCCAGATAGATCAGATAGCAGGCACCCAGCGCCTTGACCACGCTGAAGGCCATCTCGGAGGCGATCAGCAGCGAGCCCACGCCCGCGCCGGCGACCACCAGGATCAGCACCAGCCCCAGCTGCAGGCCGGCGATGGTGGCGCTGGCCTTGCGCACGCCGAACGAAAGGCCGTGGCTCATTGCCAGCACGGCGCCGGAGCCCGGCGAGATGGCGATCAGGCACGACGCGGCGAGGAAGGCCATCCAGGTATGCAGGTCCATGGGAGAAAGCAGGAGAGCGAGAAGTAAAGGAAAAGGGCGCTGCGGCGCGCACGGCCGCCAGGCGCGCCGGCTCAGCCGGCGCCCGGCCAGACAGCCGATTCTAGAAGCGGCACCGCCCCACATCACCGCTGATTGCATGCAGAATAAGGCGGCAGCGCTTGTTCCGCATACGCATGCCGCTACATATTGCATAGCAACCGCGGCCCGCCTCCATGCGATGCTGCGCCCTACCCCCCGCTCGCAGCCACCTCACCGCCCCATGCAACACGCCCCCACCTGGCTCACCTACGGATTCCTCTATCTGGCCGCTGCCGTGGTGGCCGTGCCCATCGCCCGCGCGCTGGGCCTGGGCGCCATCATCGGCTACCTGGCCGCGGGCATCGCCATCGGCCCCTGGGGGCTGGGCGCGGTCAGCAACGTGCAGGACATCCTGCACTTCGCCGAATTCGGCGTGGTGCTGATGCTGTTCCTGGTCGGCCTGGAGCTGCAGCCCAGCCGGCTCTGGAGCATGCGCCGGCCCATCTTCGGGCTGGGCACGGCCCAGGTGCTGGCCTGCGCGGCCCTGCTCTGGCTGGCGGCCTGGGCGTGCGGCGTGCCGTGGATCACCGCGCTGGTGGCGGCGCTGGGGCTGGCGCTCTCGTCCACCGCCATCGCGCTGCAGACGCTGGCCGAGCGCAACCTGATGCGCACCGACAGCGGGCAGAAGGCGTTCTCCATCCTGCTCTTCCAGGACGTGGCGGCCATCCCCATCCTGGCGCTGCTGCCGCTGCTGGGCGCGGCAGCGCTGGGGGCCGGAGGGGATGCGGCAGCCGCGCACCATTCGCCCGCCGACGTGGCACTGGAGGCGGCCAAGATCGTCGGCGTGGTGGCCGGTATCGTGCTGGGCGGGCGGCTGGCGCTCCGGCCGCTGCTGCGCTGGATCGCTCGCAGCAACACGCCCGAGATCTTCACCGCCGCCTCGCTGCTGCTGGTGGTGGGCATCGCCTACCTGATGGTGCTGGTGGGCCTGTCGATGGCGCTGGGCGCCTTCCTCGCCGGCGTGCTGCTGGCCGACAGCGAATACCGGCGCGAGCTGGAGGCCGACATCGAGCCCTTCAAGGGCCTGCTGCTGGGCCTCTTCTTCATGGCCGTGGGCATGTCGATCGACTTCGGCGTGCTGATGCGCTCGCCCGGGCTGATGGTGCTGGTGCTGGTGGGCTTTCTGACCATCAAGGCCGTGGTGATCTACACGCTGGCCCGCGTCACCGGCACGCCCTACCAGGAACGGCCGGTGTTCACTCTGCTGCTGGCCCAGGGCGGCGAATTCGCCTTCGTCGTCTTCCAGGCCGCAGCCACGGCAGGCGCACTGCCGTCCGAGACCGCCTCACTGCTGATCGGCGCAGTGGCGCTGTCCATGCTGCTGTCGCCGCTCTTGCTGGTGCTGATGGACCGGGTGCTGCTGCGCCGCTACGCCACGCTCAAGACCGAGGTGCCGGCCGAGGCCGAGATCTCCGAGCCGCAGCAGGCGCCAGTCATCATCGCGGGCTTCGGCCGCTACGGTCAGATCGTGGCCCGCACCATGCTCACGCAGGACATCGCCACCACCGTGCTGGACCACAGCGTGGAGATGCTGGAAGTGGCCCACACCTTCGGCTACCGCGTCTTCTACGGCGACGCCACGCGGCTGGAACTGCTGCGCATCGCCGGTGCCGCGCAGGCGCGCATCCTGGTGGTGGCGGTGGACGACGTCGAGCAGTCGGTCAAGATCGCCGCGCTGGCGCGATCGCACTTCCCGCAGCTCACCGTGGTGGCGCGGGCGCGCAACCTGGCGCACTGGAACGCGCTGCGCGACCTGGGCGTGGAGCATGTCGAGCGCGAGCTGTTCGAGTCCAGCCTGAAGACCGCGCGCACGGTGCTGGAGCTGATGGGCGTGCCCGCGCAAGACGCGCTGCATGTGGCCGACCGCTTCCGCGCCCACAACATCGACCTGGCCAATCGCATGTATCCGCACCACAAGAACCGCGAGAAATTCATCGCCGTGGCGCGCCAGGGCCGGCAGCAATTGCTCGAACAGATGGCCAAGGAACGGGCCGAAGCCAAGGCCCGCGCCACACAGGAACACGGAATCGAGGAAGAAATTCACCGTAATGCAAATAATTCTCAATAGAATTCAATACGTGCCACGACCTTCCACGTAGCCGCATGCCTGGCTGCGTGCGGTGTCAGGAGCGGATGGCGCTCCCGTTTCCACCGCACGCATCCATCCATGCCTTCCACCCACTCTTTCTCTTCGTTCGCCCGTACGGCGCTCTTCAGCGTTCAATCCACCCCCCGCCGCCCTGGCACTGCTGCCCGCTGGGCACTGACCCCGTTGGCTGTATGCCTTGCGCAGGCGGCGCTGGCACAGCAGCCCCCCCAGCCCGGACACACTGCGCCACAGCTGCGGGAAGTGCGCATCAATGCCAGCACCGAGAAGGACGTGGGCTTTGCCGCCATCGAAGCCCAGACCGCTGGCAAGGCGCCGATGCGCCGGCTGGACACGCCGCAGTCCATCAGCGTGGTCACGCGCGAACAGATGGAGTCGCGCCAGATCACCAACCTGCAGCAGGCGTTGCAGACCGTGGCCGGCGTGAGCCCCGTCAACTACGGCCGGCGCGGCTTCGACGACGTCAATCTCCGGGGCTTCCGCTCCACCGAATCCATCCTCATCGACGGCCTGGTGCAGACCACCAGCATGTGGACGCGGCTGAACCCCTATGGATACGAGCGCTTTGAGGTGCTCAAGGGCGCCGCCTCGGTGCTCTACGGCC
>JBHIWE010000327.1:0-3930 GCA_041987645.1 Acidovorax sp. | reverse complement strand
CTTCCTGGCGCGGATCGCGGTAGATCGGCGTGTCCTCTTCGTCGCCGGCTTCGTCGGCCAGACGCAGCAGCACGTTCTGTGCGACATCCGCCCGGCTTGGCGAGCGAAAGCCGATGGAGTAGGTCATGCACTCGCCCTCGGCAATGCCGTCGTGCGCCCAGCGCGGGGGCAGGTACAGCATGTCGCCGGGTTCCAGCACGAACTCCTCTTCGGGCTCGAAATGCTCCAGCACCTTGAGCGGGATGCCTTCGCGCAGCGTCAGGTCCTTCTGCCGGCCAATGCGCCAGCGGCGGCGGCCCTGAGCCTGCAGCAGGAAGACGTCATAGCTGTCGAAGTGGGGACCGACGCCGCCGCCATCGCTGGCGTAGCTGATCATCAGATCATCCAGCCGCGCCTCGGGCACGAAGCGGAACTGCTGCATGAGCTGATGCACGCCATCGTCGTGCAGATCAACGCCCTGCACCAGCACGGTCCAGCCGGGCTTTTGCAGAGGTGGCAGGCTGCGGCGTGCCAGCGGACCGTGGCTGAGCTTCCAGCGGCCGCCGTCCTGCTGCTGGATCAGGCGCGACTCCACGCCCTCCTCTGCTGCCATGGCAAGCAGCTGGGCACGAGGGATCAGGGGCGTGAAGCCCGGGATTGCCTGACGCACCAGCAAAGGCTTTTTGTGCCAGTGGCGACGCATGAATTGTGAGGCGGTGAGCCCGCCCAGCAGGGCGAGCGGAATATGGGTGTCCATGAAGCGGGTCCGGAAAAGAGCTGGGAAACAGTGCGGCATTGTCCTATGCGGCCGACAGCCCGCCCCCCGACGGTGGCAGGATGCAGTGCCCGCCAAGCGCTGCACGCGCTCCGGGGTAACTTCCCCCATCCGACCGAGGAGACATTCGTGATCGAACAAACCATGCTGATCGCCGGAGAAGCCGCAAAAGCCGGCAACGGCGCCACCTTCGAACGCCGCAATCCACTGGACGGCTCGGTGGCCACTCGAGCCCCGGCTGCCGCGCCCGAAGACGCCGTTCGCGCCGTCGAGGCCGCGCACAAGGCATTTCCCGCCTGGGCCGCTCTGGGGCCCACCGACCGCCGCCAGATGCTGATGAAGGCATCGCAGGCACTGGAAGCCAAGGCCGACGCATTCGCCGCTGCCATGGCCGCCGAGACCGGTGCATCGGGCCTCTGGGCCGGCTTCAACGTACATCTGGCAGCCAGCATGCTGCTGGAAGCCGCATCGCTGACAACGCAGGTCAATGGCCAGATCATTCCTTCCGACGTGCCGGGCAGCTTGGCCATGGCCGTGCGTCAGCCTGCAGGCGTGGTGCTGGGCATCGCTCCCTGGAATGCGCCCGTCATCCTGGGCGTGCGCGCTATCGCGGCGCCACTGGCCTGCGGCAATACCGTGGTCCTCAAGGGCTCGGAGCTGTGCCCCGCCACCCACGGCCTGATCATCGAAGCGTTGCAGGAAGGCGGCCTCCCGCCGGGCGTAGTCAACTTCGTGACCAATGCGCCCGACGACGCCGGCGCGGTGGTGGAGGCGATGGTGGCGCACCCGGCCGTGCGCCGCGTGAACTTCACCGGCTCCACGCGGGTCGGCCGCATCATCGGCCAGACCTGCGCCAAATACCTCAAACCGGCCGTGCTGGAGCTGGGTGGCAAGGCCCCCTTCCTGGTGTTGGACGATGCCGACATTGACGCCGCCGTAGCCGGCTGCACCTTCGGCGCCTTCGCCAATTCGGGGCAGATCTGCATGTCCACCGAACGCATCATCGTGGACGAGGCGGTGGCCGACGCCTTCCTCGCGAAGCTGGTGGCTCGCGCCAACGCGCTGCCGCTCGGCGATCCGCGCCAGGGCCCGGTGGTGCTGGGCTCGGTGGTGGACATGGCGACCGTGGAGCGAGCCAACCGGTTGATCGACGATGCTCTGGCCCAGGGCGCTCGGCTGCTCTGCGGCGGCAAGGCTACCGACACGCTGATGCCGGCCACGCTGATCGACGGCGTCACGCCGGCCATGGCGATCTTCCGCGAAGAGACCTTCGCCCCCGTCAAGGCCATCGTGCGCGTGCGCGGCGAGGAAGAGGCCATCGCCATGGCCAACGACAACGAGTTCGGCCTGGCATCAGCCGTGTATACGCGCGACACGGCGCGCGGCTGGCGCGTGGCCGCCCGCATCGAGGCGGGCATCTGCCACGTCAACGGCCCGACCGTGCACGACGAGGCGCAGATGCCCTTCGGCGGCGTCAAGCACTCGGGCTACGGCCATTTCGGTGGCCAGGCGGGCATCGATGCCTTCACCGACACGCGCTGGATCACCATGCAGACCACCCCCCGCCACTACCCCTTCTGATCGGCATACCGCAAGGGTCAGGCTTGGCGGCCCGCGCAGCCGTGGGAAAATCGCGCCCAGCGGCCGCCGCGTGCCTTCGTGACAACGGAGCACCGGCGGCCTTCGATCTTTCCCATCGCGGCACGAACCGCGCAAGCTGCACACACCATGGAAATCACCTCTCAATGCGTGGTCGCTCTGACCTGGATCCTGAAAGACACCCTGGGCGAGGAACTGGACGTGCTCGATGAGCCCGTGGAGTTCCTGGTCGGCGGCGACGACCTGCTGACGCGGGTGGAAGAAGCCTTGCAGGGCCACGCGGTAGGCACCATGCTCGACCTGCACCTGGAGCCCGAAGAAGCCTTCGGCGACTACCAGGACAAGCTGCTCTTCCTGGAGCCGCGCAACCTCTTTCCGGCTGACATCGAGGAAGGCATGACCTTCGAGGGCTCCGCCCTACCCCCGGGCTGCAATGCCGATGCGCCGCGCGATGCGCTCTATACCGTCGCGCAGCTCTACCCCGACCACGTGGTGCTGGACGGCAACCACCCTCTTGCGGGTATCGCGCTGCGCCTGCATCTGCGGGTGGAAGGCGTGCGCGAGGCGACGGAGGAAGAGATCGGCCGCGGCACAGCCGGCACGGGCTTCTTCCGCATCCAGCCCCAGGCGCCCGAAGGCGGTCTGCTGCACTGAGCCTTTGCAGGCGCGCATGAAAAACGGGCCCCTCGGGGCCCGTTGTGTTGTGTGCACCCGCCGGGCGCGCTGCCCGGGGATGCGTTGGCGCAATCACATGCGCGAGATCTGGCCGCCGTTGATGCGGACGCGGTCGCCGGGGCGCAGATCGCCGGGCGAAGGCACGTCGAACACGCGCTGGCCGCCGTTGTCCAGATTGATGATCAGGCGGTAATTGCCGTTGCCGGCCACCTGGTTGTTGTTGGTGCGCCCTTCAATGGCATTGCCCGCGAAGCCACCGCCGATAGCACCGACGGCCGTGGCGGCCGCGCGGCCCATGCCGCCGCCCACTTGGTTGCCGAGCACGCCGCCGACCACCGCACCCAACAGGGCGCCGGCACCGCTGGTGCCGCCGCTGCGGGCTTGAGGCACCTCGATGTTGGCCACCGTACCGAATTCCGTGCCGTACTGGTTGTTGGCTGCGGAAGGATAGGTGTTGTAGCCCGGAGCAGGCTGCGGCTGAGGCTGCGTCGGGTACTGCGAATACATGGGCTGCTGGGCGCAGGCGGCCAGGGTGCCGGCAACGATCACGGAAGCGGCCAGGGTGGCCAGACGGGAAGAGGTACGCATGGTTTGAACTCCTTTGTCATAGCAATGGCCGATGGGGCCCGTGCGTTGACCGATTGAACCATTGCTCACATTTGGTTCCGTGCGGGCCGGCAGGCGGTATGCGCGTAGTGCGACCTCCTACACACGGCGCTTAGAACGTGTTTACGATCTCGCAGGGGATCGCGTTGGAGTGCAATCGGGATGAGTGGACGCTTCGGATGCGCCGCATGGGCTCATGCCCATGCAAGCAGCCGGGGCGTTCAATCGCCCGATTTCGCTCCAACCCGAAGGGCAGCTACGTCGGCGGGCGGTCTGCGGCGTTGCGGCGCTTGTGG
>JBHIWE010000326.1:0-3948 GCA_041987645.1 Acidovorax sp. | reverse complement strand
ACGACCATCAGCAGGTAGACCGCCAGCGATACAAGCCCGAGGCCGACGAAGGTCTGGGCGGCTAGCCATAGCGAAAGCCGCTGACCGAGGGCCGAGGGGATCCTGCGGCTTGGCGGAACAGTCGTCACGGCCGGTCTTCCAGCACGTAGCCCATGCCTCTCACGGTATGCAGCAGCGGCCGTTCGAAAGGCACATCCATCTTTCCGCGCAGCCGCCGAATCGCGACTTCCACGACATTGGTCTCGCTGTCGAAATTCATATCCCAGACCTGCGACGCCAGTTCAGTCCGTGACAGCACCTCGCCCTGACGCCGCAATAGCAGCGTCAACAGGTTGAATTCCTTGGCAGTCAGGTCCAGCCGCTGGCCGGCTCTTGAGGCTTTGCGCCTGAGAAGATCCACCTCCAGGTCCGCCAGTTGCAAGGTGGTCGATTCGACTCCCGCACGCGGGCCTGCGCGCCGCAACAGCACCTGGATGCGCGCAAGCAGTTCAGAGAATGCGAACGGCTTGATGAGGTAGTCGTCCGCCCCGGTTTGCAGCCCGTGCACCCGATCCTCGATGCCTGAGCGGGCGGTGAGCATCAACACAGGAGTTTGCTTGGTCCGGCGCAGCGTGGCCAGAAGGCTCAGTCCGTCGATGCCCGGCAGCATGCTGTCCAGCAGCAGGAGGTCGTGATCTCCCTCCAAGGCCAGGTGCAGGCCCGTGATGCCGTCGTTGGCGACCTCTACGGCATAGCCCGCTTCGGTCAGACCTTTGCGGAGGTAGTCAGCCAGCTTGGCCTCATCTTCAATCACCAGCAGCTTCATACCCTGCATTTTGTGAGGAAGCGAAATCGGCGGAGATGACAAATTCGTAATCCGCGGGACGGGTGGCTGTCCAGACGACCTTCCTAGAGTGTCAGACATGGTGCTGCGAATCAGTGCCTAAGCCACCCGACACGCTACTCATTGCATCAGGAAACTCCATGTCTCTGCTCTCCGCCGCCCGCGCCACCGCTGCCACACTGATCATGGCCGCCATGACCTTGCCCGTCTTGGCCGGTGGTCAAAACGGGGCTCCCGCCACCGTCGCAAGCCAGGCGAGGCTGCAGGTTGAGCAAAACGCCATTGCGCCGACGGCCCCGTCGCGCCCCGAGCTGTTGGCGCTGCAGTCGGATCGACATGGCAACCTGTCGCTGACCCAACCAGCCGCGGCAAGCGCACGAGACGGCACAGCGGGCACGGATCGCTCGCGTGAGCAGGTGATCCGCGACCTCCAGCGGGCCCGTGCTGACGGTTCGCTGCAGCGTATGGTCATGATCGGATACTGATTTAGAACCCGTCGCACGCCGAATAGGCCTTAGACTTTGGCAATGAGCAGATTCTTGCGCATGGTGTTGACGTGGGTTCTTGCAGTGGCGCTGCCGCTGCAGGGCTACGCCGTCCATGCCATGGCAGCCTGCGGGCCTGCTCATCACCAAGGCCAGGAAGCGGCGCTTCAGATGCCTCACAGCCACGAGGATGCGGCCGAAGCCCACGAGCACGGTGGCCACGATCATGCGCAGCTCTCTCAGAGTTCGCACGGCGAGATCGCCAAGTCCGTCAAGTCAGGCCACGCCCACAAGTGCAGCGCCTGTGCTTCCTGCTGCCACCTGACGGCCATGGTGTCGACCGTTATCCATTTCGATGTGATTCGGTCGCACCCGGTGGTCGTGGCGACCACGCCAGTTGCACACGACCGGATCCTGGTCGGTGGACTCGATCGCCCCCCTCGATCCCTGCACGCCTGAGCACGGCGACGTCGCCGCACTGCGGCGCTGTGTGCTCGCTTTGAACTCCCTTTTGCGCTGAAGTCTGCGCGCGCTTGACGCGACGCGGGACGTCCGGCGGTTCAACAGCAGGATCATCATGATTGAAGTTTTCACGCGCCATCGCGTAGCCGCCGCATGGGCAACGTTCGCCCTTGCACTGTCGGCCACCTCGCAGGCTCAAACCTCTGCGGAAGCACCCAAGCCCGCCACGCAGAGACAGCGCGCAGACGCCGCTGACCCGCGAGTCGAGGTGCCGCCACTCATCTATCGCTCCCCGATGCTGGGCTATCGCCCCTATGCCGACACGGAGCCAGCCCCCTGGGTCGACACGAACAACAACGTGGGCCGCATCGGCGGCTGGCGGGTTTATGCCAAGGAGGCTCGACAACCGGATGCACCCGATATGCCGGCGGCGCCGGCTTCTGTGCCGAAGAGCGAGGCCGCCAAGCCTCAGCCCGCAGGGCATCAAGGCCACAAGATGAATTGAGGACGACGAATGACCACGCCTTCCCCGACTTACCCCGTCCTGCGACGCCTGCGATTGGTGGCGCTCGCCGTCTCCCCGCTGCTGCTGGCAGGTTGCGCCACGCTGAGCGCCGATGGCGGCATGCAGCCTGTCCAGGCGGTCGCCAAGCAGCACCTCGGCCAAAGCGTCGAGGCCATCAAGACCGATGCCGATCAGGACCGCGTCTCCACCCGCGTCTCGGAACTGCTCGCACAGCCGCTCACCGCGGATAGCGCGGTGCAGATCGCCTTGCTGAACAACCGAGGCCTGCAGGCAAGCTTCCAGGAGCTGGGTATCGCCGAAGCCGAGTTGGTGCAGGCCAGCCGCTTGCCCAACCCGGGCTTCAGCTTCGCCAAGCTGCGCCAGGGCGATGCGCGCGAGATCGACCGCACGTTCTCATTTGACCTGGCACACCTGATCGCGTTGCCCCTGACCCGCCAGCTCGAGGCGCGGCGGTTTGCCGCCACGCAGCGTGCAGTCTCCATGGAGATGCTGTCGCTGGCCGCCGAGACCCGCAAGGCCTACTACGCCGCCGTGGCCGCCGAGCAGACATCGCGCTACATGCGCGACGTCCGTGAAACGGCCGACGCCGGTGCCGAACTGGCCAAGCGCCTGGCTCTCGCGGGCAATTGGACCAAGCTGCAGCAGGCTCGCGAGCACGGCTTCTTTGCCGAGACGACGCTCAATCTTGCGCGTGCGGAGCAAGCAAGGGTGGGGTCTCGCGAACGCCTGGTGCGCTTGCTGGGACTGTGGGGTGCGCAGATGCAGTTCACGCTGCCTGAGCGGCTGCCTGATCTGCCTGCGGAGCCGAAAGATCAACCCGACATCGAGAACATCGCGATGGCGCAGCGCCTGGATGTTCAGGCGGCCAAGCTTCAGGCCGAGGCGACTGCCAAGAACCTTGGGCTGACCAAGGTGACGCGCTTCATCAACGTGTTGGAGTTCGGCTACCAGCGCAACACCTTCAACGATGCACCTCGCCAGACGGGCTATGCGGTGAGCGTCGAAATCCCGCTATTCGACTGGGGCGCGGCGAGGGTCGCTCGCAGCGAGGCGCTGTACATGCAGAGCGTACACCGCGCCGCGCAGACGGCGATCGATGCGCGTTCCGAGGTGCGGCAGGCCTATTTGGGCTATCGCAGCGCCTATGACATCGCGCGCCATTACCGCGACGACATCGTCCCAACGGCAAAGCGAGTATCAGAGGAGAACGGTCTCCTCTACAACGGGATGTTCATCAGCGTGTTCGAGCTGTTGGCAGACGCACGCGCTTCGATTGCTGCCGTGAATGCCGCCATCGACGCACAACGCGATTTCTGGATGGCCAAGGCCGATCTCGACATGGCGATGGTGGGCTCGCCCAGCCTGGGCGGCGGGGGTGCCTCTGCCGAAATCGTTGGGGCTACTGCCCCCGCCAAATGATTTAGGAGCAAAAGAATGGTTTCTCGACGTGATTTGTTTCGCAGTGCCGGTGCCATCACTGCTGCGGCCTCCGCGGCTGCGGTCAGCCGTGTGGCCATGGCGGCACTGCCTGAACCGGTGCTGCAGACTAAGCCCGACACGATGGCGCCGCTGCTGCCGCAGACCGGTCGACCCTACAACCCGGTGGTGACGCTCAACGGTTGGATGGCTTCGGCAACTTTTTCCAATGCCAC
>JBHIWE010000325.1:0-3954 GCA_041987645.1 Acidovorax sp. | reverse complement strand
CAGGCCGGCCTGGGTGTCGCGGGTGTGCTGGAGGATGGGGAGGCGCACCAGCGCCTGGATGCCGCTCATGAACGCGGGGCCGCGTTCCAGCGTGTACTTGTCGTCGAGCGACAGGGTCGACAGTGCGCGCAGCACGTCGGCCGGCAGCGGTGCGTTCATCGCAGGCCTCCTGGGTGAGGAAGGACATCAGCGGGTCGGCCACCTTGTGGGCGGCCACCCCGGACGAAAACCGGGCAGACGCGTCCAGTGTAGGCCGCACGCCCGCTGGGAAACTCAGCACTTACACCGATGCAGGGCGGGACCGGAAGGCCTGGCGCAGCGCGCACAGCTCTTAGACCGCACACCCCACCGCCCTTTACCGGATGGGCGACACTGCCATGCGCGTGCCCCGCGGGGCGCGGCTGCCGTCCTTCACGTCCTTTTTCACCCGACACACCACCATGCAATACCGTCCGCTGGGCCGCACCGGCCTGAAGGTCAGCGCCATCGCGCTGGGCACCATGACCTGGGGCGAACAGAACACCGAAGCCGAGGCGCACGCACAGATGGATGCCGCACTCGACGCCGGTGTCAATTTCGTCGACACGGCCGAGATGTATCCGGTGCCGCCCCGCGCCGAAACCCAGGGGCGCACCGAGCAGTACATCGGAACCTGGCTGAAGAAGACCGGCCGCCGCAATGACATCGTGCTGGCGACCAAGGCCACGGGTCCAAGCCGCCAGGCGGGGCGTCCTTCGCATGTGCGCGGCGGCCAGCTCAACTTCACGCGGGCGAACCTGGAAGAGGCCGTCAACCAGAGCCTGAAACGGCTGCAGACCGACCACATCGACCTGTATCAGCTGCACTGGCCCGACCGCACCGCGCCGATCTTCGGACAACGCAGCTATGTGCACAGGCCGGACGAAGACACCGTGCCGATCGAGGAGACGCTCGAGGCGCTCCAAGGCCTGATCCAGGCGGGCAAGATCCGGCACTTCGGGGTGTCGAACGAGACACCGTGGGGCCTGAGCCGCTTCCTGACGCTGGCCGACTACAAGGGCCTGCCGCGCGCCGCCAGCATCCAGAACGTCTACAGCCTGGTGAACCGGCATTTCGAGCTGGGGCTGTCCGAGATCGCGCTGCGCGAGGAATGCGGGCTGCTGGCCTATTCCCCGCTGGCCTTCGGCGTGCTGACCGGCAAGTACCTGAACGGTGCCAAACCCGAGGGAGCCCGCCTGACGCTGTTCGACCGCTTCACGCGCTACAACGACCCCAACATCGAAGCCGCCGCGGCCGCGTATGTGGCCCTGTTCCGCGAACACGGGCTGGATCCGGCCCAGGCCGCGCTGGCCTACGTCAACAGCCGGGACTTCGTGACCGCCAACATCATCGGTGCGACCACGATGGCGCAGTTGCAGAGCAACATCGCAAGCATCGACCTGGTCCTGCCTCCCGAGGTGCTGGAAGGCATCGAACGCATCCAGGCGCGTTGGCCGAACCCGAGCGCCTGATCGGAGCCGGCGTTCAGCAGCCGGCCGGGGGCTTGCGTCCCAGTCCCAGCCGCTCGGGCGAAAGGTAGGCCTGGCGATACTGTTCGAACGGCATGGTGTCCGCCGCTTCGATGCGGGCCTGTTCGGCCAGCGAGGCCTGGGCTTCGGCCGTCAGCGCCTCGGCCAGTTCGGCAGACAGCGGCTCGGCCAGCAGCGCGGCCTGGGCCTGGGCGGACAAGGTCGACATCAAGGCAACGTGGTCGCCGCCTGCGTCGGCCATGGCCTGGAGCACGCGGGCCGATGGCAGCGTGTCCGGCTGGGCCAGCTGACTCAGGGCGGCCTGCAACACGCGTTGATGCGCGTTGCCGCCGTGCACGGCATCCAGGCGCTGCGCGATCGGCTCGCAGGCCTGCAACACCTCGGCGGCCCAGTCCATCAGCGGGATCTGCTCGTCGCCCCGGGTCAGACACAGGCCGGGCTCGCGCCCGCGTGAGGCCGTGAGCTGCTGGTTGCGGCCCAGCGCAGCAATCTCCTGCGGCGTGTCGGGCGGGCTGTCGCTCAACAGGCAGTGCAGCAGGAAGAGGTCGAGCAGGCGCATGGTGTCGGCGTCGATGCCGACCGGCAGGAAGGGATTGAGGTCCATGCAGCGCACCTCGACATACTCGACCCCCCGCTCGCGCAGCGCATGCAGCGGCCGCTCGCCCGGGAAGATCACGCGCTTGGGCCGGATGGCACTGTAGAACTCGTTCTCGATCTGCAGCAACGAGGTGCTGAGCTGACGGTAGCCTCCGCGCCCATCATGGATGCCGATCGCTTCGTAGGCGGGATAGGTCCGCACCAGCGCGTCGTGCAGCGAGGCGGTGTAGCGGTCCAGGCAGTTGTAGCTCACGCACAGGGCGCTCTGCGCGTCGCTCTGGTAGCCCAGCCGGCCCATGCGCAGCGACGTGGCATACGGCAGGCCATGGGTGCGCGCGCCCAACGGCTGCAGGCCATGGTCCAGCCCCTCCACAAAGGCCGATGGCACCGCGGGTGACGCCCCGAACAGCGTCAGCAGCACAAAGGCGTGCCGCCGGAAGTTGCGGATCAGCGCAAAGTACGCGTCGCTGTCGAGCCCCGGGAAGGACCAGTTGTAGTGGATGCCGGAAATCGTCTGCATGCGCGGACCGTAGCGGTGTGCCAGGCCGATCCGGTAGACCGTCTTGGCTTGCCCCACGTTCGACGTGCCGTACTGGCCGATGGGAATCTCGGCGTCGGCAGGCAGCACGCTGGGCATGCTGGCAGACCACATGAGCTCGCCCGCGGGCTGCAGGGCCCGGTGCACGAAGCGGTGCACGTCGGCCAATTGCGCCACGCAGTCTTCCGCCGAGGGATGCACACCGGTCACAAGCTCGAGCTGGGATTCGCTGAAGTCGGTCGTGATGTGCGGATGCGTCAGCGCAGAGCCCAGCGCCGCGGGATGCGGCGTGTGAACCAGCTGCCCCTGAAGATCGGTGCGCAGGCCTTCTTTCTCGACGCCGCGACGCATGCCCTGCAATTGGGCATCGGTCAGGTTCTTCAGGCGGTCCGTCAGGCTGGACAAAAGCGGTCTCCTCAGGTCATCCGGGCCCGCGAAGGTACCAGAAGCCGGTGAACCCTGCTTGTCAGGCCGCGCCGCGCCCTTGCGCGCGATCAGGAACCCTCAGCGCGGCGACACGATGGCCGCCAGCGCGTCCAGGAGGGCTGACACCTGTTCGGGCGCGCCCACCGTGATCCGCAGGAAATCGGCGATGCGCGGCTTGTTGAACTGCCGCACAAGGATGCGCCGCTGCCGCAGCGCCGCCAGCAAGGCCGGCCCGGTGTGCCCCGGATGCCGTGCGAACACGAAGTTGGCCTGTGAAGGCAGGACCTCGAAGCCCAGGTCACGCAGCCCCTGGCTCAGGATGCCGCGTGCGCCCATCACCTGCCGGCGCGTGTGCTCGAACCAGGCCTCGTCCTGCAACGCGGCCACCGCACCGGCCTGGGCCAGACGGTCGAGCGGGTAAGAGTTGAAACAGCCCTTGATGCGCTCGAGCGCCTCGATGAGTTCGGGCTGTCCCATGGCAAAACCCACCCGCAAGCCCGCCAGCGCACGCGACTTCGACAAGGTCTGCACCACGAGCACAGTCGGGTACTCGGCGATCAGCGACACGGCCGATTCAGCACCGAAGTCGACATAGGCCTCGTCCACCACCAGCACGGATTGCGGATTGGCGTCCAGCACGGCCCGGATGCCGTCCAGCGACAGCGCACGGCCCGTCGGCGCATTGGGGTTGGCCAGCACGATGCCGCCGTTGGGCTGACGGTAATCGGCCGGGTCGACCGAAAAATCGTCCTTCAGCGGCACAGGCTGCAAGGCGATGTCGAACAGCTGGGCATAGACCGGATAGAAGCTGTAGCCGACGTCGGGCGTCAGCACGGGCCGATCGTGTTTCAGCAGGGCGCGGAATACGTGCGCCAGCACCTCGTC
>JBHIWE010000324.1:0-3957 GCA_041987645.1 Acidovorax sp. | reverse complement strand
CTCGCACTATGCTTGCGGCCAGGGTGCCGCGAGAGAGGTCCCCGCCGAAGCGATGCAGCAGCGCTGCCTGGCGGTACAGCGGCAGGCCATCCTGATACTTCGAGGTGATGCACCAGGCCAGCGCCGATTCGGTAAGGAGTCCCTTGGGAATAATGCGTGCCGGTGCCGGCGTCGTCTTGATGCCGCCGTCGCAGCATGGGCAGGCGTACTTGACCCGCTGGTGCTGGATCACGCGGACCTGTTGCGGCACGATGTCGAGCTGTTCGCTGACCTCAACGGCAATCTCGACCAGAGTCTGGCCATCGAGGGGGCAGACGCGTTCCGATTCGGGTAGTTCGTGACGAACCTCGACACGGGGCAGCGCCGGGTCGAGCGGCTTACGGCCACGCTTCTTGCGTGTGTGCCCGGCCACTTCGGTCTCGGGCGTACCTTCTTCTTCCTGCGCCGGCTGCGCGGCCGCTGCCGCCATGGCTTCGGCCTCATTGAGGAACAAGTCCTTCTGCTCCGAGCCTCGCGCCTCGCTCTTGGCGGCGAACAGCTTACGCTGGAACGCCTTGAGCTGTTCCAAGAGCAGGTCTCGCTGGACCGTCATCACACGCAGCTCGCCCTTGATTGCCTCGCGTTCCGCGAGTATTGCCTTGAGCTCGCGCTCGGCGTCTCGCAACAGTTGCAGCTCGGCGGCGGTAACGGTGACGGGCGTGGATGGCATGGCGGGTTAGACCGCTGCCGCCAAGCAGCGTTCACGCAGCGCGATGGTATTCTCGGTGCGGGTGCCGGCGCATCGCCTCGATGTCGATTCCCTCGAGCAGCCAGTGCAACTGTTCGACCGTCAGCGTGGCCACCGACGCCTCGCGTGGCCAAGCAAACCGGTCCGCCTCCAATCGCTTCAACAGTAGCCAGAAGCCGTTGCGATCCCAGCCGAGAATCTTGATGCGATCGGCCCGCTGGTTGCGGAACACAAATACAGCAGATGCAAACGGATCCAGCCCGAGCGCCTGCTCGACCAGCAGTGCCAGGCCGTTGATGTTCTTACGGAAGTCCACAGCGTCGCGATGCAGGTACACCCGCAGCCCAGCGTCGAGGCGGAACATCAATGGCCTCCATTCAGGGCTTCGATCATTGCCCTTACGAGCGCCACGTGTCGCTCGTCGCATTCGAGCTCGAGTGATACCCCGTTGGGTAGCTTCGCGCTCAAGAGTGCCAGCGGTAGCGCTCGCTGCGGTGGCGAATCGGCAGTCGCTGAGGCCGCTTCGCGGCGAGGCACCACGACCTTTGCAGGTGTCTCGATCGGCCGCGAATCCAGAACCTCCTGGACAACCGGCACGAATGCCGGCAATGCACCTCGCGCCTGCGCTGAATCTCGGTACTCCCGAATCCATTTGCGCAACTGATTAGCGTTGATGCCAGCCTTGAGAGCCGTGCCCGAAACCGATGCTCCCGATTGAAGGCAGAACTCAATCAGACGCCGCTTGGCCGCTGGCTCGTAGTCGCGCTTCCCATTGGAGCGGACTCGCACCGCCTGCAGCGGAAATAGGTCAATCTCGTCTTGGATCATGTTTGCGTCCGCAAAGTCTTTGCGGACGCAAGCCTGCCAACGTTCAGCCTTCAATACCAGACGTCGTCAATTGAGCGCTTACCGACGAACTGGCCGCCGCCAAGGGCGTGTCCAAGTCCAGCATCGTCGCGGCAGCGCTTGCATCGTGGCTGTCGCCCGACGCTGGCGACCAGCGCGAAGCCGCCATCGCCAAGCGACTGGATCGCCTGTCGCGCCACGCCGAGCGCCTGGAGCGCGACCAGAACATTGCCATCGAAACGCTGGCGCTGTTCATCCGCTACTTCCTGACCGTCAGCACACCTGTTCCCGAGGCCCATCAGGACGCCGCCCGCGCCCAGGGTAAGGCCCGCTTCGAGCAGTTTGTCGAACAGCTTGGCCGCCACCTGCTGCGTGGGCGCAGTCTGGTGCGCGACGTGGTGGACGAACTGAATCCCGATCCGATGCGGATGGCGGACACGGCCGAAGCACAGGAGCGAGCCTCATGAGCGCCGTTCCTTCCTCCTTCACGGCCACATCGCTGGATCGCCGCATCCAGATGCTGCGCACGGCAATGGGGCCGCTGATCGCTGCCGCGCTCGAAGACCCGGACGTGGTGGAAATCATGCTCAATCCCGACCGGACGCTCTGGGTGGATCGCCTGTCCACGGGCCGCGCGCCGATGGGCGTGGAGCTGTCCGAGGCCGATGGCGAACGCATCATCCGCCTCGTGGCTGCCCACGTCGGCGCCGAAGTGCATCGGGGTCAGCCACTGCTGACAGCCGAGCTGCCGGAAACCGGCGAACGCTTCGAGGGCATCCTGCCGCCCGCTGCACCGGGGCCAGCCTTCGCGCTGCGCAAGCGCGCCTTCGGCGTGATCCCGTTGTCGCGCTACATCGAGGACGGGATGATGACCGCCGCACAGGCGGGCCTGCTGGTGCGCGCTGTGCGCGAGCGCCAGAACATCCTGATCGCCGGTGGGACGAGTACCGGCAAGACCACCCTGGCCAATGCGTTGCTGGCCGAGATCGCCGCCACCGGCGACCGCGTGCTGGTGCTCGAAGACACGGTGGAGCTGCAATGCGCAGCCCGCGACCACGTACCGCTGCGCACACGCCAGGGCGTGGTGTCCATGACCGAGCTGGTGCGGTCTTCGATGCGCCTGCGCCCGGATCGTGTCGTCGTCGGCGAGGTGCGCGGCGCCGAGGCGCTGGATCTCATCAAGGTCTGGGGCACCGGCCATCCAGGCGGCGTCGCCACCATCCACGCCGGCTCCGCGCTGGGCGCATTGCTGCGCCTGGAGCAACTGATTCTCGAAGTGGCGGTGAACCCGCCCCGTGCGCTGATCGCGGAAGCGGTCAATGTGGTCATCCACATCGCCGGGCGCGGGCGCAAGCGCCGCATCGAGAGCATCGCCCGCGTCGTCGGCTTCGATGGCGTGGGCTACCAACTGGCGGATGCACTGGAGGCTCCATTCCCGGAGCTGCTGCCGCAGTCCGACCTTTCCTCCCCGTCCCCTGACCACTCTGGAGAACTGCCATGACGCAGATGATCGTTCCTGCTTTCCGTACTTCCGCAAATCCTCTTCGCCGGCCCGCGCGGCTGGATAACCTGGCTCGCCCGGCCATGCAAGGCTTGATGCTCGCGGCGCTGATGCTGCTGCTTGCGGGCACCGCCCAGGCCGCGGGTTCCTCGATGCCCTGGGAAGGGCCGCTGCAATCCATCCTCGAATCCATCCAGGGGCCGGTGGCCCGGATCATCGCGGTCATCATCATCATCGCCACGGGCCTGGCGCTGGCCTTCGGCGATACCTCGGGCGGGTTCCGCAAGCTGATCCAGATCGTCTTCGGTCTGTCGATCGCGTTTGCCGCGTCCTCGTTCTTCCTGTCGTTCTTCAGCTTCTCGGGCGGGGCCGTCGTATGAACGCGGCCCACGATGGCGTGCAGGGCTTCGCTCCCGGCTTTGAGGTGCCGCTGCATCGCTCGCTGACCGAGCCGATTTTGATGGGCGGCGCTCCGCGCACCGTGGCCATCACCAACGGCACCTTGGCCGCTGCCGTGGGCCTGGGCTTGCAGATGTGGATTCCCGGCGTGGTGCTCTGGATCGTCGGTCATGCGCTGGCGGTTTGGGGCGCGCGCGTCGATCCGCAGTTCATGCAGGTCTTCGCCCGCCACATCAAGCACCGGCCGCTGCTGGACGTGTGAGGGGAATGCCATGCTGAACCTTGCCGAATACCGCCAGCGGCCCGCATTGCTGGCCGACTGGCTGCCCTGGGCCGGGCTGGTTGCGCCGGGCGTCGTGCTGAACAAGGATGGCTCGTTCCAGCGCACGGCGCGCTTTCGTGGCCCCGACCTCGACAGTGCCACGCAGGGCGAGCTGATCTCTACGTCAGCACGATTGAACAACGCGTTGCGCAGGCTGGGTTC
>JBHIWE010000323.1:0-4014 GCA_041987645.1 Acidovorax sp. | reverse complement strand
TGCCGTTGGTGCCGCCACGCGATGCCGCCGGCCAGCGCCGCTAGCGCCACCTCCACCGACACCGCCAGCAGCACCTCCACCCCGAACAGCAGCGTCAGGCCCAGGCCCAGCACCGCCGCCAGCGCCAGCGCCTCGGCCACCACCGCGGCGATCGGCAGCAGCACCACGGCGCCTTCGTCCGCGCCCGTGGCCAGGTCCACCACATCCAATGCATGGCCACCGGCCCGTGCGCCCGTGCTCGCGATGTCCAGCCCCAGGTCCACCACGTCCACCACATCGGCCGCATCGCCCTCGCTGCGGCTCAACAGATAGGCGGCCCACAGCCGCAGCAGGCCCAGGTAGAGCAAGTAGGTCACCCCCAGGCTCAGCCCGAAGCGCAGCGCCAGCGATTCCACGCCCGCCACCCGCAGCAGCGCGCCGCTGAGCCACAGGCAGCCCAGGCAGCACAGCGCGATGAGCGTCACATGCAGCCGCAGCCAGCGGTGGCGCTTGAGCCACTCGCGCGTGCGCAGGCCTTCGCGGTAGAGGGAGGGGGTGGCGCTCATGCCCACGATTCTGGCCCGGCCACCGGCATGACGACCGGCGCCCCGCAGGCGCCTCGGGCACACTGGCGAGCTTTGCTGTAAACGCTCCGGAGCCCCGCATGGAATTCGCCACCTGGTTGACTCTCTTCGCTGCCTGCTGGGCGATCAGCCTGTCGCCGGGCGCGGGCGCGGTGGCCGCCATGAGCGCCGGCCTGAGCCATGGCTTCAAGCGCGGCTACTTCATGACCTTCGGCCTGATCCTGGGCATCCTGACCCAGGTGCTATTCGTGAGTGCCGGCCTGGGCGCGCTGATCGCCGCGTCCGAGACCGCCTTTGCCGTCATCAAGTGGGCCGGCGTGGCCTACCTCATCTGGCTGGGCGTGCAGCAATGGCGCGCGCCCGCCAAGCCGCTGGCTGCGGCGGGCGATGCCGGTGTGCCGGTCACACGGCAGCAACTGGTGTTGCGCGGCTGGGGCATCAATGCGGTCAACCCCAAGGGCACGGTCTTCCTGCTGGCCGTGGTGCCGCAGTTCCTGAACTTGCAAGCCCCGCTGGCACCGCAATACCTCGTCATCGGCGCCACGCTGGCCTTCACCGACCTCGTCGTGATGGGCGGCTACACCGCGCTCGCCGCACGTGTGCTGGCGGCACTGAAGAGCGAGAGCCACATCAAGACGCTCAATCGCGTGTTCGGCTCGCTGTTCGTGACGGCCGGCGTGCTGCTGGCCAGCTTCAAGCGCGCCGCCTGATGCCAGGCGACAAGACGACCCGTCGCATCCCCACCTGGCTGCTCTTCCTGGCCCCGGTGGCGATCTGGGCGAGCACCTGGCACGTCATCCTTTACCAACTGGCCTCGCCGGTGCCGGCGCTCACCTCCGTGGGCTGGCGCTTCCTGATCTCGGCTGCGCTGCTGGCCGCCTTCGCGCGCTGGCAGGGCCAGTCGCTGAAGCTGCCGCTCCAGGCGCACGGCTTTGCCATGGCCACCGGCGTCATCCAGTACGCCGGCAACTACTGGTCCATCTACGAGGCCGAGCGCTACATCCCCAGCGGCCTGGTGGCGGTGCTGTTCTGCCTGCTGGTCTTCATGAACGCGGCGGTGGCCTGGCTGCTCTGGCGCCAGCCGGTGAGCCGGCGTTTCATCGGCGCCTCCAGCGGCGCGGTGCTTGGTGTGGCGCTCATCTTCTGGCCCGAGATCGCCACCACCGGCGCGCGCCCGAACGCGGCCTTGGGTCTAGGCCTGAGCCTCTTCGCGGTGGGGGCGGCCTGCGTCGGCGGCTTCTTCACGCTCATCCTCACCCGCCGCGGCCTGCCGCTGGTGCCGGTGCTGGCCTGGAGCATGGGCTATGGCGCGCTCTTCCTGCTGCTGATGTCCGTCGGCCTGGGCCACGGCCTGCCGTTCGACACCGCGTGGCCCTACCTCGCGAGCCTCGTCTACCTCGCCGCCTTCGGCTCGGTCATCGCCTTCACGCTGTACTTCAAGCTGGCCCAGCGCCTCGGCCCGGCCCATGCGGCGCTGGTGGGCGTGCTGGTGCCGGTCATCGCGCTGATGGTGTCTGCCGCGCTCGAAGGCTGGCAGGCCACGCCGCTGGCGGTGGGCGGCATGGTGCTTTGCTTGGTGAGCTTGTTTGTGGCGACGAGGCGGGTGGGGTAGGCGGCGGGGTGTCCGCTAGCGCGCAGGCAGCCAAATCTCCAAAGGTTGCTTCTTCGTGGTGTCCCGGGGGACCAGCTTGATCGGTACGGCGGTCGTCGCTCCGAGCTCTCCAGTCGCTAGGGCAGCGACGTCGTTCGCCACCTGCTGGTCTGCTGGTGAAAAGTAGCGTACTTCCGCAGTCTTGGGGGGTATCGCCTTGCGGGCGATGTTCTCCACGCCTGGTGCGACGTAGCGATTCTGGAGGAGCGCGCGCCGCAGTTGCTCGCCTGTCGCGCGGTCTTCTTCGCGGGCGACCTGCACGTAAACCAGCGGGCGTGCAGCCAGCTCCAGGCGCTCCAGTTTTTCAGTGAGCCGACCCATGGCTGAAAGTCCTTGGGTCGATGCAAGGGCCTTCAATGGCGCGATGTTGGAAGCGACGAAGTTGCCAAAGGCGTTGCCGGGCTTGAATGGGTAGTCCCGACGTGCGCGCTTGATGTCTTCTGCAGACATGCGCTTGTTCTTTTCCCGGACGTAGCAGGGCCCCTTTGTGCCGTTGATGGTCCCGGGCACGATGTCATCGGGCGTCGGGTACAGGAACAACGAGCGCTTGTCGGGGTGCGCAGATCCGCTCACGGTGTACGAGTTTGCGAGGAGCAGGTTCGCTTGCGTCCAGTTCGGTGGTGCGTTGTACGCGCGCAGGTAGACATCAAAGATGGTCGGCTCGCCATTGGGGCCGGGCTCCAGCCTGTACTCCGCCTTGCATTCAGGCCTCTGCTGTTCATGGAGGAATCCCAGCACATGGCCGAACTCGTGCAGCACATCGGCCTTGTCCTCGGCAGTCCAGAGCGGATAAGTCTGAGCAAGAGCGCCCAGTTGCATCGTGGCCTGGTTGAACTCCGGTTGCAGGGCTTGGCGTCCGACGGCGCTCCACCTGAGCCTTGCGTCTGACGCGGTCAGGTCAATGCGGACCTGCGCAACCGACGGAGGGTCACCGGGGCTGTATGTGCGCCCCGAGCGAGCGACGGGATTCAGGCCGAAATCAAAGCTGATGTTGGCGACGGATGACCACTGGCCTGCGATGGTGGCGATGTCGCGCCAGATCTCGAAATTACCGCCCTGGAATGCAACGATGAGTTTGGTGCCATTCGGCCAAGCGTAGTTCGTTGCGACGAAGGAGAACAAGCCCGGCGAAGCTGTCTTCTTGATCGCTTCGTCTTCAGCCTGCTTCCGTTGCAGCAGCGCTTCGGCAAGCTCTGTTGGGTAGCCCTCGATAGCGGTTGGCGGGGGTGAGGCGACCGGTTGGGCCTGAATCAAGAAGGTCAGGCCAGCGAGCGTCAACCCGGCCGCCCACTGGCGACGGCGGTGCCTCCCGCCTTGTTGTTTGGCGCGAGGGGCCATGATCAGGTCCCACAACCAAGCTTGGCGATGAGCGTATCGTCCTTGCTCTTGATCGCTTCGATGCACGCCTCGTATTTCTTCCTGGCCAGTTCAGCCTTGGTTGACGCCGCCAAGACCTCCGCTTCCTTGGTGTCGCGTGTCTTGAAGCTGTCGAACAGCTTGCCCACTGCGCCGAAGTACGCGCCGATGACATCCGCTGGTAACTTGAGCAGGGCGATGAGTTCGCCATCCGCATCCTGATCGAACTTCGTCGGCATCCCATCTGAAAAGCCGAAATCCGCGGTCGCCGAACCAAAGAAGGACTTGGCCATCGGCAAGAAGCGTGTCGGCGAGAGAGAAGGTGATAGCACGATCGCGGTCACCTTGACTCCCGGGCCATCAGCCGTGACCTTGAACGCTTCTTCCTGCCGGTAATAGATCCCCTCCCGGGAACCTCCCGTGAGTGACGGCGACGATGCGGCG
>JBHIWE010000322.1:0-4059 GCA_041987645.1 Acidovorax sp. | reverse complement strand
TGGGCTTGGCGAAGTCGAAGCCGAGGAGCTGCCGAGCGAATGGCCGTTCCTGCCGTACATCGTCCCCGCCAGTCCGGCCGAGCCAGAGCACTTCTTCCGCGTGACGATGGAGCCGGAGCAGTTCGCCGATGAAGTCGGCCGGCTGCAAGGCCTCTGGCCGTCGCAGGACACGCACCTGGGGGCCGCGCAGCAGTCGCTGCGTCCGCCAGCGCGTGCTTTGTCCCACTGGCATCTCGCCCTGGCCCTGGCCGCGGGCGCGATCTCGGGGGTTGTGCGCTCCAAGACCGGGCGCGTGCTCGTCGTCAAAGGTGACACCCACAAGGACAAGACGCTTCAACGCGAATTCACCGAACGCGAAGACGGCTCCATCGCCGAGACCCGCATCCTCACCGACAAGTTCGTGCCCGTCATCCGCGCGTGGGACATGACGCCCGGCTCCGCCACGCGGGGCGAGGTGTTGACCATCCGCTGATCGCTTCTCTACCGCTGACGGTCACCGTCGGCTTCCTCCACCCACCGGGGTCCAGTCGCCCCGAGGGGGCGCCATGGCCCCTTCATCTTCAAGGAGCCTTTCCATGGCAGCCCAAGCACTTCCCATCGGCCAAGCATCGAGCCGGCGCTTCTTCCCTGGCGAGACCGTCGTGACCTGTGGCGTTGACGCCCTGGTCCAGCAGGGCCGGCTCAACCCGGTGCCGTATCTGCACCGCCACCTCAATGGCGACTGGGGCGACCTCGACGACTACGACAAGCGGCAGAACGATGCCGCGCTGGAGTCCGGCGAGGACCGCCTTTTCTCTTCCTACCAGGTCGCACCCGGCCTGCAGCTTTGGATTATCACCGAATGGGATCGCAGCGTGACCACGCTGCTACTGCCCAGCGAGTACTGATCTCTCCCAGACGACGGCCGCCTGCCGTCTCTTCATCCCACCACGGGGCATGCCATCGCCCCGCGGGGGTGGTGCATGCCCCATTTTCTTTGGAGCATCACCATGTCCCTCGATCTCGAAACCACTGCCGCTGAAGCCGCGCCCGTACAGGGCGAACTGCTCGATGCGGAATCTTCCCCTCTGACCCTGAGCCTTCAGGATTTCGTCGGCGAGTTCGGCGACGAACTGCTCGACGCCCTCAACAGCGCGAACCCGCCGGTCTATAACGGCCAGCCGCAGGCGCACCGGCAACTCGTCGTCGCCAGCCTCAAGCGCAAGCTGTTTCCGGCCCAGGCCGAAGTCGTCCACGCCGCCGCCGAGCTGCTGATCGACCGTGGCGAACGCGCCGCGATCGTCAATGGCGAAATGGGCTGCGGCAAGACGACCGTCGGCATCGCCACGGCCGCCGTGCTCAACGCCGAAGGCTATCGCCGCACCCTGGTTCTTTCGCCGCCGCACCTTGTTTACAAGTGGCGGCGCGAGATCCAGGAGACGGTGGCAGGCGCCAAGGTGTGGGTGCTCAACGGGCCGGACACGCTCATCAAGCTCATCAAGCTGCGCGAGCAGTTGAATGTCCAGCCCACGGGCCAGGAGTTCTTCGTCTTGGGCCGGGTCAGGATGCGGATGGGGTTCCACTGGAAGCCCGTCTTCACCCAGCGGCGCACCCGTCACGGCAACGTGGCGGCGTGCCCGGACTGCGGCACGGTCATCACCGACCTCGACGGCGAGCCGGTCAATCCGGTCGCGCTCCAAGCCGAGGAATACCGCAGGAAGTGCAGCCATTGCGCCGCCCCCCTGTGGACGCTGATCCGCCCGCGCAGCCTGTCCGGCAGCGACCAGTCCTCGGCCGTGCTGAAAGCCCTCAAGCGCATCCCGACGATCGGGGAAGTCACCGCGCAGAAGCTGATGCAGAAGTTCGGCGAAGGCTTCCTCGCGTCGATGCTGGGCGACAACATCCATGAGTTCATCAACCTCATGGACGGCAACGGCGAACTGGTCTTCTCTGACCGCCAGGCGCATCGCATGGAAAGAGCGATGGCGAACATGGAGTTCGGCTTCGGCGAAGGCGGCTACCAGCCGTCCGAGTTCATCAAGCGCTACCTGCCTCAAGGCACGTTCGACCTGTGCATCGCGGACGAGGCCCACGAGTACAAGAACGGTGGCAGTGCCCAGGGCCAGGCCATGGGCGTGCTGGCGGCGAAGGCTCGCAAGACCTTGCTGCTGACAGGCACGCTGATGGGCGGCTACGGGGACGACCTGTTCTACCTGCTGTTCCGAGCCCTGCCTGGGCGGATGATCGAAGACGGCTACCGCCCGACCACGAGCGGCAGCATGACCTCGGCGGCCATGGCGTTCATGAGGGACCACGGGGTCCTCAAGGACATCTACTCCGAAAGCACCGGCACGGCGCACAAGACGGCCAGGGGCACCAAGGTATCGGTGCGCACGGTCAAGGCTCCCGGCTTCGGGCCGAAAGGGGTCTTGCGGTGCATCCTGCCGTTCACGATCTTCCTCAAGCTCAAGGACATCGGCGGCAACGTCCTGCCGCCGTATGACGAGGAGTTCCGTGAAGTCGCAATGGACACGGCGCAAGCCGCGGCCTACCGCGACCTGGCGGGTCGGCTGACCGCGGAGCTGAAACAGGCTCTGGCGCGACGCGATACGACGCTGCTGGGTGTGGTGCTCAACGTGCTGCTGGCCTGGCCGGACTGCTGCTTCCGGTCGGAAACCGTGGTGCATCCGCGCACGCGCAACACCTTGGCGTTCGTCCCGGCTCAGTTCAACGAGTTTGAGGTGACGCCGAAAGAGCGCGAGCTGATCGACATCTGCAAAGAAGAGAAGGCGCAGGGCCGCAAGGTCCTGGCCTACACGGTCTATACCGGCACGCGCGACACCACGTCGCGCTTGAAGGTGCTGCTGGAGCAGGAAGGTTTTCGGGTGGCGGTGCTGCGCGCAAGCGTGGACGCCAGCCGCCGCGAGGACTGGATCGCCGAGCAACTGGACCGTGGCATCGACGTGCTCATCACCAACCCCGAGCTGGTCAAGACGGGCTTGGACCTGTTGGACTTCCCGACGATCGTTTTCATGCAGTCGGGCTACAACGTGTACTCGCTCCAGCAGGCGGCACGCCGCTCCTGGCGCATCGGACAGAAACAGCCGGTGCGCGTGATCTACCTCGGCTACGCCGGTTCCTCGCAGATGACCTGCCTGGAGCTGATGGCCAAGAAGATCATGGTCTCGCAGTCCACCTCGGGCGACGTGCCCGAATCGGGCCTGGATGTGCTCAACCAGGACGGTGATTCCGTCGAGGTCGCGCTGGCCCGGCAACTGGTCGCCGCCTGATCCCCACGCCAACGCCGGCCTCGCGCCGCCGGCTTTCCATTGTTCCCACCTTGCAGCCACGCCCACGGTCTCCGTGGACGTGGCTGCGCATTTTTCATTCCAAGGAGATTTCCATGAACACCCATACCCAATCCACGCCCGAAAACGTGAAGGCCCGCCTGACGCTGGACGTGACCTGTTTGCTCAACGGCGAGGCCGCGTCGGAAATACTGGCACGGCTGCAACGCATGTGGGTCCGCGCCATCGGCGAGAGGTTGCTAATCGATGAGACCGCCGCGAAGGTGGATGTTTGGTCGATCGAGGTGACCGAGTTGCCCTCGGCGACTAACAGCGATGCGCTCGAAGCCGAGATCGCCGCCTTCATGCAGCAACGCATCGGGGACGGCAACCTCTGTGCAGAGGACATTCCCTTGCGCCTGGCGAGCTATGGCCTGATGGCCCCCGAGGATTTCATCGACGAAATGCGCGAGCGCATGGGCATGGAAGACGACGCCCCCACGGGCCGAGCCGTCATCCCCTCGACCGAACCTGCCGACGGCGGTGAGATCGAGATGCAAGTCGCGGTCGTCTGCATCGGTGCCTCCGGTAGCCCCAACGTGCCGGTCTTCAAGGTCAGGATCACCCAGGAGGAATACGACCTGGGTATCCACTACGACAAGGCCAGGGACCTGGCCGAAGAGGCCCGGTACGAAGGGCCGTTCATCTGCTTCGACGCCGCCGAATATGGCCCCATCCTGTCGGCCGCCTGCGAACTTGGCCTCGTTCCGCAGGTCGTCGTGGTCGATATGAC
>JBHIWE010000321.1:0-4060 GCA_041987645.1 Acidovorax sp. | reverse complement strand
CCTGGGTCTCGGCCCGCCGCAGCCGAGACTGAATGCTGCCATCGGGGCGTTTTTTGCTCGCCAGCCCTGCGTGGGCGACTACGATACGCCACCTGCGGCCCACAAGGCGTGCGGGCATGAACGCTGCGTGCAAGCCCCGGAGCCGGTGGGCCGCGCAGCAGCGTGTTCCATACCTACAACGACTCGGAGATTTTCTGCTCATGTTTTCGCCTCTGAACCTCAAGCGCCTGCTGGCCGGCGCAGCCTTCGCCGCCTGGGCCATCGTTTCGCCCGCCCAGCAGCTGGCCCCTGCCGCGCAGCCGGCTGCCGCAACCGTTGCAGCGTCCAAGCCCCAGGTCGTGGTGCTGGCCACCGGCGGCACCATCGCCGGTGCCGGCGCTACGGCGGCCAACAGCGCTTCCTACGCAGCGGCCAAGGTGCCGGTGGACAAACTGCTGGCCGGCTTGCCCGAGCTGGCCAATGTCGCCAACGTGCGCGGCGAGCAGGTCTTCCAGATCGCCTCCGAGAGCTTCACCAACGCCCAGCTGCTGCAGCTGGGCAAGCGGGTATCGGCCCTGGCCAAGCAGTCTGATGTGGACGGTATCGTCATCACGCACGGCACCGACACGCTGGAGGAGACCGCCTATTTCCTGAATCTGGTCGTGCATACCAACAAGCCCATCGTGGTGGTTGGCTCCATGCGCCCCGGGACGGCCCTCTCGGCCGACGGCGCGCTGAACCTGCTGGATGCGGTCACGGTCGCCGCCAGCAAGGAATCGGCCGGCAAAGGCGTTCTGGTGACCATGAGCGACGAGATCCAGAGCGGCCGTGATGTCACCAAGGGCATCAATATCAAGACGCAGGCGTTCCGCAGCCAGTGGGGCCCGCTGGGCATGGTGGTGGAAGGCAAGAGCTACTGGTTCCGCGCCCCGGTCAAGCGCCACACGATGCAGTCGGAGTTCAACATCGACGACATCACGGCCCTCGCGCCCGTGGACATCGTCTATGGCTACGGCAACGTGCCGCGTTCGCTCGTCGATACCGTGGCAGGTTCCGGTGTGAAGGCGCTGATCCACGCCGGCACGGGCAATGGCTCGGTGGCTGATCGCATCGTGCCCGCGCTGCAGGAAGCGCGCGGCAAGGGCGTGCAGATCGTGCGCTCCTCGCGCGTGGCCGACGGCTTCGTGCTGCGCAATGCCGAACAGCCCGACGACAAATACGACTGGGTCGTTGCGCATGACCTGAACCCGCAGAAGGCCCGCATCCTGGCCGCCGTGGCGTTGACCCGCCCGCAGACCAGCCAGGAACTGCAGCGCATTTTCTGGCAGTATTGATTGCCGGGAATCACAGCGGATCGCTGATCCGAAGGCCTGCCCGGCCTGTGTGCCGGGAGCCCGGCCTACCCGCTCAAAGCTCCTTCGGGAGCTTTTTCCGTTCAAGGGCTGGCAAGGAAATGTCATGCGGGCGGCGCAGGATTGGCGAAGTCCCTTGGCCCTCTCGAACGATCCGCCGTCCGCGACACAGGATAATGATGGGCCGTGGCACCGGCACAATGCGGTGCGCACCGGTTTCTGATAGTTTGCGTTTTCCTCTTTCCGTTCCTTTTCCCACCCACTCCCCCCGCGACGGCAAGGCGCCGATCTGGAGCACGACTGACAATGGCTGATTCCTTTTCCTATGAACAACTGATCGCCTCGGGTGAAGGCCGGCTGTTCACTCCCGACAGTGGCCGCCTGCCGCTGCCGCCCATGCTGATGTTCGATCGCATCACGCACATCGATGCCGACGGCGGTGCCCATGGGCTGGGAAAGATCCGTGCCGAACTCGACGTCAAGCCCGACCTGTGGTTCTTTGCCTGCCACTTCCAGGGCGACCCGGTCATGCCTGGATGCCTGGGGCTGGACGCCATGTGGCAGCTCATCGGCTTCTACTTGACTTGGCTGCAACTGCCCGGCCGCGGCCGCGCCCTGGGTGCGGGCGAGGTCAAGTTCACGGGCGAAGTCGGCCCCAATGTGAAGCTCGTCACTTACGAGATCGATATCAAGCGCGTCATCAAGCGCAAGCTGGTCATGGCCATCGGCGATGCCCGCCTGCTGGCTGATGGCCAGGAAATCTATGTGGCCAACGACCTCCGCGTGGGCCTGTTCAAGCGCGAAGAAGACGGGAAGGACGGAGCACTCGCAACGGGAGCATCGGCATGACCAGCAAGAAGCGCGTCGTCATCACGGGTGCGGGCATCGTCTCGTGCATCGGCAATGACCAGCAGGCTGTGGTTCAGTCGCTGCGCCAGGGCAAGTCCGGCATCCGCTCCATGCCCGAGTTCAAGGAACTCGGCCTGCGCAGCCAGGTGGCCGGCATTCCCCAGATCGACCTGGACGCGCTCATCGACCGCAAGCTGCGCCGTTTCATGGGCGATGCCGCGGCCTACGCCTATCTGTCGCTGAAGGACGCCATCGCCCAGTCGGGTCTGGCGCCCGAACAGGTCTCGAACCCGCGCACCGGCCTGATCATGGGCTCGGGCGGCGGCTCGCCAGCCCACCAGATCGAGGCGGCCGACACGCTGCGCTCCAAGGGCATCCGCCGCGTCGGGCCCTACCAGGTCACGCGCTGCATGGGCTCGACCGTGTCGGCCAACCTGTCCACGGCCTTCGCCATCAAGGGCATCAACTTCTCGATCACCTCGGCCTGCAGCACCTCCGCGCACTGCGTGGGCATGGCGGCCCAGCAGATCGCCTTCGGCCTGCAGGACGTGATGTTTGCCGGTGGCGGCGAGGAACTCTCCTGGGGCCTGGCCACGCTGTTCGACGGCATGGGCGCCATGTCCGCCAAGTACAACGACACGCCCGAGAAAGCCTCGCGCCCGTACGACGTGGACCGCGACGGCTTCGTGATCGCGGGCGGCGGCGGTGCGCTGGTGCTGGAAAGCCTGGAGCATGCCCAGGCGCGCGGCGCCACCATCCTGGCCGAGATCGTGGGTTTCGGCCTCTCGTCCGACGGCGAGGACATGGTCGCCCCCTCGGGCGACGGTGCCATCGCCTGCATGCGGCAGGCCGTGGCCGAAGCCGGCGGCGGTGCCATCGACTACGTGAACACGCACGGCACCTCCACCCCGGTGGGCGACCTGCCCGAGCTGCGTGCGCTGCGCGAGGTGTTCGGCGATGCGGTGCCCCCGTTCTCGTCCACCAAGTCGCTCACCGGCCACTCGCAGGGCGCGACCGGCGTGCAGGAGGCCATCTACTGCCTGTACATGCTGCAGGAAGGCTTCATCGCCGGCTCGGCACACATCGAGAATCTGGACCCGGCGGCCGAGGGCATGCCCCTGGTGCGCGAGTCGCGCGATGCCGCGCTGACCACGGTGCTGTCCAACAGCTTCGGCTTCGGCGGCACCAATGCCAGCCTGGTGCTGCGTCGCTGGCAGGCTTGATTCCGTGCTGGTGCGCTGAAGTCTCAGGTGCTACTAAAAAGATAGCTGCCAGTGCCCTCTCCAGGCGCGCTGGCAGCTGTTTTTGTTTGAAAGCCGGTGAGGCGGTGCGCCAACTACCCCGGCCTGGTTCCGGGCCCCGCGGGTCGCGCGGGGTGCGGCTCGTAGAATCGCCCGTTCCGCGCGCCGCGGCGCGCTGCCTCTTTGTCTCCGTATTTCCATGCATGGCCCGGCCATGCCACACACACGCATGTTGACCTTCCAGCAAATCATTCTGAAGCTGCAGTCGTACTGGGCTGAACAGGGCTGCGCACTGCTGCAGCCCTACGACATGGAAGTGGGTGCCGGCACCTCGCACACCGCCACCTTCCTGCGCGCCATCGGCCCCGAGCCCTGGAAAGCTGCCTACGTGCAGCCCAGCCGCCGCCCCAAGGACGGCCGCTACGGCGAGAACCCCAACCGCCTGCAGCACTACTACCAGTTCCAGGTGGTCCTGAAGCCCGCGCCGGCCAACATCCTGGAGCTGTACCTGGGCTCGCTCGAAGCCCTGGGCTTCGATCTGAAGAAGAACGACATCCGCTTCGTGGAAGACGACTGGGAGAACCCCACGCGGGGCGCCTGGGGCCTGGGCTGGGAGGTCTGGCTCTACGGCATGGAAGT
>JBHIWE010000320.1:0-4143 GCA_041987645.1 Acidovorax sp. | reverse complement strand
GGCGGGGCTGGAGCCACTGGCGCTCTTCGCCGGCGCGCTGGGCCTCACGGCCGTGACGGACAACGCGGCGCTGACCTATCTGGGATCGCTGATCCAGGGCCTGTCGGAGGAATCGCGCTACATGCTGGTGGCCGGCGCGGTGGCGGGCGGCGGCCTCACGGTGATCGCGAATGCGCCCAACCCGGCCGGGCTGGCGCTGCTCAAACGCGGATTCAGCGACGAGACGGTGAGCGCGGGCGGGCTGCTGCTGGGCGCAGCGCTGCCCACGGCCATCGCCGCGGCGGCCTTCCTGCTGCTGTAGCGGCAGCGTGCGCCGTCCGCTATCGATTCAATAGCTGCCCGCCCTTGATGAAAGCGGGCTGGCGGCTGATTCAGGCCAGAACGCCGGAATTCATGCGCAGCATGCGGTCGCAGCGCACGGCCAGTTGCTCGTCGTGCGTGACCATCACGAAGGCCGTGCCCTGCTCGCGCGCCAGGCGCAGCATGAGCTGGAACACGCCGTCGGCCGTGGAGCGGTCGAGGTTGCCGGTGGGCTCGTCGGCCAGCACGCAGGCCGGTCGGGTGACCAGGGCGCGGGCGATGGCCACGCGCTGGCGCTCGCCGCCCGACAGCTCCGCCGGCCGGTGCAGGGCGCGTTCGCCCAGGCCCACGGCGGCCAGCATCTGCCGGGCCTGCTCCAGGCAATCGGCATAAGGCAGGCGGCGGATGCGCAGCGGCATGGCGACGTTGTCCTGCGCGCTGAATTCGGGCAGCAGATGATGGAACTGGTAGATGAAGCCCAGGTGCTGGTTGCGCAGCTCGCCCTGGCGCGCGGGCGAGAGCGTGTGCAGCGCCTGGCCCTGCAGCTGAACCGTGCCGGCACTGGGCGCATCGAGCCCGCCCAGCAGGTGCAGCAGCGTGCTCTTGCCCGAACCCGAGGCGCCGACGATGGCCAGCGTCTCTCCGGCGCGCACGTCCAGGTCCACGCCCTTGAGCACGGTCACGTCCAGGCGCCCTTCGGTGAAGCGCTTGGTCAGGCCCCGCGCATGTAGCACCACTTCGTTGTTCCCCGCGTTCATCTCGATTCTCCAGCGCGCAAAGCGCTACCCACAGCCCATGAAACCGGCATGTCCCAGTCCAGTGGCAGCCAAGCAAGGGCCGCCCCGCAGCGAGGGCTGCGTCCACCCGCCCGACGTGCGCAGCACGCCGAGAGCGGGGGGAAGCCGCGAAGCGGCTCAGGGGGATGTTCCCGACTACTCATAGCGCAGGGCCTCCGCCGGGTTGACGCGGCTGGCACGCCAGCTGGGGTACAAGGTGGCGACGAAGGCCAGGATCAGGGAGATGACGGCGATGGGCACGATGTCGCTGCGCTGCGGGTCGCTGGGCATCTTGCTGATGAGGTAGATGTCCTTGGGCAGGAAGTTGGCGTGCAGCGCGTGCTCGATGGCCGGCACGATCACGTCGATGTTGAAGGCGATCAGCAGGCCCAGGGCCAGTCCGCCCAGCGTGCCGATCACGCCCACCATGGCCCCCTGCACCACGAAGATGCCCATGATGCTGCGCGGGCTGGCACCCAGCGTGCGCAGGATGGCGATGTCGGCGCGCTTGTCGGTCACCGTCATCACCAGGGTGGAGACGAGGTTGAACGCGGCCACCGCCACGATCAGCGTGAGGATGATGAACATCATGCGTTTTTCCAGCTGCACGGCGGCGAACCAGGTGCGGTTCTGCTGCGTCCAGTCGCGGATCAGCAGATCGCCCGAAAGCGAGTGCGCCAGCTGCTGGGCCACCTCGGGCGCCTGCTGCAGGTCGCGCAGCTTCAGGCGGATGCCGGTGGGGCCTTCGAGGCGGAAGATCCGCTCGGCGTCGGCGTAGTGCATCAGCACCAGGGTGGAGTCGTATTCGTAGTGGCCGGAATTGAAGGTGCCCGCCACCGTCATCTGCTTGAGGCGCGGCAGCACGCCGGCCGGCGTCACCTGCCCGCCGGGGGCGATCAGCGTGATCACGTCGCCCGCGCGCACGCCCAGCGCCCGGGCCAGCTCGCTGCCCAGCACCACGCGGAATTCGCCGGGCACCAGCGCGGCCAGCTCCTGCTGGTTGGCGGCGGCCAGGTCGGTCACCTCGCCCTCGTGGGCCGGGTCGATGCCGCGCACCAGCGCACCGCGCATGTCCTCGCCCCGCGCCAGCAGCGCCTGGGCCGAGACGAAGGGCGCGGCGCCCACCACCTCGGGATTGGCGCGCGCCTCGGTCATGGTGCGCTGGATGTCGGGCAGCGCCCCGCCGTTCGGCGCGAAGATCTCGATGTGCGAGACCACGCTCAGCATGCGGTCGCGCACTTCCTTCTGGAAACCGTTCATGACGCTCAGCACGATGATGAGCGCCGCCACGCCGAGCGCGATGCCCAGCATGGACACGCCGGAGATGAAGGAGATGAAGCCATTGCGCCGCGTGGCGCGGCCTGCCCGGGTGTAGCGCCAGCCCAGGGCCAGTTCGTAGGGGATTTGCATGAAATGTGAAGTGGCCCAGGCGCCGCTCGGAAAGAGCTCGGGAGAGGGTTGTTGGCGGCTGCCGGGCGGCGCCGATTGTGGCATCCCCGAGAATAAGAGGATGTCGGACGCCAACCATTTGCTGATTCCCTTCGCTGCCAGCACCGCCGACGGGTGCCGCGACGCCTTGCAGGGCCTGGCCCTGCCCCACCTGGACCGGCTGCTGCAGCGGCTGTCCCCCCACCCCGCCAGCGACCCTGGCGAAGAGACCGACTTCACCCCGCCGCACGAGCGCGCCCTGGCCCGCCACCTGGGCCTGCCCGCCAGCGCCGAGGGCACCACGCCCTGGGCCGCATGGCATCTGCGGCAGGCCGGCGCCGACGGGGGCGACACGCCCTGCGCCTTCGTCACCCCGTGCCAGTGGCAGGTGACGACCGACCGCGTGAACCTGACCGACCCGGCCGCGCTGCATCTCTCCGAGGCCGACTCCCGCCAGCTGCTGGACATCCTCGCGCCCTGGTTCGCCGAAGACGGCATCAGCCTGGCCTACGACCAGCCCACCCGGTGGCTGGCGCGCGGCACGGTGTTCGATGGCCTGGCCACCGCATCGCTCGACCGCGTGGTGCAGCGCGACGTGCGCGCCTGGCTACCCGACCCGGCCCGAGCCCGCACCCTGCACCGCCTGCACAGCGAGATGCAGATGCTGCTCTACACCCACCCCTTCAACGACGAGCGCGCCGCACAGGGCCTGCCGCCCGTCAACGCCTTCTGGGTGCATGGCGCCGGCCGTCTGCATGCGCCGCCTTCGAACGTACCCCCCCCCGAGATGCCGATGGCCCTGCGCGACGCCGCCCTGCGGGAAGACTGGCGCGCCTGGGCCGCCGCCTGGGCCGAGATCGACGCCGGCCCCGTCGCCCGCCTGGCCGAGCATGTGGCCGCCGGCGGCATCGCCCGCCTGACGCTCTGCGGCGAACGCACGGCCCTGGCCTGGCACACGGCGCCGCGCGGCCTGTGGAAGAAGATTCAAAGCGTTTTCCGCCCGCAGCGCTTTGCCGACGTGCGCAACCAGCTATGAAAATAGTAGCAAGAGACATTCCCCCCCGCGCCGCCTGGGCGCTGGAGCAGGCCGGCGTCCACCCGCTGCTGGCCCGGCTCTACGCCGCGCGCGGCATCCGCCTGCACGACGAGCTGGACGATGCCTTGAAGCGCCTGCTGCCGCCTGAGACCCTGCTGGGCGCCCGCGAGGCCGCCGTGCTGCTGGCCGACGCCATTGCCGCCGACCGCCGCATCGTCGTGGTGGCGGACTACGACTGCGACGGCGCCACCGCCTGCGCCGTGGCCGTGCGCGGCCTGCGGCTGCTCGGCGGGCGGCAGGTCGATTACCTGGTGCCTGACCGCGTGGCCGACGGCTACGGCCTCACCCCCACCATCGCCCGGCGCGTGCATGAACGCGGCGCCGACCTGCTGGTCACCGTGGACAACGGCATCGCCAGCGTGGACGGCGTGGCCGAAGCCCGCGCCCTGGGCCTGTCGGTGCTCGTCACCGACCACCACCTGCCCGGCCCCGCCCTGCCCGTGGCCGACGCCATGGTCAACCCCAACCAGCCCGGCTGCGAGTTCGCGAGCAAATCCATCGCCGGCGTGGGCGTGATGTTCTACGTGCTGATGGCGCTGCGCA
>JBHIWE010000319.1:0-4167 GCA_041987645.1 Acidovorax sp. | reverse complement strand
TCACTTCTTGGGGGTGAGCCCCGCGCCGAGGTTGCCCATCAGCGTCTCGGCCTGCTTGCTCATCTGCTCCTGCATCTGCTGGAAGAGGCTGCGCGACTGCTCCATGTAGCCGCCCATGAAGTTCTGCATCAGCGGGTTCTGCAGGTTCATCATCGAGTTCTCGGCCAGGCGAGACTGCATGTCGATGAAGCTCTGGATGTTCTTTTCCAGGTAGTGGCCCATGAGGCCCTGCATGGTGTGGCCGTAGAAGCGGATGATCTGCGCCAGGGCCTGCGTCGAGAACATCGGCACACCGGCCGTCTCCTCTTCCAGAATGATCTGCAGCAGGATGCTGCGCGTCAGGTCCTCGCCGCTCTTGGCATCCACCACGACGAAGTGCTCACAGGCCATGACCATGTCCTTCACGTCGGCCAGCGTGATGTAACTGCTGGTCTTGGTGTCGTACAGGCGGCGATTCGGGTACTTCTTGATGATGCGTTGCCCCGGGGCGGTCGCACCCGTGCCCGTCTCGGGGGCATCTTCTTGCGGCTCTTCCTCGTGGCGGGGGGGGCGTGCTGCGCTCATGGGTGCTCCTGTGGGTCAGGGTTCATTGTAGGAGGCGCTCGCCGCCGCCTGGCCGCCATGCCGTGAACACGCCACGCTGCAGGGCAATACTTCCGTGAGAAGCCTGGTGTACCCGGTTCATGGAACGCTTCTCGCACTGCCGCCCGACACACAGCTCTTTCGGCCAGGCCCGCCGGACGCCGGCGAAGACCCGACCCCACGGCGACAAAAAGGAAAAAGCCCCGCAAATCAATGACTTGCGGGGCTTTTCGATCCAGGAAATTTGGTAGGCGCGATTGGATTCGAACCAACGACCCCCACCATGTCAAGGTGGTGCTCTAACCAACTGAGCTACGCGCCTGGAAGGCTTAGACTATAACACGTTTTTCGCTATCTCCGTCTCGCTTTCGTCACGCCGCTGATTTGCAACACTTTCGAAAGAACCGGAGCGAGTCGCGTGGTGTCCGTCGTCTGGAGCGTGAGTGTAACCGTGATTCGGTCCCGGGCCGTCTCACTGTGGATGGATTGCACCGGAATCTTGGCCTGAGCGAGCACATCGCAGACATCACGCAACAGTCCGCCGCGGTCATGGCCCTCCACCAGCACATCGACGGCGTAGTGAGCGTTGTCCGCCACAGCATGGCGCCCCCACGCCACAGGGATGATGCGCTCGGGGCTGCGCCCTGCCAGTTGGCGGAAGTTGCTGCAGTCGGTGCGATGCACCGCCACGCCCTTGCCGCGGGTGACGTAGCCGCCGATGACATCGGGGGGGGCAGGCTTGCAGCACCGCGCCAGCTGCGTCAGCAGCGAGTCCATGCCGACCACGAGCACGCCCTTGCCTTCTCCTGGAGCGCCGGCCGCTTCCTGCCGCGCCAGGCGCTGGGTCAGAAGCTGGTCCGGATCGGGCTCGGGTTCGGCGGGGCGGAAGCTCTGCTCGATGTTGCGCAGCGAGTACTCGTCCTTGCCGACGACGTCGAACAGCGCTTCGGCGCTGCGAAAACCGAGACGCGCCGCGAGCTCGTCGAGCTTGATGGCGGTCTTGCCCTCGCGCTGAAGCAGCTTCTCGACCAGCTCGCGGCCCTTGGCAATCGTGGCCTGCTGCGCAAGGGCATTGAACCAGGCGCGCACCTTGGCCTTCGCGCGCTGGCTGCGCAGGTAGCCCAGCTCGGGGTTGATCCAGTCGAGTGACGGCCCCCCTTCCTTGACGGAGACGATCTCCACGGTCTGGCCGCTGCGCAGCGGCGTGTTGAGCGTCACCATGGCGCCATCGACCCGGGCGCCGCGGCAGCGGTGGCCCAGGTTGGTGTGCAGCGTGTAGGCGAAGTCGACCGGGGTGGCGCCCGCAGGCAGGTCGATGATCTCGCCTTCCGGGGTGAACACATAGATGCGATCGTCGAAGAGGCCGGCGCCGGCCTGCCCACCCTGGGCTTCGTCGGCGCTGGCCAGATCGCGCTCCCACGCGAGCAGCTGGCGCAACACGGTCTTGCGCGCCTCGGCCACGCGGCTTTCGAAATCGCCGGCAGCCTGTACACCGGCGTAACCCTTGGCACCAGCCTCCTTGTAAGCCCAGTGGGCCGCCACGCCGCTTTCGGCATGGTCGTGCATGTCCTGGGTGCGGATCTGGATCTCGATCGTGCGGCCCTGGTCGTCGCGCACCACGGTGTGCAACGACTGGTAGCCATTGGGCTTGGGCCGCACGATGTAGTCCGAGAACTCCTCGGGCAGGGCGTGCCAGACCTCGTGCACGCGGCTGAGCGCGGCATAGCATGCCGGCACGTCGGCCACGATCACCCGCAGGGCGCGCAGATCGAACACGCGCTCGATCGGCAGCTGCTTGCCCTGCATCTTTTTCCAGATGCTGTAGAGGTGCTTGGGGCGCCCTTGCACCTGGGCGTCGATCCCGACTTCGGACAGGGCCTGCGTGAGCTGCCGGCGCAACTGCTCGACGTGGCTTTCCCGCTCGAGCCGCTTCTCGAGCAGCGAGCGCGCAATGCTGCGATAGGTGTCCGGTTCTAGGAAGCGGAAGGACAGGTCTTCCAGCTCCCACTTGATCTGCCAGATGCCGAGCCGATTGGCCAGCGGCGCAAACACCTGCATGGATTCACGCGCCAGGGCGCGCGGACAGGTCTGCTTCGTCTCGGCATAGTGACGCAGGGTCTGGAGCCGCGACGCCAGCCGCAGCAGGACCACGCGCAGGTCGCGCGAGAACGCCAGCAGCATCTTGCGAATGCGTTCGACCTGCTCGGCACGCAGCGGGCCATCGGTGTCGTCGCCCAGCGCGTCGCGGGCGTTGCGCTGCACCTGCACCAGTTTGCGGGTGTGCATGACGAGGCCGACGGCGTCGTCGCCGAAGGCACGGGCCACGACCTCCTCAGGGTCGGTCAGGTATTCGCTGGCATAGACCAGATAGGCCGACGCCTGTAGCGACGGGGGCGCACCGATGCCTTGCAGGATCTGCCGCACGCCATCCGCGTGGCGCAGCGCGTCCTCGCCGGTGTCGAAGTGCCGGCCGGACAACAGAGGCTCGGCGAACGTGCGGGCCTTGGCCAACAGGTGCTCGCCTCCCGCCGCCTCGCCGCCGGCCGCGACATCGGCCAGCCCGACGATGGCAGAGGCCTCCGATGCCCCGGCGTCGAGGGGCCCGACTTGCAGGGAACCTGTCTTCATGCGAGCAGGAAGTCCTTCACCACCGCCACCTGGTCCGCCGCAACCAGCGTGGGTGCATGCCCCACCCCGGCGAATTCGACAAGGCGCGCACGCGGCCCGCGCTCGGTCATGGCGCGCGCCGTGTCGGCATCAAGCAGGTCGGACTCGGCGCCACGGAGCAACAAGGTCTCGCAGCGCAGCGCGTCGTACAACTGCCACAGCATCGCTTCACCGCTGCTGGCGCTGTCGGCCGTCATGGTCTTGAAGGGCGCGGCAATGGCTGGGTCATAGTGAAGAACCAGGCCGGCGCCGTCCGGTGCCGGCCGCAGCAAGGGTTCCGACAAGGCCAGCCATTGCGCAGGCGTGTGCGGTCCGAATCCGGCCGAAATGCTCCAGAGGTAATCGGCAGCCTGCTGTACGTCATCGAATCGCAGCGGCTTGCCCAGGTAGTCGCCAATGCGGACGAGGGCTTCGTGCCGCAGACGCGGGCCGACATCGTTGAGCACGAGGCGGCGGTAACGCGCACCAGAGACTTCGGACGGCACGCTGGACAGGGCCAGACCGATGAGCCCGCCCATGGACGTCCCGATCCAATCGACATCCATCGGGCTCGGGGCGCCCAGTTGCTGACGGAGGTGTTGCATGAGCACCACCATGTCGGACGCGTAAGTGAACACCTGGTACCCGGCAGGATCGGCCAGCCAATCCGAATGGCCGCGGCCGACCACATCCGGGCAGATCACCTGGTAGTGCGGGCTCAACGCCTGGGCCAGCACGTCGAAATCACGTCCCTGACGGCTCAGGCCATGCACGCAGATCAGCACGCGCGGGTTGGACTGATCCCCCCAGCGCCAATAGGCCATGCGGTGTGCCTGGGCGTCCGAGCGGCTCGCACCGGGGCAGGTCACGTACTCGAGCACGGGTTGGATTTGCGCTTGCGTCATGGTGCAGGAAGGCTGGAATCAGATAATGGGCCGA
>JBHIWE010000318.1:0-4168 GCA_041987645.1 Acidovorax sp. | reverse complement strand
CGACGATGGGCACGTCGCAGGCCTGCATGGCGGCGAGGCCGCCCCAGACATCGCCTTCGTGGAAGTCGCGCAGCTGGTCGGCGTCGAAGCGGAACTGCGGGTATTCGGAGATGTCGCCGCCCGCGCAGAAGGCGGCCGGCTCGCCCGGCATGCTGCCAGCGCCTTCCACGATCACGCAACGCACATCGGCGCGGGCCTGCATCTCCTCAAAGACGGCGCGCAGCTGACGCCACATGGCGCGCGACATGGCGTTGAGCCGCCCCGGGTGGCTGAGGGCCACGCGCCACACGCCGGCTGCGCCGGCATCGCCTGCGGCCGGGGCCGCGATCACTTGCGCTGCGGCCGTCATCGGCGCCCTTTCCTTCGGTTCTGAACCGTTCATTCCAGCGTGGCGCCCGAAGCCTTGACCACCTGCGCCCAGCGCTTGACCTCGGCGCTCACGAAGGCGGCGTATTGGGGCTGCGTGAGGGTGCCGAACTCGGCGCCGTTGCCCGCCCAGGCGGTCTTGATCTCATCGGCTGCGCCCAGCTTGCGCACCTCATCCACGATGCGCGCCTGCATGTCGACCGGCGTGCCCTTGGGCGCCCAGAGGCCGTACCAGGTGGTGACGTTGTAGTCGCGCAGGCCCACCTCGGCCGCGCAGGGCACGTCGGGAAAGGCCGGGTTGCGGCGCCCGCCGGCCACCATCAGCGCCCGGATGCGGCCGGCCTTGATGTGCGCGGCCGACGAGCCCAGGCCGTCGAACATCATGTCCACATTGCCACCGATCAGGTCCTGCAGCGCCGGACCCGCGCCCCGGTAGGGAATGTGCGTGATGAAGGTGCCGGTCTGCAGCTTGAACAGCTCGCCCGCCAGATGGTGGGCCGAGCCCGAACCGGCCGAGGCGTAGTTGAGCTTACCCGGATTGGCGCGCAGGTAGTCGAGGAACTGCCCCATGGTGGAGGCCTTGACCACGCGCGGGTTCACCACCACCACTTGAGGCACGCTGGCCAGCAGGGCGAGCGGGATGAAGTCGCGCTCGATGTCGTAGTCGAGCCTGGGGTACATGGCCGGCGCGATGGCGTGGTGCGTGCCGCCCATGAAGAGCGTATAGCCGTCGCCAGCCGCCTTGGCTGCGTAGCTCGCGCCCACGGTGCCACCCGCGCCGCCCCGGTTGTCGATGATCAGACTCTTGCCGGTGGACTTGCTGAACTGAGCCGCCAGTGGCCGGGCGAAGGCATCGGTGCCGCCGCCGGCCGGAAAAGGCACGACCAGCGTGACCGGTTTGGCGGGCCAGCCGGCCGCGCCCGGCTGCCCGTGCGCCCGGGCGCTAGGCACCGCGCCGGTGGCGGCCAGGCCCGCGGCGCCGGCTGCCTGCAGCCAGGCGCGGCGGGAAAGCGGTAGCGCGGGCGGGCCCGCCTGGGCCGCGGAAGAGTCCGCCAGGCCGATGCTTGCGAGAGATGGCTTCATTTCCTTTTGTCTCCTGTCGTCGTGGTTGTAGTGAACGCTCTGGAAGGAATGGAATGGAACGGAACGGAGAAGGCGCGCGACGGCCATCCGCCGCGCGCCGCACCGGCGGGCCGAAGCCTGGGCTCAGCCCCGGCACAGGCTTTCGATGTCACCGGACACGGGCACGCGCCCATCGGCCAGCAGGCTGCGGTGCTTGTCGATGCGTTTGAGATCGTAGAGGTAGTTGACCATGAGCCCGAAGGACTGCTTGACGCCCTTGGCCGATGGGTCGCCCGCCCAGTTCAGGCGCTCCACGCGCGCACCGTTGCCCAGGTGGAAGCGCGCCACCGCATCCAGCGGCTTGCCGTCCTGCAGTTCGCGCCCCAGGTACTGCGCGGCGCAATGCAGCAGCAGCTGGCGCACGGGCGATTTGGGCGGCAGGTCCAGCGCCTTGTCGGCCGCGGCCAGCACGTGCGCGGCCTGCGGCGGCTCGAAGCCCACGGCGCGGCCCAGCTCGGCGCGGCGCTTGTCGTCCAGACCCTCGATGGCGGCCGCGCACTGCTTGTTGAACCAGGCGCGAAAGCCCGGGATGGGCGAGAGCGTGGCGAAGGTGCGCAGGCGCGGGAACTCTTCGGCCAGCGTCTCCACCACGTTCTTGATGAGCGAATCTCCGAAGCTCACGCCGCGCAGGCCCGTCTGGGTGTTGCTGATCGAATAGAAGATGGCGGTGGTGGCGCGGGCGAGGTCGGCCGGAGCGGCGGATTCGTCCAGCAGCGGCGTGATGCTGCTGGAAAGGTCGGCCAGCAGGGCCACCTCCACGAAGATCAGCGGCTCATTGGGCAGACGCGGGTGGAAGAAGCCGTAGCAGCGGCGGTCGCTGTCCAGCCGGTTCTTCAGATCGGCCCAGCTGCGGATGTCGTGGACGGCCTCGTACTTGATGAGCTTTTCCAGCAGCGAAGCGGGCGAATCCCAGGATAGGCGCTTGAGCTCCAGAAAAGCCACGTCGAACCAGGTGGAAAAGAGGTGCTCCAGCTCGGCGTCGAGCGGCAAGAGGCGCTTGTCGGCCTTGAGGTGCGGCAGCAGCTCGGCGCGCAGATCCACCAGAAAGCGCATGCCCTGCGGGAATACGGCGAAGCGCTGCAGCAGGCGCGTGCGCGGCGAGACCAGCGCGCGGCGCAGGTGCATCTCGGCCTGCTGCTCATCGGCCGTGCCGGCAGCGGCTTCGTGGCGCTGACGGGCGCTCTTGACGCGCTCGGCATCGGCGGCGAACTGCTCGCACATCAGCAGCCACATGTCGCGGCGCTCCTCCGGCTGGGCCTGGGCATACCAGCCGGCCACGGCCTCGGCGCGGCGGCCGCCTTCCACCTCGCTCACGCGGGGCGCCACGACCTCCTGCAGATCGGCCAGAAGGCGCCGCAATGCGCGCGGCGACAGCGCTTCGTTGCCACGGCGCAGCGTGGCGGCCAGCCGCTCGGCGGTGGTGCGCGGCACAGCGGCCTTCGCGGGTTTGGGCGCCGCGCCGCTGCCGCCGCCATCAATGGCCTCCGCCTTCGGGTCGATGGGGCTCAGGCGCGAGACCTTGCGCGAGATCCAGGTGGTGGCTGCGTTCATGGTGCGATCCGTGAATGGTGGTTGCGGGCGATGTCGCGCAGCGCGTCGCGCTGGGCGAGGACGTGTCGGCGCATGGTCTCTTCGGCGGCGGCGGCGTCGCGGCGCTGCAAGGCGGCGAAAACAGCCTGGTGCTCGTGCAGGCTCTGCTGCAGCCGGCCGGGCACATGCAGCGTCTGGTGGCGCGCCAGGCGCAGGATGCGGCGCAGGTCGCCGATCACCTGGGCCAGCCAGCGGTTGTCGGCCAGGGTGATGAAGGCCTCGTGGATGGCGTAGTTGGCCTCGTAGTAGGCGTCGATGCGGCCGGCCTCGGCATGTTCCTGAAGGCGCTGGTGCAATACCTGCAGCGCGGCGATGTCGGCGCTGCCGGCACGCTCGGCGGCCTCGTGGGCGGCGCGGCCTTCCAGCAGCGCGATCACGGGGAAGATCTCATCCAGGTCGCGCTGGGTCACCTCCGCCACGAAGCAGCCGCGCCGCGGCTCGTGGCGCAGCAGCCCTTCAGCCACCAGCACCTTCAGGGCCTCGCGCAGCGGCGTGCGCGAGATCGCCAGGCGCTCGGAAAGTGCCACTTCGTCCAGAAAGCTGCCGGGCGGCAGCGCACCCGAGAAAATATGCGCACGCAGCCGCTCGGCCACCTCGGCATGCAGCGAAGGCGACGGGGAACGCGGGGCGGCAGCAAGCGCAGGTGGCATGGCAGTCCTTGGAACAGCGAATGACGGGCCAGCGGGCCGAACGGTGGGTCTTGTCCCCGTTCACCCCCACCACGGCAAGGCCTCGGAACGAGCCCTGAGCGGCCATCATTTCGCATGATTTTGCGTAATTATGGACGTCCACTCTTCTGGATGATGTCCGCAACAACCCGAACGTCGAAGGCTTCAGCGGCGAGCCACATTCGGCGGGGTGCTCGCGGAAAAGGCACGGGTCCCGGCAAGGTGCGGGGCGAGCCCCAAGTGCGTATCGGGCGCCCTCCTCCATCCCCCCAAGGGGGCTGAAGGGGTGCGGCCTTCGGCATTGCAGTGGGTTGGCGGCGTTGCCGGGTCCGCCGCTTACGGCCAGCCCTGCGATGCGCTTTCCACACCATTCACCCGAGCCTATCGGGCGATGCCCGCCCGGCGATGGCTGGCGCTCGGGG
>JBHIWE010000317.1:0-4182 GCA_041987645.1 Acidovorax sp. | reverse complement strand
TACTGCCGATGCCGTCAAGACGGTCAGCCGCGACAAGAAAACCGGCGAAATCCGCCCATGCCCAACAGATCGTTTCAATCGCATCATTCAGATCAACCTAGTGGGCACCTTCCGCTGCATCGCCAAGTCAGCCGCGGGCATGTTGACGCTCGCGCCGCTGGCCGATGGCGACCGCGGCGCCATCGTCAACACTGCGTCGGCCGCCGCACAGGATGGCCAGGTTGGCCAGGCCAGCTATGCTGCCAGTAAGGCTGCCATCGTGGGCATGGCCTTGCCGATTGCGCGCGACATGATGGACGAAGGGATCCGGGTCAACACCATCATGCCGGGGATCTTCGGAACACCATTGCTGCTGGGCCTGCCGGACAACGTCAAGCAGGCGCTGGCGGCCAGCGTGCCCTTTCCCAAGCGTTTGGGCGATCCCGATGAATTCGCGCAGGCCGTCGAGTTTCTCGTCACCTGCGGCTACATGAACGCCGAGTCCATTCGGGTGGATGGCGCTATTCGCATGGCGCCGCGCTGACGCCTGAAATCTTGGCCCATCAGGAAGCGTCATGTCCGAAAATTCTGTCATTCTCGAAAAGCATGGTGCTGTTGCGACCATCACACTCAATGCGCCTCAGAAAAAGAATGCGCTGAGCACGTCTGTCGTCAACGTGCTAGCTGGCGTCATTGCAGACGTCGAACGTGACGGCTCGATTCGCGCTTTGCTGCTGCGCGGCGAGGGCCGGATGTTCAGTTGCGGCGGCGACATCGACGAAATGGCGGCAGCAGGCGAAGCGTTGTCTACCTTGGTCGATGACGAATTGAGGGTGGTCGAACGCATGATTCCTCAATTCGCCAGCCTGCCATTCCCGGTGGTCTGCGCCGTACAAGGCGCGGTCGCTGGAGGCGGCCTCGGACTAGCATTGGCCTCTGACTACCTGATTGCCGCAAGTGGGACGAAATTCGTGGCGGCCCACACCGGCCTTGGATACGCGGGGGATTTCGGCATCAGCTGGCTCCTGCCGCGCGCAGTGGGCGGACGACGCGCACGCGACATGATCCTGACCAACCGCGTGGTCGGTTCGGATGAAGCCTTGGCCTGGGGATTGGTCGAGAAAGTAGTTCCGGGCGAGAGCCTGCTGGACGAAGCGCAGCGCATGACGGTGCAATTCTCGACCGGTCCTACGCATGGTTATGCGGGCGCCAAGCGCCTGCAACTTGCTGCCTTCGAGAGCGGTCTGGTGACCTCATTGAGGTTAGAGGCGGCCGAAATGAATCGGGCCTCGAAAACCACGGATTCGCTGGAAGCGGTCCACGCGTTCGTCGCAAAGCGAGTGCCTCAGTTTACCGGACGCTGAACGGTTGTAGACGCATCCAGTTGGTGGAGTTCAATTGCCGTTGGCGTCAGGTAATGGATAAACCCAACTGGCGTCGGATTTGCCAGGATACAGTGCCACCATGTATCTGTGCAGAAATCAGCATGCCGAGTCGTTGTTCGATGACCGGCTTCCACGGCACCAGGCTGAACCCCATACCGTCATCCAGCATCGCGTAGCGCCCGCTGGCCAGCATGAGGCTGCGGCGGTAGATACCCGCCACGCGCTGCCCCTCAGCTACCGGACGATGCTCCAAGCCCGTATCAGCGGCAATGTCCTTCGCGGCCTGCGCCACTTCCCGATTGCGCAACGCGCCCAGCAGATTGCGCGCCAGGATCACGCGCTGGCCGCGCCGCTCGGCCAGTCCCTGTTCGGCCAGGAAATCGGCGCGCTGCTGTAGCGCCTGCTTGGCCTCGCCGCCAAAGCCCAGGTCACCCAGACCGGAGCCGCCGCCGATCAACTGCTGATCCAGCCAGGTGGCACCGATCACGCGGGCCTGCCGCTCGATGGGCAGGTGCGATTTCAGCTCCACGGCCACGCCGCCCAGGCGCTGCGCGTCGTACTGGCGGCCACGCTCAGGCAAGTCACCGGGCACCTTCCATAGTCCCTCAGCGACGCGCTCCACGATGCCCGCTCGGCGCAGGGCTTCAAGGCGGCGGACATGGGCCGCAACCACTTCATGCGGGTCGCGGCCATCCTTGGCCTGGCCTTGTGCAATGGCCAAGTGATGGTCGGTGCGGTACAGCCCATTGGTCGCCAGCGCGGTGATGGTCTTGTCCGCTGCGCGCACCTCGGCGGAGCCTTTCACCTCGACCACTGCGCTCATGGGGTACTGCTCCAGTTCCGTCCTGGGCGGCAGCGCCACATAGTGGGCCTTGCCGTCGATGCCATCGACCACCAGATAGCCCCGGTCGTACAGTTCGTCGGCCAGTCCTTTGCCCGCCACGCGGCCGATGATGGAGTGTCCATCCTCGCCCGGTTGGAACACGGCCAGGTCACGCTGCTTGCCGCCCATCGCGCGCTGCATGGTGCGGATGATGTCGCCACGTTCTCCCATGGCCCGCAAGGTTTTCTCGGCATCGGCATGCACGGCCCAAGTGCCGGGCTGGGTCTGCGTGGCAAGCCCCATGCGTTGAAGCCGCTGCAAGCGCCCGACCAGCAGCAGACGCTGGCGTTGCAGTTTGGGTTCGTTGAAGCGCTCGACCTTCACCAGGCCGTCCACCGCCTCGCGCTGGAGGGTGCGATCCAGGCTCGTCCACCGCTCCTGTTCCACTTCGCGGGCTAGGGTGCGCTGGATCTCCAGCTCGGTGCGCGGCCCCAGCCATTCGGTGGCCAGTTCCATCGCCCGCTCGCGCATGCCGCGGGTGATGTACTCCTGCGAAATGATGAGATCCTTGCCAGTGTCGTCCTTGCCGCACAGCACGACATGGGTGTGCGGGTTGTCGGTATTCCAGTGATCGACCGCCACCCAATCCAGGCGGGTGCCCAGGTCGGCCTCCATGCGCTGCATCAGGTGCCGGGTGTAGGTGCGCAGGTCTTCGAGCTGCTCCGCATCCTCGGGCGAGACGATGAAGCGGAACTGGTGGCGGTCGCCCTTGCCACGCTCCTCGAAGGCGGCCGTGTCCGCCTCGTCGGTGATGGCGCCATAGGCACGGCCCTGTCCACCCTGGCGGTCCACGCCTTCGCGCTCGATGTAGCGCAGGTGCTGCACGGTGGAGCGGCCGCTGGCCTGCTGCAAATACACCAGCCGCACCTTGACCGTGGCCCGGCGAGAAAGCGCCGTCAACGACTGGCCCGTGAAGCGGGCTGCGACATGACCGCGCCCCAGGCGCGAACCGGGGGGCTTGCCGGTGGTCTTGCGCCCCCGGCCAGAGACGCCAGCGGCCTTGCTCGTCTGGCGCAGCACCTGGGCAATGAAGGTGTCGCCGCGCTGCCTGGGCTTGCTGGGCCGCACGCGAAAACGGTCATCGTCACCGGGATTTCCGCGCTGGCTCATGATGCAGTCCCCACCAAGCCCATCGCGCCCGAGCGCATGCGGCACACGGTATTCCCAATGCCCGCAAGGCCTTGGGGCTGCTGGCGGCACGAAGCCACCTTGTGGCGAGTGCCGCCCCCAACCCACGTGCAGACTGGCTTTGCGCGCGCCGTGGTGCCGCGCCCTTCAATCTTGCCTTCCGCCTTTGCCCCTCGCTGACGCTCCGGGCAGCGGCGGCCCGGCGGCGCTGCTGCACGAGCAGCCAGCGCGCCGGCGAACGCAAACACGGCCACTGGCCGGGCGCGTTCGAGGCAAGACGCCTGCACGTTGGATTGCTGCGCCGAAGGCAGCGCGAAGTGCGGCGCGGATGCGCTCGCACTGCACGCGCGACGACACGGCGACGGACAGCAGCACGACATGCTCGATGGCACGACGAGATGCAAGGCAACGTGCAGCGAGTCGGCGGCCATCATGGGCGGGACTCCAGCCAGACCGGATGCGCAACGCCGATCACGGCCGCTGCACTGACCGGTCCGAAGTAGCGGCTGTCGAACGACGCCGGATTGGTGACACTGAGCAGAAACAGCTCGCCGGGCCGAAGGCGGCGGCACTGCTGCCAGGATGGCAGCGGCCGGCCCCAGCGGTCGGCAGATAGCACGGCGGCCGAAGGCACGCCGTCGATGCGGACGCTGCCCCCAATGATGCAAACCTCCTGCGGTGCGACCGCGCCCACGCGCTTGAGCAGCGGGATGCGCGTCGGCAGGTAGCCGCGCTGCGCAGCGAGGGCGGCAGCCTCGGCGGGCAGCGGCACCAGCACGATGCTGCCCACGGACAGCGGACGTGGCG
>JBHIWE010000316.1:0-4183 GCA_041987645.1 Acidovorax sp. | reverse complement strand
GACCGCCCTCCTCGCTCACCGGCATGTTGATGACCGACTGCGCGCTGATGGCGATCAGCGCGTGGGCGTTGTCGCGCGTGCGCGGGTCTCGGCGCGCGTCGGCGAAAACCACCGTCTCGCCGCGCTTCAGGTCATCGATGTAGCTGCCGTAGTCGCGAAAGCTCAGGGTGCCGGCCAGCGTCTGGATGCCCGGCGCGTTCCAGTCGCGCTCGATGGTGATGGTCTCCGCCTTGCGATCGACCAGGCCGTAGCCGGCACGGCTCACGTCCAGCGTGCGCCCCAGCGCCTCGGCGGCGCGGTAGGCGATCTCGCGCGGATCGGGGATGACGCCATAGACCTCGCGGTCCAGGTAGTCCAGCAGCTCGGCGCGGCGCAGCGACAGCATGGTGTCGGTGATCTCCTGCGAGACGCCGGCGATGTTGACCGGGCGGCCCTGGGCGTTCTTTTCGAGCCGACCCATGACGCGCACCCAGGCCAGCTGCCCATCGGGCCGCACGATACGGTATTCGATCCGATAGTCATCACCCGAGGCCTCGGTGTGCGCCACGGCGGCCAGCATGCGCGGGCGGTCGTCCGGATGGACGGCCTCCAGCAGCTGCTCGTAGGAAAAAGGCAGGTGTTCGTCGCGGCCGAAATGGCGCTTGCAGTGGGCGGACGCGATCAGCTCGTTGCGGACCAGGTCGAGCTGCCAGACGCCCAGGCCGCCCGCATCGGTGGCGGCGCGCAAGCGGGCCTGGCCGGCCTCGACTTCGCGCACGCGCTCGGCCAGTTCGGCCGTGAGGCGCTCGGCCTCTTCCTTGGCCGCGCGCAGCTCGCGCTCCGCGGCGGCGCGGGCCTGGCGCTCGGCTACTTCGCGCAACGCGCGGTCCAGCACCGAGGCGAGGCGCGAGAGGCGGCCCTTGCTCACGTAGTCCCGGGCGCCGCGCTTGAGCAGCTCGACCGCGTTGTCCTCGCCGATCACGCCGGATACGAAGATGAACGGCACCTCGGGCGCTCGCTCGCGCGCGAGGGTCAGGGCCTCGGTTCCGCTACAACCCCCCAGTTCGTGGTCGGACAAGATGATGTCGATGCCGCCGCGCTCCAGCGCGGCCGCGAAGCTCGCGCCGTCGCCCACCAGCTCCAGCCGGGCGCGGGGATAGGCGGCGAGCAGCGCCTCGTGCAGCAGCTCGGCGTCGAACGCCGAATCCTCCAGAAGGAGGACCTGCAAGGGCTGCTGGGACGGCACTGGGGAGCCCGCCGCCCGCTCAGTCATAGCGGCGGTTGGCCCGCAGCGAACCCGGCGGCGGCTCGTTGAGCACCGCCCAGAACACGCCCAGGTCGGCGATCGCCGAGACGAACTGCTTGAATTCCACGGGCTTGACCACGTACGCATTGACGCCCAATTCGTAGCTGCGCAGCAGGTCGGACTCTTCCTGGGAAGACGTCAGCATGACGACCGGGATGCTGCGCAGCACAGGGTTGTTGCGCACGGCCTCCAGCACTTCCAGCCCGTTGACCTTGGGCAGCTTCAGGTCCAGCAGGATGACGGCGGGATTGCCCTCCTCGCGGACCGCATGCTCTCCCTCGCGGCGCAGATAGGCCAACGCCTCGGCGCCGTCGCGCAGCACTACGACTTCATTGGCCAGCTGGCTGCGCTCCAGCGCGAGCAGCGTGAGTTCCTGGTCGCGCAGGTCGTCTTCGACCAGCAGAATCGGTTTAAGCATGATCGGCCGAGGCTCCATCGGGGGAATGCATGGCGGCATTTTGCCGGGCTTCGGGCAGCACGAAGCCGAAGCGGGCGCCTTGTCCCGGCTCGCCCCAGGCCCAAACCTGGCCGCCGTGGCGCTCCACGATGCGCTTGACGTTGGCCAGGCCGATGCCCGTGCCCTCGAACTCCTCGCTCTGGTGGAGCCGCTGGAAGACGTTGAAGAGCTTGCCCACGTACTGCATCTGGAAGCCCACGCCGTTGTCCTCCACCTCCAGGCCCTCGCCCTCGGGGCGGCGCAGGGCGCGCACGGTGATGACGGCCGGGTCGCGGTCGCGGCTGTACTTGACCGCGTTGCCCATGAGGTTGCGTACCGCCACCTGCAAGAGCAGCGGGTCGGCGGTCAGCTCGGGCAGGTCAGGGGCTATGCGCCATTCGATGCGGCGCCCGGGCTCGTGGCGAGAGAGCTCGCGCGCCAGGCCCTGCACCAGGCCGGCGGTCTCCACCCGCTTGAGCTTGAGCGCCGTGCGCCCCATGCGGGAGAAGTCGAGCAGCGCGTCCACCAGTTGCCCGGCGAACGCCGCCGCGCTCTTGACGTGCCGCATGTAGCGGTGGGCGCGCTCGCTCAGGGCCGCGCCCTCGGTGTCCATCACCAGATCGACATAGCCCGCGATGTGGCGCATGGGCGCGCGCAGGTCGTGCGAGACGGTGTACGAGAACGCCTCCAGCTCCTTGTTGACCCGGCCCAGCTCGCCGGCGATGGCGGCCAGCTCCTCGGCGCGCCGCAGCACGATGCCGATCAGCGCCTGCCGCAGCTCGCCCGCGGCGGACACCTCGGCGCCCGACCAGGGCAGGCAGCGGCCGCCGATCTGCTGGGCCCAGCGCTGGAAACTCAGGCGCGGGTGGATGCGCCCGCGCGCATCGGGCTGCTGCGACTTGCGCGGATCGCCCGCCCAGGTCACGGTCTGCACCACTTCGGGCCGGAACCACAGGATCACGTGGCGGTGCACCTGCGAGATGGAGATGGCCAGCACGCCGGCCGCAGTGCCCTGCCAGCCGGCGGCCGGCGGATAGTGGACCGCGAGCTGATCGCTCTGATAGACCTCGGAGCCCAGCCCCGCAACCCAGCCGGCCAGCTCCACCAGCGCCAGAGGCGGCGGCGTTTCGCCCGTCGTCCAGACCTGCTCGTCCAGCACCACGGCGGCTCCGCTGGCGCGAGCCATGCGCAGCAGGACGGCGGGCTCGTCCAGGATGCGGCGCAGGCTGGCGTCGCTATCCGCAAGATGGGCGACGAGTTGCAGGGTCAGCTGGCGCAGGTCCAGGCGGGCCGCCACCTCGGCATTGGCCTGCTTGGCCTCGATCTGCATCGACAACAGCTGCCCCAGGTGGCTGCAGGCGGCACGCACGCTGGATTCGAGCAGGCGCGGCTCGTGGTGGTGGCAGGACACCAGGCCCCAGAGACGGCCATCGACCACGATGGACACCGACATGGACGCCAGCGTGCCCATGTTGCGCATGTATTCCAGGTGCACCGGCGAGACGCTGCGCAGGAAGGCCTGCGACAGGTCGATCTCCCGCGGGGCAGGGCCGTCCGGCGCCGCGAGCAGCGGCACGGGTTGGTAGTTGGCGTCCGGAATCAGCCGGAAACGGTTGGACAGGTAGAGCGCGCGCGCCTGCTGGGGAATGTCGGAGGCCGGGAAATGCAGCCCCAGGTAGCTCTCGTAGCCCGGCATCAGCGCTTCGCCCAGCACCTCGCCATGCCCCTCATCGTCGAAGCGATAGACCAGCGCGCGGCCGAAGCCCGTCAGGCGCTGCAGTTCGTGCGCGGCCAGGGCGACCAGCGCCTGCACCGTGCCGGCGGCCTGCAGTCGTGGCAGGAAGTCGCGCGCCAGGCCGTAGATGGGCGCCTCGGGCCGCAGAAGCTCGGCCTGGGGCTCGCATTCCACGATCAGCTGCGTGGCGTTGCGGTGCGCCCAGCAGACGTGCCGGCAGCCCGCCAGATCCATCACACCCACCTGTACCGAAGAGCCGTCCGCCGGGGTGTCGTTCAGCACGTGGGGATCCAGCGCGCTCAGGGCCGCGGTCGCGCCATCGGCCCAGTTGGCGCTCCAGGCCCGGAGCGCATGGGTCGTTCCGTCCAGCACGAGCATGCGGCCGTGCGGCTGGATGGCGCCGGGCACCCGGATGGGCTCGCGGTCGCAGACGTGGAGGTCGGGAATCGGTTTCAAGATGTAAGGCCGAGAGGAATCAGCGCGCAAAAGGGGCCTTTGAAAAGGGCCGGGAACCCTGCGCCGCCGTCGGTCCGGTGGCGCCGCGAAGCGTCGATCATGCCAGCGCCGCGCATCGAAGGTTGGAGTAGATTCCCCCGGCAAGTCCCCTGGCACTCGCCTCCCACCGCTTTCAAGGAACCCCTCTGCATGACCTGGACCGCTGCCACCACCGAGCCCTCCCAACTGGGTGAATCACCCTTCTGGCACCCCGATGAGCGGCGCCTGTACT
>JBHIWE010000315.1:0-4229 GCA_041987645.1 Acidovorax sp. | reverse complement strand
GCGTGAAGGAATGCGTGCGCCGGCTCGACGAGGAGTTCGACGCCGGCCGCCAGCCCATGGAGGTCTGGCAACAGGCCAAGCTGCATTACATCGGCCTGCTGGTGGGCCATTTCCAGCCCGAGCTGGCCGAGACCTTCTTCAACTCGGTCACCACCAAGATCCTGCACCGCACGCACTTCCAGAACGACTTCATCTTCGTGCGGCCCGCCGTCAGCACCGAATACATCGAGAACGACGGTGCGGGCGCGCTGCCCACCTACCGCGCCTACTACCCGGCGGGCGAGGGCCTGCCGGCCACGCTGCAGCGCATCGTGCAAGACTTCGGCCTCGCCTGCGGCTTCGAGGATCTGCCGCGCGACGTGGCCCGCGTGGTGGCTGCCATGCAGCCGCACGTCGCGCCCATGAAGCTGCGCGCCAACTTCCAGATCCAGGTGCTCTCCAGCCTGTTCTACCGCAACAAAGGCGCCTATCTGGTCGGCAAGCTCATCAACGGCTTCACCGAGATTCCGCTCGCGCTGCCCCTGCTGCATGCGCCGTCGGGCGCCGGGCTGGTGATCGACGCGGCGCTCTTCGGCGAGGACGACCTGCTCGCGCTCTTCAGCTTTGCGCGCGCCTATTTCCTCGTGGATATGGAGATCCCCAGCGCCTACGTGCGCTTCCTGCGCGGCCTGATGCCGCGCAAGCCCCGCGCCGAGCTCTACAACGCGCTGGGCCTGGCCAAGCAGGGCAAGACGCTCTTCTACCGGGACTTCCTGCACCACCTGAAATATTCCAGCGACCAGTTCCGCATCGCTCCGGGCATCAAGGGCATGGTGATGCTGGTGTTCGACCTGCCGAGCTTTCCCTACGTCTTCAAGCTCATCAAGGACTTCTACCCGCATCCCAAGGAAACCACGCGCGAGCAGGTCAAGGGCAAGTACCTGCTGGTCAAGCAGCACGACCGCGTGGGCCGTATGGCCGACACGCTGGAATACAGCGAGGTGGCCTTCCCGCGCGAGCGCTTCAGCGACGCGCTGATCGCCGAGATCGAGCGCTTCGCGCCCAGCCAGCTGGAGATCAGCGACCGCGACGGCGACGGCCGCACCGAGGTCATCATCAAGCACCTCTACATCGAGCGGCGCATGATCCCGCTCAACATCTACCTGCAGGAAGCCTTCGACGCCGGCTCCGGCAACGCCGAGGCCGCGCGGCAGATCGAGCGCTGCGTCATCGAATACGGCAACGCCATCAAGGACCTGGTGGCGGCCAACATCTTCCCCGGCGACATGCTGTGGAAGAACTTCGGCATCACCCGCCACGGCAAGGTGGTGTTCTACGACTACGACGAGATCGAATACCTCACCGACTGCCAGTTCCGCCGCGTGCCCGCGCCGCGCAACGAAGAGGACGAGATGAGCGGCGAGATCTGGTGGCCGGTGGGCCCGCGCGATGTCTTCCCCGAGACCTTCGCGCCCTTCCTGCTGGGCAACCCCGCGGTGCGCGAAGCCTTCCTGCGCCACCACGCCGACCTGCTCGATCCCGCCTTCTGGCAGGCCCACCAGGCGCGCATCCGTGCCGGCCAGATGTCCGACGTTTTCCCCTACGACGCGGAGCGCCGCTTCCAGAACGGCGCCCGCACCAGCCCATCCCCCTTGACTGCAGGAGACACCGCATGACTTCCACTTCCTTCAACACGCCTTCTTCGCTGGCCGACGACGCCATTGTCATCGTCGGCGCGGCGCGCACGCCCATGGGCGCCTTCCAGGGCGACTTCGCCGGCCTGGCCGCGCACGACCTGGGCGGCGCCGCCATCCGCGCCGCAGTGGAGCGCGCCGGCGTGGCGCCCGAGGCCGTGGGCGAGGTGCTGTTCGGCAACTGCCTGATGGCCGGCCAGGGCCAGGCCCCGGCGCGGCAGGCCGGCTTCAAGGGCGGGCTGCCGCAGAGCGCGGGCGCCGTCACGCTCAGCAAGATGTGCGGCTCCGGCATGAAGGCCGCCATGTTGGCGCACGACCTGCTGCTGGCCGGCACGCACGAAGTCATCGTGGCCGGCGGCATGGAGAGCATGACCAACGCGCCCTACCTGCTGCAAAAGGGCCGCGGGGGCTACCGCATGGGCCACGACCGCATCTTCGATCACATGATGCTCGACGGGCTGGAAGACGCCTACGAGCCCGGCCGCAGCATGGGCACCTTCGGCGAGGACTGCGCGGCCAAGTACCAGTTCAGCCGCGAGGCGCAGGACGCCTTCGCCATCGCCAGCGTGCAGCGCGCACAGGCGGCCACCGCCTCGGGCGCCTTCGCGGCCGAGATCGCGCCCGTCACCGTCAAGACGCGCGCGGGCGAGACGGTCGTGTCCACCGACGAAGGCCCTGCCAAGGCCCGCCTGGACAAGATCCCCCAGCTCAAGCCCGCCTTCAAGAAGGACGGCACCATCACCGCCGCCTCCAGCTCCAGCATCAACGACGGCGCCGCCGCGCTGGTGATGATGCGCGCCGCCACCGCCGCGCGCCTGGGGTGCCAGCCGCTGGCGCGGGTGGTGTCGCACGCCACGCATGCGCAGGCGCCCGAATGGTTCTCCACCGCGCCCGTCGGCGCCACGCAGAAGGCGCTGGACAAAGCCGGCTGGAGCGTGGCCGACGTGCAGCTCTGGGAGATGAACGAGGCCTTCGCCGTCGTGCCCATGGCGCTCATGAAGGAGCTGAACATTCCGCACGACATCGTCAACGTGAACGGCGGCGCCTGTGCCCTGGGCCACCCCATCGGCGCGAGCGGCGCGCGCATCCTGGTCACGCTGATCCACGCCCTCAAGGCCCGCGGCCTGCAGCGCGGCCTGGCCACGCTGTGCATCGGCGGCGGCGAGGGCACGGCCATGGCCATCGAGCTGGTCTGACGGGCCGGCGCACGAAAAACAAGGCGGCCGCCATGATTTCCACCGAAGCCCAGCTGCGCGCCCTCTACGCCGCGCGCGCCGAGCGGGCCCTGCGCAAGCAGCTGGACCGGCTGGACGCGCACTGCCGCCGCTTCATCGCGCTCTCGCCCCTGTGCGTTCTCGCCACCGGCGGCGGCGCGGGCAGCTTGCTGGACGCATCGCCCCGGGGCGGCCCGCCCGGCTTCGTGCAGGTGGGCGAGGACGGCGACCTGCTGCTGCCCGATGCGGGCGGCAACAACCGCCTGGATTCGCTCGCCAACCTGCTGCACGACCCGCGCATCGGCCTGCTGTTCTTCATCCCCGGCGTGGACGAGACCCTGCGCGTGAACGGCACGGCCTGCCTGCGCGACGAGCCCGCATTCATCGCCCGCTTCGGCGTCGAGCGCCAGCCGCCCCGGCTGGTCGTGCAGGTGCAGGTGCGCGAGGCCTATCTGCACTGCGCCAAGGCCCTGATGCGCTCGCGCCTGTGGCGCGCCGAATCGCAGGTCGAGCGCAGCGTGCTGCCCACGCTCAACCAGATGATCCACGCGCAGACCGGCAATACCGCCCCGCCCGAGGCCCAGGAGGCGATGGCCGAGCGCTATGCGCGGCAGATCGCGCAGGAGCAGGGCGAGATCTGATTGCTATGAATTGAATAGCTGCATGCGCTCTGTTCGAGAGCGCTGCAGGCCGAAAAGGCTCTGATTGGGCCCTGCAACCCGCTGCAACGCGGCAGGAAGGAAATCGACATGTCCCTGGTTCTCGTGATCGGCGCCTCGCGCGGCATCGGGTTGGAGCTGGTGCGCCAGTACCGTGAAGCCGGCCGGCGCGTGGTGGCCACCGTGCGCGACGCCGCCGGCCGTGAGCGCGTGCAGGCCCTGGGCGCGCAGGCGCTCATCGTGGACGTGAGCGACCCGGCCAGCGTGAGCGGCCTGGCCTGGCCGCTCGATGGCGAGAAGATCGACGTGGCGCTCTACGTGGCCGGTCTGTGGGACGACCACGGCGCCGCCACGCCGCCCACGCGCGAGGCCTTCGACCGCGTGATGCACACCAACGTGCTGGGCGCCATGCAGGCGCTGCCCCAGGTGGCGCCGCTGGTGGAAGAGGCGGGCGGCGTGTTCGGCTTTCTCTCCAGCCAGATGTCGCTCATCAGCGAAGCGGGCAGCAGCGCCTGGCTCTACCGCGTGAGCAAGGCCGCGCTCAACATGGCCGTGGCGGCGGCCCAGCCCGCCTGGCCGCGCGCCACGCTGGTCACGCTCGACCCGGGCTGGACGCAGACCGACATGGGCGGCGACAGCGCCCCGCTGACGGTGGAGCGCAGCGAGGCCGGGCTGGTCGCCAC
>JBHIWE010000314.1:0-4308 GCA_041987645.1 Acidovorax sp. | reverse complement strand
TCGATCACTGGACGATCTACCGCGCACTGTCCGAACCGCTCGAAGGCTTGGGTGGGCGCTCGCCGGTGGATGCGGTGACGCATGGCACGATCGATGACGTGGCCGAGGCCGTGTTCAACGTGCTGGGCGTCCAGGTGCATTGAAGCGAGATCGCCATGAGCCACGAGCTGCCTTCGTTCCTGATCGATGCCGGTGAACTGCTCCAGCATGTGAGCCGCGTCGTCTATCGGGGCAGCCCGCTGTACTATGGTCGCAGCAGCACGAATCGCTACGATGACCCGGCGGGGGCCTACGGCGTGCTCTACCTGGGGCGCGACCTGCCCACGGCGCTGATGGAGTCGGTGTTTCACAAGCACCAGTGGCTTGCGGACACGCAACGCTCGATCGCGCTGAAAGAAGTCCAAGCCCGGATGGTGCGCGCAGTAGGCGTGATGGACGACGTGCTTCTGGCCGATATCACGACGCCGGGCGTCATGGCGGGCTACTTCGGCCTGAACCTAGAGCAGTTGGCCAGCCGCGACTACACGCACACGCAGCAGGTGTCCGCCCAGGTGCATGCGATGCTCGCAGATGACGGCCAGGCGCTGTTCGACGGGGTGCTCTATCCGTCGCGCAACAACTATCCCGCCAAGAGCATCGCCCTGTTCGAGCGTGCGGGAGCGAAGGTTGGCGTCATCGAGGACATCGACCTGGTGGACCATGTGGACTGGCCGCGTTTCGTTGTTACCTACCGCATCGGCGTTGAACCCGACCCCGGCCCGGTGGGGCCGGATGACGAAGCGTCCTGAAGCAGCAAGAAAACACATTGAAGCCGCAAACCGAATGAAGTGGAGCAAACTGGAATAGGCATTCCTCAACAGCAGGAGACGACCATGAACACGACGACCCGCACCAGCACCGCAGAACGCCTCGGCCGCGCCTTTGGCCGCGGATGGCGTGCCTATGCGCGACGCGAACGGCGGGCGTCGAACTGGTTGGTGTCCAAGGGCATGCCGCGAGCTGGCGCTACCGCGCTCGTGTGGGTAGCCAAGCTGGCTGTACTGGGGGTGCTGCTCTACGTTGCGTTTTGGTTTGCACTCGTGATGCTGGGCGTTGCGGCGGCGGGATGGGCTGCTGCTGCAAATACTTCGGATGAGGACGAGTGGCCTTTCACCGACCTCACCGAGCTGCGCAAGACGCCGGGCTACGATCCCAACCTGTACAACGACACGTCGCACGAGTTGTACACCGACGACTGACCGGCCTCGCGCTATTTCAGTTTTCCTCCGGTGAGCGCCCCGGCACCCTTGCCGCCAGCTTGGCCGGCGCTCTTGCTGCCATCGGAAAGTCCCTGGATGACGTGCCCGGCCCGAATCCCAACCCAGGTAAGGCTCGCCAGCCAGAATCCCGGCAGAACCAGGAACATCGTGCCCATGACGAACATCAGGAGCATGTCGCCGAAGGCGTTGTTCAACCCTACCAGCGGGTCAAAGTTGGTGTGCGGCCGGTTCCAGCCAAAGCCCCAGCCATAAAGCGCGTCCAGAATCGTTGAATCGATCCAGCGTGCGAGCTGGAACCAGAAGTCCGTGAAGAACAGCGCGAACTGCACGACGCTGACGGTGACGACCGTCTTCAGGTCGTAGGTGCCCACAACCAGCACGAGCGGGATGCAGATGACCAGTGCCATCTTGAGCAAGGCAAGCACCATGGGCAGGGATTGGCGCACGACATCCATGGCAGGAAACGCGGCAATCGCGCCGACTGCCATCCCCACGTCGCCCGTGGCGCGCGTCACGATGTTCGGCAGGGTCTTGTCGATCTGGCCGCCGTAGTCCGTATAGACGCTGCCCTGGTTCAGTTTCTGCTGCCGCGGTGACGCGATGGCGCGGATCACCGAATCGTCCACCTCGGCCCGGCTGAGGAACCCGGCCCAGCCCGCCAGGCGATTCAGCAGGGTCGGGTCCACTTGCCCCAGCAGCCGCGCGCGCAGGCCGTTGCTGCCGTCTGACCACCACTGCCTGCAGGTCGGGTAGCCGCCACCATTGGCAACCTGCGCGAGGCCTGCATCGCGGGTGTCGTCATAGGGCCATGCCTCGCGCGCCGTGCTGGAGCGGTAGCTGTCGTAGTAGCCACCCGTGTCCGTGAAAAAGCGCGAGCCGATCCAGGTTACGTCGTGCATCTGCTGCTCATCGAGATCCGGGCGCTGCATGAACAATTTGGCCCGCGCAGGCCCATAGCAATCCCGCGAGAAGTCCGCGACCTCCTGAGCCAGTACCGGGTCGTCAATGCGGGTCGCGTCGATCTCCATCCTCATCTGCCGCAGGTCCGTACCGCACGGGATCGCCGCTACCGAGGCGCTCGTGACGGCGCGCGAGAGCGCGTGCATGAAAGCCCACCAGACCGGCACCTTCGCCGACTGGTTGTTGATGGTGCTGAAGGACTGCGACCAGCCGGTTTCCGTGGGCTGCGGCACGCTGACCTGGCACTGCGCCGAGCGCGAGCTGTCGTACTGGATGGTGCTGAGGTCCACGTCGATGAACGGAATGCCCGCGAACATCACCACCACGATCGCGACGAACACCCGGTTCTCGATACGGGCGGCACTCAGAACGCCTTTGTTGCCCTCGTCAGCGCCTTCCGCGCGGGCCTTCAGCCACTCCTGCACGACGATGGCGACGAAAGGCAGCGCGAACACCCCGCTGGACACCAGCACGGCCCAGATACCGTTGTTGACGATCCAGGACACGAGGGTGAGGTAGTACTCCAGATAGTCGGTCGTGAAGAGCGTCATGGCCCCGATCTCCCCTCAAGCGGCCTGCATCAACAGGCTGGCTTCCAGCGCGACGATGGCGACGACGCCGGCGACCTCGGTACGGATCAGCCGGCGCCGCGCCTGCCCATCTGTCCCGCTTTGGTCTTCGCGGGCCAGCACCCGGCGGCGCATCCAGAACCATCCATAGGCCGTTGCCGCGTACACGCACAGCCGCCAGATGAAGAAATACCCTGCGGAGGCCGCCAGCCACCGTTCCCAGCCTGCAACGCTGCCGACCAGGTTGATGCCCGCGACGTTCGCCCCCACTGCGGCGGCAACGATAAGCACCAGCCACAGCAGCGTCTTCGCCGCGCGCCGGCTGAACAACCAGCGCAGCGGCCGCCAGGCCATGCGCGCCGGGCTCATGGCCGACTCCCCGGATTGCCCTTCTGGAGCTGGTCGAGACGGTCCGGCACAGGATCGCCCTCGTAGATGCCGCGCGAACCGGCCGCGCGCGCGCCGTGGCGCTGGATGATCGCCATGGGCGAGTTGTTCGCCAGTTCGCGCCGCAGCTCCAGTTCGGTCTTGAGGTTGCGAATCTCACGGTCGAGCGTGTCGCTCTCGTGGTTCACCGCCTCCACGGCAAGTTCGTTCGCCGCGACGTTGGGCTCCTTCTTGCCCGTGAGCAGCGTGCGCTGCAGCAGCAGCGCTTTCTCCAGCACGGATGCCAGCGCGACCTCGGACGCGAGGCGCTGCGACAGCAGGTGCTGGTCGGGCTCGTCGCGCAGCGCCTCGATCACGCCGCGCGTGATCGGCAGCGACGCACTGCCAGCTTCGCGCAGGTTCTCCGGCGTCGTGTTCTTGGCCTTGGTTACCAGGTCCTGGAGCGCCTGCAGCTTGGCGTCGTACTCCTCCTGGATCAGCGGCGTGAGCCCGACGCCCGGCGTCGTCTCGGTCTTGGTGCAGGCATCGCACGTGCGCTGCTCCTTCTCGCCGAGCACGCGCGTGGCCCACTCGACGGCAGCCTGCGGCGAGGTCCAGGTCTGGCACGAGAGACTGCTGCAACTGGCCGGCGCAATGGACGAGGTGTCGGTCACGCCGCGGCCGTTGACCAGGTTGTAGCCAGCGCGGGTGACATCGCCGACGACCTTGATCGCGGGCTGGCCGGAGCCGCCCGCGTTGCTGCCCCCGACCCACGGCACGCCGTCATTGCCGCGGCGCGTCTCGGCCTGCTCGATGGCCGAGACCGCATCCGTGCTCGACACGGCATCGCGCAGCGCCAGCCCTTCGGCCATCTGGCTCCAGCCGAGTTGGCCGCCCGCCGTTTCGGCCATCTTCTCGGCCATGGCACGGCACGTCAGCTTGCTGCGGTCGAAATCCAGCCGCGCCTGCAGCACGCCATTGGTGAGCAGGTTGTACAGACCGGGATCGGCCCGCTGGATGATCAGTGCGGGCAACGATGCCACCGCACTGGTGGCACTCTGGATCACCGACGACATGATTTGCTGGAAGCCGTTGGTAATGCCGTTAAGTTGGTTCTTCAACGTGGTCTGGATGCTCATGTCGCCGCAGATCAG
>JBHIWE010000313.1:0-4326 GCA_041987645.1 Acidovorax sp. | reverse complement strand
ATCCGCGAAAGCTTCGAAGAGCTGGGTGTGCTGCTGGCCCGCCATGCCGACGGGCGCTTCGCCGATGCCGCCGACATCGCCGCGCTGGACCGCGCCGCGCCCTTCGCGCCGCAGTGCCAGGCACGCGGCCTCGCGCTGGCGGCCGATGCCGTCTTCGTGCTGGCGCACTGGACGGCCGACCGCGACCTGCCCAAGCGCTTCGACGTGCCGTTTCTCGTCGCCCGCATGCCCGAGGGGCAGGAGCCGGTGGCCGATGAATCCGAGCAGTTCGAGCCCGTCTGGGTGCGCCCGGCCGACGCGCTGGCGCGGCATGCGGCGGGGCAGTTCTTCATGATCTTCCCCACCGTGCGCACGCTGGAGCGGCTGGCCGCCTTCGGCAGCGCCGGCGCCGCGCTGGAAGCCGTCGCGCAGCAGCAGGACGAGGCGCCGCTCTGGTCCAGCTGCCCGCGCAGCGGCCTGCTCGCCGGCCAGGAGGCGCGTTACATGGAGCACGAGCCGCCCTTCGGCGAGCTGGCCCTGGTCTGCCCCGACGGCCAGATGCTGCACGCGCTGGACTGGCAGACCGAGCGGCCGGTGCCCCTGCTGAAGAACGTGCAGCGCCTGACCGCGCCCAACCCCGGCGTGATGACCGGCCCCGGCACCAACAGCTACCTGGTGGGCGACCCGGACACGGGCTACATCGCCATCGACCCCGGCCCGGAGGACGAAGAGCACCTGGAGCGCCTCTGGCGCGCCGCGGGCGGCGACATCCGCGCGATCGTCTGCACGCATTCGCACCCCGACCATTCCCCGGGTGCCGCGCCGCTCGCCGCCCGCGTGGCCGCGCACGGCCGGCCACGCCCGCCGGTGCTGGGCCTGCCCTCGGCGCCCACGGCCCGCGCCGCGAGCCGCTTCACGCCCGACCGGGCGCTATCGAATGGAGAGCTGCTCACGCTAGCCCCTTCTGCGCCATCGCCGGAAAACACCCATACACTGGAGGCGATCCACACGCCCGGCCATGCGGCCAACCATGTCTGCCTGCTGCTGCGCGAAGACGGCCTGCTCTTCAGCGGCGACCACATCCTGAACGGCAGCACCACGGTGGTGGACCCGCCCGATGGCAACATGGCCGACTACCTCGATTCGCTGGACCGGCTGGACACCCTGTGCGCGCTGCATGGCGCCGACTTCATCCTGCCCGCGCACGGCTACGTGCTGGGCGATGCGCGCGGCGCCATCGCCCGCCTGAAGGCCCACCGGCTGGCCCGCGAGGCCAAGGTGCTGGCCGCCATGCAGGCGCTGCCCCAGGGCAGCACGCACGACTGGGTGCGTCACGCCTACGGCGACGTGCCCGAGCGGCTCTGGCCGGTGGCCGAACGCTCGCTGCTGGCGCATGTCGAGCGCATCCGGGCGATGGAGCCCGGCAATTTCTGAACTGGAAGACCTTCTTGCAACCGAACTCCCTCACCCCACCGCCCGCCCATGTGCGCCTGGCCAAGCGCCTGGCCGAACAGCTGAGCTGCTCGCGCACCACGGCCGAGCAATACATCGAAGGCGGCTGGGTCAGCGTCGATGGCCGCGTGGTCGAGGCGCCCGGCGCCCGCGTCTCGCCCGGCCAGACCGTGGCGCTCTCGCCCGACGCCAACCTGATGGAGCTGACCCCCGTCACCCTGCTGCTGCACAAGCCCGCCGGCTATGAGGCCGGGCTGGGCGGCGCGGCGCAGGCCCCTGCGGGCCCGGGCTCCGGCCACCAGAGCCACGGCAGCCGCAGCCAGGGCGCGCCCCAGGCCGTCACGCTGCTGCGCGCCGACACCCATGCCGCCGAAGACGCGAGCGGCGTGCGCGTGCTGCAGCGCCACTTCCGCCTGCTCGAATGCTTCACCCCGCTGCCCACCGAAGCCAGCGGCCTCGTCGTCTATACGCAGGACCGCCGCGTGGCGCGCAAGCTGGCCGAAGACATTGAGTCGCTGGAGCAGGAATGCATCGTCACCGTGTCGGGCCAGATCGCCGAGCGCGGGCTGGAGCGCCTGTGCCACGGCCTCTCGTTCAACGGCCGGCCGCTGCCGCCCATCAAGGTCAGCTGGCAGAACGAGAACCGCCTGCGCTTCGCCCTCAAGGGCATCCGCCCGGGGCAGATCCCGTCGATGTGCGAGGCGGTGGGGCTGCGCGTGGAGGCCATCAAGCGCATCCGCATCGGCCGCGTGCCGCTGGCGAAGGTGCCGGAAGGGGCGTGGCGGTTCCTGCAGGGGTGGGAGCGGTTCTGAGGCTCCAGTTGGTGCATGCGCAAAGCTCGATTGGGGGAAGTTGCAGGTCCGCGGGAAATTCATCCGCCCGTCATTCTTTCTGACTTGGAAACTCCCTCTGGGGGCTTTGCTACTGGCCCCGCAAAGCGGCAGCTTTGGGCCGTGAGCAGCCGTCCAGCTAGAACCTCTAAAGCCGTCATTCAGCCATGATGGCCAGAAAACCTTCGATTTCCAGCTGCCCCATGTCTCGTGGATGCCGCAAGCCGTGCCATTTCACGAACATGCGCACCCATTGAACGTAGGCACTGCTCGGTGCGCAGGCTATAGTGTTTTTAACGAATCCGCTCACGGCCCGGGTCCAGCAACCGTGTGGCGCGCAGCACAGGAGGGGAGGCGGGTTTCATGGCTGAATTTAGTACTGTATTTTTATGCGGTAAACGCGCCGCCAATCTAGGCTACAAGCCCCTTTCCGCGTTTTTCTCGCACCAATTTAGACCGCAAGCGCCAGATATGGCCGGCGGTTTGGTGCGGTCTACATTACGTTAGGCAATACAAAGGAACAATGTGCAGCCTTCGAACCTTCAAGAAGTGATCCAGCACATTGCAAAGCAAGAGCAGGAAAAGCAGGCGCAACAGATCGCCGATGCACAGGAAAAGCTGTTGACTGCGGCCTATGACAAGTCGGCCGCTTACACAACGGTCATAGTTTTTGGCGGGTATGCGGGTATTTTTGGAATTTGGCAACTGGCCAAGGACTACCTGTCAAAAGATCAAACGCTGTGGGCTGCGCTTCTACTCCTTGTGTCATTGGCAGCGTTTGTACTTTTTGAGGTCGTGAAGATGATCTTGGTCACACGCCGAGTCACATCTAAACTCTCAGTGCTTCGCGATCCCGCTGTTTCCCGAAATGCTCAAATGCTGTTGAAGGCTCTCGGTGAAATAGAAAGAGCACAGCAAGGATCGCTCAAGGGATTTCTTGTGTACTGGGGCATTACCACCGCAATCGCAGTCTCGGGGGCAATTGGTAGTGCGTCTATCCTAGGTTATGCCTTCATCAGCGGGCTTGCGAAGTGAAGCCCATCAAAAGCATTGCCATCCGCACCAGCCTAACTGTTTGGTCAAGCCGACGCCCACAAGCTCCGCTTGCGGGTGCCCTCCGCACTTCGTGCTCCGGCGCGGCTTACCGCGGGCGTTGAGCGCCCGCTTTCACCTGCCACCGCCGACTGCTAGTTGCCGATTATGGGAGCCGATCCATTCACAGTTTCTGACCAGATCAGTGAGGCACATCTTCAACGTCAATGACCGATTCACGAGAGTCAGTGTCGTGTGTTGAAGCCAGGCCGGTGAGTTGCAGCCGGTGAAAATCCTTGCAACATCAATGAGGGCCCGGATTCCGCAACCAGGGGAGCCGGCCTGCGTACCTCCCGTTCAGCCTCAGAACGTCACCCCAGCCACCAGCACCACATTCGCATAAGGCTTGCATTCGCCGGTACGCACCATCACCCGCGCCTGCGCCGTCAGGCGCTTGAAGTCCTCGTGTGGCAGCTGTTCCGGCGTGACCGGCAAGACGCACCAGGCGGGCAGGTCGCCGCCTTCGCGCGCCACGGCTTCGGTGGCGATCACGGCGCGTTCGACCTGCATCTCGGAGAGCACGGCGCGCAGCACGTCGGCCACGGCGGGGATGCCGGGAGTCAGGGCCAAGTCGATGCGGCGGGGCCCCGGCGGGATGGGCAGGCCCACGTCGCCGATGACTAGCATGTCGCCATGGCCCAGGCTGGCGATGGCGTGCGAGAGTTCTGCGTGCAGCAGGGCGGTGCGTTTCATGGCAGGGCGGTCCAGGCGGGGGCGGGCGGGCTCTGCAGCACCGCTTCGCGGGTGGGGATGGAAGGCTGCGCGCCGGGCTGGGTCACGCACAGGGCTGCGGCGCGCATGCCGTCGCCCACGGCCTCGTCCAGCGTGTCGCCGCGCGCCAGGGCCACGGCCAGGGCACCGAGGAAGGTGTCGCCCGCGGCGGTGGTGTCCACGGCGCGCACGCGCAGGCCGGGGTGGTGGCGGCAGCCGGCCGCATCGGCGGCCACGGCGCCGGCAGCGCCGAGCGTGACCA
>JBHIWE010000312.1:0-4383 GCA_041987645.1 Acidovorax sp. | reverse complement strand
AGACGGTGCGGCGCACCATCATTTCCTTGATCTTGCCGATGGCCTTGGTCGGGTTCAGACCCTTGGGGCAGACATCGACGCAGTTCATGATGGTGTGGCAACGGAACAGGCGGTACGGGTCCTCGAGGTTGTCGAGGCGCGCGTCGGTCGCCTGGTCTCGGCTGTCGGCGATGAAGCGATAGGCCTGCAGCAGGCCGGCCGGGCCGACGAACTTGTCCGGGTTCCACCAGAAGCTCGGGCAGCTCGTGGAGCAGCTCGCGCACAGGATGCACTCGTACAGGCCGTTGAGCTCGTCGCGCTCCTCGGGCGACTGCAGCCGCTCGGTATCCGGCGGGATGTTGTCGTTGACGAGGTAGGGCTTGATCGAGTGGTACTGCTTGAAGAACTGCGTCATGTCGACGATGAGGTCGCGCACGACGGGCAGGCCCGGCAGCGGCTTGAGCACGATGGTGCCCGGCAGCGTGCGCATGTTCGTCAGGCAGGCCAGGCCGTTCTTGCCGTTGATGTTCATGGCGTCGGAGCCACAAACGCCTTCACGGCAGGAACGACGGAAGGACAGGCTGGGGTCGACGGCCTTGAGCTTGTTCAGGGCGTCCAGCAGCATGCGCTCAGAGCCGTCCAGCTCGACCTCGAGGGTCTGCATGTAGGGCTTGGCGTCCTTGTCCGGGTCGTAGCGGTAAATCTGGAAGGTGCGCTTCATGATCTTGGTGTCCTTGCTCGGCCGGCCGTCAGAAGGTGCGGACCTTCGGCGGGATCGATTCGACGGTGAGCGGCTTGAGGTTCACGGGCTTGTAGTCCAGGCGGTTGCCTTCGGAGTACCACAGCGTGTGCTTCATCCACTCTTCGTCGTTGCGGCCATTCGGGTGGGCGGGCGTGTCGCCGTAGTCGTTGACCGTGTGCGCGCCGCGGCTCTCCTTGCGGGCCGCAGCCGACACGATGGTGGCCTGGGCCGCCTCGATCAGGTTCTCGACTTCAAGCGCCTCGATGCGCGCGGTGTTGAAGACCTTGGACTTGTCCTTCAGCGTGATGTTCTTCACGCGCTGGGCAATCTCGGCGATCTTGGTCACGCCTTCGTCCAGCATGGCTTGCGTGCGGAACACACCGGCGTGCTGCTGCATGGCGGCGCGCAGGTCGTTGGCGACGTCTTGCGCGTACTCACCGCTGGTGCTGGCATCCAGGCGGGCCAGGCGCGCGAGCGAGCGGTCAGCGGCATCCGCCGGCAGCGCCTTGTGCGAGCGCTTGCCGAGATCCGCAGCCACCAGGTGGTTACCGGCGGCACGACCGAACACAAGCAGGTCGAGCAGCGAGTTCGTGCCCAGGCGGTTGGCGCCGTGCACGCTCACGCAGGCGCATTCGCCCACGGCGTAGAGACCGTTGATGACTTCGTTGGGGTTGCCGTTGCGCGGCGCCACCACCTGACCATGGATGTTGGTGGGAATGCCACCCATCTGGTAGTGGATGGTCGGCACCACGGGGATCGGCTCCTTGGTGATGTCGACGTTGGCGAAGTTGTGGCCGATCTCCAGCACCGACGGCAGGCGCTTGGCGATGGTGTCGGCACCCAGGTGGGTCATGTCGAGGTTGATGTAGTCCTTGTTGGGACCGCAGCCGCGACCTTCCTTGATCTCCTGGTCCATGCAACGCGAGACGAAGTCACGCGGTGCCAGGTCCTTCAGCGTGGGGGCGTAGCGCTCCATGAAGCGCTCGCCATTGGCATTGCGCAGGATGGCGCCTTCGCCACGGCAGCCTTCGGTCAGCAGCACGCCGGCGTTGTGCACGCCGGTGGGGTGGAACTGCCAGAACTCCATGTCTTCCAGCGGGATGCCGGCGCGCGCCGCCATGCCCAGGCCGTCGCCCGTGTTGATGAAGGCGTTGGTGGAGGCCGCGAAGATGCGGCCGGCGCCGCCGGTGGCCAGCAGGACCGTCTTGCCCTGCAGGATGTGCACGTCGCCGGTTTCCATTTCCAGCGCGGTCACGCCCACCACGTCGCCTTCGGCGTCGCGGATCAGGTCCAGCGCCATCCACTCGACGAAGAACTGCGTGCGGGCTTTCACGTTCTGCTGATAGAGCGTGTGCAGCATCGCGTGGCCGGTCCGGTCGGCCGCGGCGCAGGCGCGCTGCACGGGCTTCTCGCCGTAGTTGGCGGTGTGGCCGCCGAAGGGGCGCTGGTAGATGGTGCCGTCGGCGTTGCGGTCGAACGGCATGCCGAAGTGCTCCAGCTCGTAGACGACCTTGGGTGCTTCACGGCACATGAACTCGATGGCGTCCTGGTCGCCGAGCCAGTCGGAGCCCTTGACGGTGTCGTAGAAGTGGTAGTGCCAGTTGTCCTCGCTCATGTTGCCGAGCGAGGCACCAATGCCACCTTGCGCAGCCACGGTGTGCGAGCGGGTCGGGAAGACCTTGGACAGCACCGCCACGTTCAGGCCGGCGCGGGCCAGCTGAAGCGAGGCGCGCATGCCGGAGCCACCGGCCCCGACGATGACCACGTCGAACTTGCGGGTCGAAATCTTTGCCGTCATCACAGTCTCCACAGCACCTGGATGGCCCAGCCGGCACAGCCGAGCAACCACACGATCGAAAACACTTGCAGGGCCAGTCGGATGCCGACCGGCTTGATGTAGTCCATCCAGATGTCGCGCACGCCCACCCAGGCGTGATAGGTCAGCGACAGGATGGTGACGAAGGTCAGGACCTTCATCCATTGCTGGGAGAAGATGGCCGCCCAGCGGTCATAGCCCAGGGCGCCGGGCATCAGCACCTGCACCAGCAGAGCCACCGTGAAGAGGGCCATCAGCACGGCCGTCACGCGTTGGGCGAGCCAGTCGCGCAGGCCGTAGTGCGCGCCCACGACGAGGCGCTTGGAACCGAAAGTGCTCATTTCTAGTTGTCCTTCGGGAGAGATCAGTACAGACCGAACAGCTTGGCGCCGAGCGCCAGCGTCAGCAGCACGCTCAGGGCGAGCGTGATGACAGCCGAGCTGTGGCCCTGGGCCTTGCTGACGCTGTGCGTCGCGTCCATCCAGAGGTGGCGCACGCCGGCGATGAAGTGGTGCAGATAGGCCCAGATCAGGCCCAGCGTCACCAGCTTCACGAACCAACCGGGCAGGCCCGCCGCGCCCGCGACGAACACGTTGGTGAACGCGTCGTACGAGATCTCAGAGCTGAGGCTGTTGTCCAGCATCCAGACCACGAAGGGCAGGAGCAGGAACATCACCACGCCGCTGATGCGGTGGAGGATGGAGACGATGCCGGCAGGCGGGAGGCGGTAGCTGACGATTTGCGTGACGTGGATATTGGTGAAGACCGGGCGGGTCTTTGCTCTGTCCGTCATGGTCGAAGCCTGCGTAATCAGTGTGAAACCGAAAGATTCTAGGGCCTAGATCAATGCCGAGCTTCGCGGTTGCTGCACTGCGGCATTGTCAGATTCAGTTCAACTGGTTGCGGTAGTGGTCCGCTTCCGTGTGGTAGAGGCCCCGGCGGAGTTCGACCGGTCGGTCCCCGTACGTGAAGGCCACGCGGTCGACGCTGAGCAGAGGGGCGCCCCCTTGCAAACCCAGCAGCGATGCGGCCTCCGCACTCGCGGCCACGGCCCGAAGCTTCTCTTCGGCCCGCACCATGTGGACACGATACCTCTCCTCGAAAAGCGCGTAGAGCGTACCGGGGTATTCGTTGATGATCTCGGCGCTCAGCCCGGCGAAGTGGCGCTCCGGCAACCAGAGGTCATCGAGCACCACCGCGCGCTCGCCGCGCAGCAGCAGCCGGCGCACCTCGATGACGGGCTCCGACGTGCGCAGATGCAGCGCCCGCGCCGTCTCGGCACTGGCCCGCGCCCGGCGGCAGTGCACCAACTCGCGCCGAAAGCCCACGGTGCCGTCGTCCGCGACAAGGCGCAGGAAGCGGTAGGCATCGCGCGGCGCGGTATGCGTCGCAACGAAGGTGCCCGCACCCTGACGGCGCTCCACCACGTGCGCCGCCGTCAGCTCGTCCAGCGCACGGCGCACGGTGCCAGGGCTTGCGTGGAAGCGCTCGGCCAACGCCGCCTCGCTGGGCAGCGCATCGCCGGGGCGCCACTCGCCCTCGGCCAGCGCGGCGACGATCAGTTGGCGGATTTGCTCGTACAGCGGCGCGGCGGACTTGGGCATGCGCGCATTGCAGCACAGGGTATGCCCGTACACTCAGCAGGATTCGCCCAGAATTTCCCCAAGTTTCTCAACTGCCCCTTCGGAGACTTCCATGAGCAAGAAACCCGTTCGCGTCGCCGTCACCGGCGCTGCTGGCCAGATCGGCTACGCCCTGCTGTTCCGCATTGCTTCCGGCGAAATGCTGGGCAAGGACCAGCCCGTCATCCTCCAGCTGTTGGAGATTCCTGACGAGAAGGCTCAGA
>JBHIWE010000311.1:0-4384 GCA_041987645.1 Acidovorax sp. | reverse complement strand
CTTTAGGGCAATGGCCCGCGTCACGGGACAAGGCAAAGACCAGGGCGCCGAAGGCCACACGGGCCTTCGGCTGAAGAGAAAGGAAAACCACCTGTGGGCTGCGTCAGCGCAGGCCGTCGTCAAAGCCGTTCGCTGCGTCAGCAATCGCACCCGGCCCGTTTCGTGGCTGGGGCCGGAAACCTCTGGCGTGCATCCACACACAAAGGGAGCCCGATGTTTCGCCGGCGGGCACCGGCACGGAATACCCTCGGCCCAAGGGGCCTCCTCACGGCTCGCGCGGCGGCAAGGCGTCAGGAAGCCCCTCGTGACCGAGGCAAGGCACACCGATCAAGGGAATGGCGGCGGGCGCGATTCGTGGAGCAATGACCTTCTCGCCCCGTCGCCCGACGGCGGGCAGACGGGGCGCGCACACCGTTGCAGAAGGAGACGCGCGCTTTGGAGTCCCGCGCGGTGCGGGACGTTTGCCTCGCCGCCAGTGAAGTGGCCGGCGCGGCAGGGGGAAGCGAGGATCAGGACGCCTTGGAGGCAGCGCGCCGCTTGCGCGGTGCGCTGCGCCGGCCCGTCGGGGACTCGATCGGCAACGTGCCCTTGCAGTCCGGGTAGCGCGAGCAGGACCAGAACGCGCCGCTCTTGCCCGTGCGCTGCTGCATCGGTGCGCCGCACTGCGGGCAGGCCGGCGCCGGCGGCAGCTTGAGCGAGAGCGTTGCGCCGCGGTACTGCTGCACGAGCTGGCCGACCCACACGGACTGCTTCTCGATGAAGGTGTCCAGCGCCATCTGGCCGGCCTCGATCATGTCGAGCGCCTGCTCCCACACCGCCGTGGTGCCGGGGTCGGCGATGGCCGAGGGCACCGCGTCGATGAGCGTGAATGCCGCGTCGGAAGCGCGGACGGCGCGGCCTTTCTTGACCAGGTAGCCGCGACCGATCAGACCGTTGATGATGTTGGCGCGTGTCGCCTCGGTGCCGATGCCGGTGGTATCTCGCAGCTTCTGTTTCAGCCGCGGGTCGGTCACGAACTTGGCGACGGTCTTCATGGCCTTGATCAGCTCGCCCTGCGTGTAGGGCTTGGGCGGCAGCGTCTTCAGCGCCTTGAGATCCACCTTGCCGACCGGGCAGGACAGGCCCGCATGCAGCGCCGGCAGCACCTGGCTGCGCTGCGCATCCTCGCCGTCGGCATCGTCCGGCCCCGGCGTCGCCAGCACCTCGCGCCAGCCGGTGACGGCGATCTGCTTGCCCACGGCCGCCAGCGACTGACTGCCGCACGAGAACTGCGCTACCGTCCGGTCGAACTCATGGTGCGGGAGGAACTGCGCGAGGTAATGAGCGCGGATCAGCCGGTAGACGGCCAGTTCCTTCTCGTTCATGGCCGACAGGTTGGCGGGCTCCAGCGTCGGGATGATGCCGTGGTGAGCCGACACCTTGCCGTCGTTCCAGGCGCGCGAACGCTGGTTGCGGTCGAGCTGGCCGATCAAGGGCCGCAGGCTGGGATCGGTGGCGAGCAGTGCATCGAGCACCGCCGGCACTTCCGCGAGCATGCTTTCGGGCAGGTATCCCGAGTCGCTGCGCGGATAGGTCGTCGCCTTGTGCGTCTCGTACAGCGCCTGGGCAATGTCCAGCGTCTCCTGCACGTCGAGGCCCAACTGCTTGGAGCACACCTCCTGCAGCGTGCCCAGGTCGAACGGCAGCGGCGGTGCCTCGCGCACGCGCTCGGTGTCCACCGACACGACCTGCGCATCGCGTGCCGCGCGAATGCGATCCGCGGCCTGCTGGGCGACCGGCTGCTGCAAGCAACGGCCCGCATCGTCGGTGCTGCCTTGCGGCGGCGTCCAACTTGCGACGAAGGATTGGCCGGCATGGGACAGCGCAACCTCGATCGCCCAGAACGGCACCGAGACGAAACGTGCGATCTCGCGATCACGATCCACCACCAACTTCAGCGTCGGCGTCTGCACGCGCCCCACCGACAGCACGCCGGCATAGCCGGCTTGGCGCCCCAGCAGTGTGAACAAGCGACTCAGGTTCATCCCGATCAGCCAGTCGGCGCGCGATCGGGCGAGTGCCGAGAAATACAGCGGCAGCGTCTCGGCGGACGGCTTGAGCGCACCCAGCGCTTTGCGGATCGACGCATCGTTGAGCGCCGACAGCCACAGGCGCTGAATCGGCCCGCGGTAGCCGCATAGGTCGATGATCTCGCGGGCGATCATCTCGCCCTCGCGGTCGGCGTCGGTCGCAATCACCAGCTCGCCCGCCTTGGCGACGAGCTGCTGCACGACCTTGAATTGCGCTGCGGTCGCCGCCTTGGGCTCGACACGCCAACGCTCAGGAAGAATGGGCAGTTGCTCGATGGCCCAGCGCTTGTATTGCTCGCCGTAGCCTTCGGGCGGAACCGCCTCCACCAGATGACCGATGCACCAGGTCACGACGACACCCGCGCCGCTGTAGCAGCCGTTGCCGCGTTGACCGGCACCCAGCACACGGGCGATGTCCTTGCCCTGGGACGGCTTCTCGCACAGGAAAACGCGCATGAAGCCTCCTTGGAAATGTGCGGTTCATCGGATGGGCGTCAGCTTGGCGGGGCCAGGAGATGCCGGCAGCAAGGAAGTCGATTGATGCAGACACCGCTTTGTGATCGGCAGGCGGTTCGTTGCCGCAGCGGTGTGCATAGATCGTAGGAGCTGGCACAGCAAGAGCGTCGTTTCGGGAGGGCGGCTGGAACTCCGTGGACGACCTTGGAGCTATCCCCTGGGGATAGCTCGCTGGTGCATCGCGGGCGTATGACGGTTGCTACAGTCGCCCTCGGGGGAACGGCGATGGGCGAATTACTGTCCGCCGGCCGGCTTGGTGCTGAGCGCCACCGACTCGATGCGGTACGGCAGGATGCCCACGCGCCGCGCCTCGACCTTGAACGTCACGCGCTCGTTCTCGTCGGCGTCCTCCCATTCGTCGCGCACGGTGCGGCCCTCGACCAGCACCCGCATGCCTTTCTGGTATAGCGTCTTCCAGTGCTCGGCGTCGCGGTGCCACAGCTCCACGGGCGCCCAGAAGCCGCCGCGATCTTCGTACTCGCCGTCCTTCTTCGGGATCGGGTTGTCGAAGTAGACGTTCAGGCGAAGCAGCCGGCGTGGCTCGTCGTTGCCGTTCGGAAATTCGCGGTAGTCCGGCGCAGAACCGATGTTGCCCTCGCCGACGAAGTGCGTGCTCATGGTGACTCCTTGGTGGTGGGTGGAACGGACGCGGTATGCCCGTGGACGCGCCGCAGGTAAGCCGCTTCGGCCTGCGCGGCCTTGTTGGCGCATTCCAGGGCTTGGCGAGCGATGCTGTGGGTCAGGCTGATCTGCATGTTCAGCACGATGCGCTGCAGTTCGATCGCGTACAGCTCGTCGATCAGCGAGGCCGGCGTCGCGGGGTTGGCCAGCAGGGCCTCCCACAACGCCACGCCCATGGAGGAACGGTCGAGGTTGCGCCAGCGCAGGAAGGTCGTCCCTGCGCCAGTGGCCTGCTGGGCCAGTTGCACGTCGAGCAGACTGAATGGATAGACGCGCGCCTGGGGCAGCACGCGCCGCTGCGCCAGGCCAATCACGTCGTCGCGCAGCGCTGCGCACAGGCTGGCCCAGGTCTCCAGACTCCCCTTACCCTTAAAAGGCTGTAAAAGGCCTTTTAGGTAGCCTGCGTGTTCCAGCCGCTGGAAGTCCGCCTGTTCCAGCGCCACGAAGCGCGTGGAGTGGCTGATGGGGGGCGATGCTGTCATGTGTCAGCACCCTCATCGCCCGCCGCTGGATTGGCTGCGCCATCCGCGTGAGCCGGCGCATCGGGCTCGATGGCGGGCGCAGCAGGCGGCGTGCCGGGCTTGGTCGTCCGCCGCGCGATGGGTGGCGCGAAGCGCGAGCGGCGCGTGCCTTCCAGCACGTCCTGCGGCAACTCGCCGAACTTCTCCAGCGCCGCTCGCGCCGCCGCGTTCTTCGCCGCGAAGTCGTCGCGCGTCGTGCCCGAGTAGCGGTACTGCTGGGCCAGCGAGAACAGGCTGCGCAGCGCGTGCGCACCATCATTGAGCCAGCGCTCCAAGGTGCTGCGGTCGATCAGCGCCGTGTGGTGCGCCAGGATGAGTTTGCGTGCCAGGTCGTCGTAGTCGGCCAGCAGATACACCGCCATGAAGCCGAGCTGGGCGTTCACGAACAGCGGCAGCTTCACCGGCTGCACGTTCATGTTCTCGCCCAGGGACAGCGCCGCTGGCACGTCGGCCAAGGCCTGATCCACCTGTTCGCGCAGGGTCTGCAGACGGGTCTTGGTGTCGGCGAGCTTGTCCTCGATCCGCAACATCCACCAGTCCGAGTACGGGTCGTCCTGCTCGGCGCCGCGCTTCATCTTGTTCATCGCACTGATGAAG
>JBHIWE010000310.1:0-4387 GCA_041987645.1 Acidovorax sp. | reverse complement strand
CAAGCACCATCGGCAGGTCAGCGGTCTTCTCACCCCACCGCTGGGCGGCGACCTTGAAGATCAGCCACCCGAGCAACGTGGCGAACACCATCGACACGAGCACGCCGACCGTCGCCTGGCGGCCCAAGTCGGAGGTCGTGCCGAACGCGAGCCCGATGATCAGCAGCGACACGGTGAACCCGATCCCGGACAGTGCCGCACCACCGAACACGCTGCCCACCCCGACGCCCTCGGGCAGCCGGCCCAGGCCGAGACGGACGGCGATGAGAGTGATGAGCCCGATGCCCAGGAGCTTGCCGAGCACGAGCCCTGCGATGACGCCCCACGTGACTGGCGAGCCGAAGGCCTCGGCGAGCAGCCCGCCACGCACGTCCACTCCGGCGTTCGCCAAGGCGAACACCGGCACGATCAGCAGCGCCGTCGGCAGCCGCAGGAACTCGTGCAATCGCTCGTTCACCGAGATACCCCGGGACAGCCCGCAGTCCACCGCGCGGGCCGATGCGGCACTCGGCGACTGCCAGAAGTCACGGAACAACTGTCTTGCCGCAACGACCCCGTGACGTTGCGTCGCATAGGCGGGGATCAGCAGCCCCGCGGCCATCCCGGCGAGGGAGGCATGGATGCCGGAATACACGGTTGCGAACCACAGCACGATCACGATCAACACATACGGCGTCGCCCGCCACTGGCGGGTGCGCCCCAACAACCACAATCCAACGAGGCTGGCGAGGGCGATAAGCAACGGGACGATCCGGATCTCCTCGCTATAGACGATGCCGATGATGGACACTGCGAGGAAGTCATCGACCACGGTCAGGGTGAGCAGGAACACGCGCAACTGACCCGATAGCCGCGGGCCGACGATCGCCAAGGTGCCCAGCATGAACGCCGTATCGGTGCCGACCACCGCACCCCACCCGTGCAGGCCCTCACTTCCGGCTAGTTTCACGATCAGGACATACACCAGCGCGGGAAGCACGACTCCCGTGACCCCCGCGATCAGGGCGAGGCGGGCACGGCTGCGGTCACGGAGCGATCCGTGGGCGAACTCCTGACGCACCTCCAGTCCGATCAGGAAGAAGAAGACGACCATCAGGCCGTCGTTGACCCAGTGATGCAGATCCATGTGTAGGCGCAGTGGCCCGAAGTTGAACCCGACGTCTAGGTGCCACAACTCGAAATAGGCGTTAGATAGCGGCGAGTTCGCCCACACGAGCGCCACAACCGTGACGATCACCAGCAGCACCGCAGCGCCAGACTCCGTGCGTAGATAGTGGGCAACGCGTCTCCGTCTGATATGCGCCGAGGACTCACCAAAAGAAGAGGCTGGCATGTGCTTATCCTGTAGTTTGTGAGATCACGATGGGCAGGTTTCGGAGGCGACCGGTCAGGCGTCCGCCTCTGGCAGCGTCCCATCATCCAGCGAGCGCAGCCAAGTAAGCCATTCTCCCAGCCTGCGCTCAACACCTCTGTCCGTTGGCTGATACCAGCCCGGCCGCGCCACGCCCTCGGGAAAGTAGCTTTGCCCAGCGGCGTAGCCGTTGGGCTCGTCAGGAGCGTAGCGGTAGCCTTCGTGATACCCCATCTGCTGCATCAGCTTCGTCGGCGCATTGCGAAGATGGAGAGGCACAGGCAGGGAGCCGCTGTTCTTGACGAAGGTCTTCGCCTTGTTCCAGGCGGCATAGGCAGCGTTCGACTTGGGGGCGGCAGCAAGGTAGGTCGCCGCGTGGGCAATCGGTATTTCGCCTTCGGGGGAACCCAGCCTCTCATAAGCCAGCGCGGCATTGAGCGCCAGTTGCAGCGCCTGCGGGTCGGCATTGCCGATGTCTTCGCTGGCCACTACCACCATGCGGCGGGTCACCTGGCTGACGTCGCCGCTACCGTCAAGGATGCGGGCCAGCCAATACAGGGCCGCATCAGGGTCGGAGCCCCGTAGCGACTTGTGGAAGGCTGAGAGCTGCCAGTAGAACTCGTCGCCGCCCTTGTCGAACCTGCGCAGCGATGGACTGGTGGACAGCTTGGCGGACTGGCCATCGACCACGGTCTTGCCAGCGCCCGACGCCGCATTCGTCACCTGCTCAAGCAGATTGAGGAAGCGCCTGCCATCGCCATCGGCAAAGCCCTTGAGCAGATCCAGCGCGTCCGCGTCCAACGTGACGCCCTGGAGATGCGGCAGTGCGCGTTCGTAGAGTTGGTTCAGTTCGTCGCTGGACAGCGGTTCGAGGGTATAGACCTGCGCGCGCGAGAGCAGTGCGGAATTGACCGCCAACCCCGGATGCTCGGTCGTCCCCCCCACCAGGGTCAGGAGCCCCGACTCGACATGGGGCAGCAGGGCATCCTGCTGCGCCTTGTTGAAGCGATGGATCTCATCGACGAAAAGCACCGTCGATCGACCATGGTTGTCCAGTTCGGCCTGGGCCTCGTCGATGGCTTGCCGGATGTCCTTCACCCCGGCCAGCACGGCCGAGATGGCGATGAATCGGCTGTCGGTCGCACTGGCGGCCAGGCGCCCTAGGGTGGTCTTGCCCACGCCTGGCGGCCCCCAGAGGATGAACGAGTGCAACTTGCCCGCCTCGAACGCGAGACGCAGCGGCTTGCCGGGGCCGAGCAAGTGCCGTTGCCCGACGAATTCGTCCAGCGTCTTGGGCCGCAGGAGTTCGGCCAAGGGAGGCTTGGGCTTTGTCGTGAATAGATCGGTCAAGTTCCTCTCCCTGGCATTTCTGATAGTTGACGTTCCGATAAGGTGGGCACCTCAATCCAGAGAGCCGGATTTATCCAACGCCGTGGGCTCTTTGTCGGCAATCGCATGCATGATGATGCGAGAGCCGCGGTAGCCGATGCTGTGGTTCCATACCCAGCTCAAAGCGACACTGAGACGATTTCGCGTGCCGATCAGAAAGTAGATGTGCGCCAGCTTCCAGATCCACCACGCAAAGGCACCACGCAGCTTCACCCGCCCCATGTCAATCACCGCCAGGCTGCGGCCGATGGTGGCCAGGTTCCCCTGATGCCGGTATTTGAAAGGCCCGTCAGCGGGCTTGCCCTTCAAACGCCGTCCAATCAGGTTAGCGACGTACTTCCCTTGCTGTTTGGCGGCCGGGGCGATGCCCGGCACGGGCTTCCCATCGGCCATGGTGCACGAGGCTGTATCGCCGATGGCGAAGACCTCCGGGCGACCGGCCACCGTCAGGTCAGGGCCAACGACCACTCGACCAGCACGATCAGACGCAGCGCCCAACCAGCGAGCCGCGGGAGACGCCTGGACTCCGGCGGCCCAGACGATGGTCTTGGCCGAAAGGGGCTTGCCGCCATACACCACGCCGTCGGCCGAGCATTCGGTGACCGGCGTACCCAGCACGACCTCGACCCCGAGTTTTTCGAGTGCCTGGCGCGTATAGGCCGAAAGATCCTCTGGAAAGACCGACAACAGACGCGGGCCAGCCTCGATCAGTACAACCCGCGATGTGCTCGGGTCGATCGAGCGGAAGTCACGCGCCAGCGTGTCTCGTGCCAGCTCGGCGATGGTTCCGGCCAATTCAACCCCGGTGGGACCACCACCGATGATGACGAACGTCTGCAGCGCGGCACGCTGCTGAGGATCGCTCGTGCGCTCAGCTTCCTCGAAAGCCGCGAGGATTCGGCCCCGAATGGTCGTGGCATCTTCCAGCGTCTTCAACCCCGGCGCGAAAGCCCCCCATTCGTCGTGTCCGAAGTAGGCATGGGTAGCACCTGTCGCGAGCACGAGCGTGTCGTAGGTTTGCCGCATTCCATTGTTGAGAATGACCTGACGCGCGTCCTGGTCGATACCTTCCACTTCCGCCATCAAGGTGTTCACTTCCGGGCGATTTCGGAAGAGATAGCGAATAGGCCAGGCGATCTCGGATGTCGAAAGTGACGCACCTGCGACCTGGTAAAGCAAGGGTTGGAACAGGTGATGATTGCGCCGATCGATGATCGTCACATCGACCTCGACACCAGCAAGCTGGTTGGCAACCTCGATCCCGCCGAAGCCCGCTCCGATAATGACGACGTGATGTCGGTTTTTGGAGGTCTTTGTCATGACCTGATCTCCTCTCTCAGCGTTTCAGCGCCGATGCGTGGTGTGCCATATGCTCGCCAATGAAGCTGGCAATGAAGTAGTAGCTGTGGTCGTAGCCTGGGCGCAGATTCAACGTGAGCGGGTGCCCCGTCTCGTCGCAGGCTTTGCGCAGCAGGTCGGGCTGAAGCTGGCTCTCCAGGAACTCGTCGCCCAAGCCCTGATCAACCAGCAACGGCAAACGCTCCTGCACGGTGCGAATCAGCTCCACGGTGTCGTACTGCTTCCACACTTCCCGATCGCTGCCCAGGTACGCCTCGAAGGCCTTGTGCCCCCAGGGAACCTGGGTGG
>JBHIWE010000309.1:0-4402 GCA_041987645.1 Acidovorax sp. | reverse complement strand
TGCTGGCGGTGATCGTCTGCATCACGCCCGGCACGACGTGGGCCGAGCTGTCGCTGGACCGCTCGGTGCTGCTGCTGCATGCGCTGGAGGTCGGCGATCCGCAAGAGCTCATCGACCACATCAAACAGCGCTACGAACGCCCGCTGATGGAGATCTTCGAATGAACAGCCCGGTGCTCTCGTGGGCTCTGCCCATCGCCCTCTTCCTCCTGGCGCTGGCCATGGCCTGCAGCCTGATCCGCGTGCTGCGCGGCCCCTCGGCGCAAGACCGCGTGCTGGCGCTGGACTGCACCTATCTCAACGGCATGCTCGTCATGCTGGTACTGGGCATCTACTACGACAGCACCAACTACTTCGAGGCCGCGCTGCTGATCGCCCTGCTGGGCTTCGCCAGCTCCACGGCCATGGCCAAGTTCCTGCTGCGCGGAGAGGTGATCGAATGACAGAAAGCACGCTCCCGCTCTGGGCCGAGATCGCCATCGCCGCTCTGGTGCTGGCGGGCTCGCTGATCGCGCTCCTGGGCTCGCTGGGCCTGTTGCGGTTGAAGACGTATTTCGAGCGTGTCCACGCGCCCTCCGTCATCGCCACCATGGGCTGCTGGTGCATCATGTACGGCACGATCCTTTATTTCTCGCTGAAGAGCGGAGGTCTGGCCATCCACGCGCTGCTGATCGCGCTCTTCATCGCCATCACCGTGCCGGTGACCAACATCTTCCTGATGCGAGCGGCGCTCTTTCGTGCCCGCCGTGCAGGCAAGGACGTGCCTGGCAGCCTGAGCCGGAGCACGCACGGCGGCGAGCGCGACTCCTGAATACCCGCACACCGCAAGCCACCGCACCGCTTCAGAAAAAATAGCACACCGCGCAGGCAGGACGCCCGCCGCGCGCCTATCGGAGCCTGATCCATGCCCAGCCCCACCGCCACCGAACGACCTGCCGAAGACCGGCTGCTGGTCGACGCAACCGTGCCGCGCACGTTGGCCATCTGGGTGGAGCGCTTCCGCCGCCCAGAATGGGCCGGCACGCATGTGCAGGGCTGGCTGTTCGAAGACGCGGCGGCGCGCCGCGCTGCCGAGCAGACCCTGGCCCGCGCCGGCGTGCAGTCTTGCTTTCACAGCGCCTACAAGCCGCTGCTGCACCACTTCCTGGAAGCACTGGACGTCGGGCAGATCGCCCACGCCGTGGTGCGCTACCCCAACGCCGCACCGGCTTCGGAACGGCGCTTCCTGATGGAGGCCTACCCGCTCGCCGGCCTGCTGCCTGAAGGCGCCCTGCGGTTCGAACCACTCGCCACGGCCTGTGGCGACGATCTCGCCGCGCTGCATTACGAGGTCGAGGCCACGCTCGAGGACGGCAGCCTGCACCGCGCAAGCGTCTTCGCGCCCAACCGGCGACATACCGACGGGATAGGCCAGCTGCAGCTCTCGCCCACTGGCTGGCTGCGCGTGGGCAGCACGCCCGGCGCTGCCGACCGGCTGGACGCGCCCCAGGCCACCGACTATGAACAGCTCTTCGGCCTGGCCCTGCACAGCGTGCAGGCGCAGCCCTGGGGCCCCGAGGAGCCGTATTTCGAGCGCCTTCAGATCCGCATCGACACACCCGGCCTGGAATACGCCCTGCCCGTGGGCGACGAACGGGTCAGCACGCACGAGGCACTGCATGAAGACCTCTACTTCTCGCTGCTCGAATGGTTCCAGCAGCACTCCGGCCGGCCGATGGGGGACCGCTGCCTGCAGCCCGGCCAGGTGGTTCCCGATGTGCGGCCGCTGGCGGCCGGCGCCGCGCCTCGCCTGCGCATCGAACTTCAGCGCTTCGACGTGGCTGCGCAAGACGGCGCCGCCTGGTCCGATGCCGATGCGCCCGGCCTGCCCCTGCACGCACTGAAGCAGGCCATCGCACCGGGCCGCATCGCCCAGCAACTGGACTCACTCATCCGGCCCGGCGTGCAGCGGCTGTGCGCCACATCGCGCCAGGGCCGCACCGTGCAGGGCCTCTACCAGCCGGGCAGCGGCGCGCCCGTGCTCATCAGCGCCGGCCAGCACGCGAACGAGACCTCGGGCGTGGTCGGCGCGCTGCGCGCCGCCCAGGCGCTGCAAAGCCAGCCCGGCGCGCACTTCGCGCTGATCGCCCTGGAGAACCCCGATGGCTACGCCCTGCACCGCGAGCTGGGCGCACAGCACCCGCACCACATGCATCATGCCGCGCGCTACAGCGCCCTGGGCGACGACATCGAATACCGCACCCCGCCCCTGCCGCTGCACGAGCGCGCAGCGCGCGAAGAGGCGCTGGCGCTCTCCGGCGCTGGCCTGCACGTCAACCTGCACGGCTACCCAGCGCATGAATGGACGCGCCCGCTCACCGGCTATGTGCCCCGCGGCTTCGAGCCCTGGATGCTGCCCAAGGGCTTCTTCCTGATCGTGCGGCACGAGGCCGGCCACGGAGACCGTGCAATGGCGCTCATCCAGTCGGTGACCGCAGCGTTGCGAGAGGTGCCAGGCCTCGTCGAATTCAATGCCCGCCAGATTGCGCTCTACGAGCGACATGCCGGCCCCATTCCGTTCGAGACGCTGCACGGTTTTCCCTACATCGTCACCGAACGGGCACACGACGTCGCCGTCACGCTCATCACCGAGTTCCCCGACGAGACCGTGCATGGCGAGTCCTTCCGATTCGCGCACACCGTGCAGATGCATGCCACGCTGGCGGCCGTGGCCGCATGGCAACGCATTGCTGCCGGCCACGCGCACTGAAGCGGCGGGCACAGAAGACCACTAGCATTGCCGGTCATGCTTGCCGTTCTTTCCATCTCCATCGGTGCCAGCCTGGGCGCACTGCTGCGCTGGCAGCTGGGCCTGTGGCTCAGCACCGGCAGCTCGCTGATCCCGTGGGGCACGCTGGCCGCCAATCTCATCGGGGGCTACCTGATCGGCGTGTGCGTGGGGGTTTTCCAGCAGCTGCCGCAGCTCGATCCCGCCTGGCGTCTGGCGCTCGTCACCGGCTTCCTCGGCGGGCTCACCACCTTCTCCAGCTTCTCGGCCGAAGTCGTGGGCATGCTGATGCAGGAGCGTTGGCTGCTGGCCGGCGGCACGGCGCTGGTCCACGTGTGCGGCTCCCTGCTGATGACCTGGGTGGGCCTGCAGACCGTTGCACTGCTCTGGCCCGCACTGCGGGGCTGAGGCGCCCCGGCAGGGTTACTATCACTTCCGTAGCTGCATGCGCACAGTGCGCGGGCGCTATTGCCGGATTTGCCCCTCATCACTTTTCCCGTTTCGCCATGGAAGCCACCAACGACCTGAACGACAGCCGCCTGGCCAACGCCTGGGCCGAGCTGCAGAACCACGCCATCAGCGGCAACCCGCTGCATGCCGACGCCTACCGGCTCGCGTTCGCGGATCCCGAGTTCCTGCTGCGGCGGGAAACGCGCGGCATCCGCTTCCAGCTGGAAATGCTCAAGCCCGACCTGGGCCAGACTGCGCAAGGCATCGAAAACACCGTGGTGGTCTATGGCAGCGCGCGCTTTCTCGCGCCCGAGGAGGCGGCAGAGCAGCTGCAGGCCGCCGAGGCGAGCGGCGACGCAGCCCGCATCGCACGCGCCCGGCTGGCCGTGAAGAATGCCCGCTACTACGACCTGGCCCGCCAGTTCGCGCGCATCGTGGCCGAACACAGCGAGGCCCAGCCCCCGGCCGAGCGCCTCTACATCTGCACCGGCGGCGGCCCCGGCATCATGGAAGCGGCCAACCGCGGCGCGCACGAAGTGGGCGCCCTGAACGTGGGCCTGAACATCGCGCTGCCGCACGAGCAAAGCGGCAACCGCTTCATCTCGCCTTCGCTCAGCTACAAGTTCCACTATTTCGCGCTGCGCAAGATGCACTTCATGATGCGCGCCAAGGCGCTGGTGGCCTTCCCCGGAGGCTTCGGCACGCTGGACGAGCTCTTCGAGGTGCTGACCCTGGTGCAGACCGGCAAGGCCAAGGCCGTGCCCATCGTGCTGTTCGGCTCCGAGTTCTGGAAGAAGCTGGTCAACTTCGATGCGCTGGTGGAGCAAGGCACCATCTCCGAAGCCGACCTGAAGCTCTTCCACTACGTTGACGAGCCCCAGCAAGCCTGGGACATCATCAAGGCCTTCTACGCGATCTGAGCCGGGGCCAAGGAACATGCAGCGCCGGCTCATCAGCTCCGGATCCGTCTTTGAAGAGCAGATCGGCTACTCGCGCGCGGTCGCGCAGGGGCCGTTCGTCTTCGTCTCGGGCACCACGGGCTTCGACTACGCCACGATGACCATTGAAGACGGCGTCGCGGCCCAGGCCGAGCAGTGCCTGAAGAACATCGACCAGGCACTGCGCCAGGCTGGCTCCAGCCTGGCCGACGTGGTGCGGGTGACCTATGTGCTGCCCGACGGCGAAG
>JBHIWE010000308.1:0-4445 GCA_041987645.1 Acidovorax sp. | reverse complement strand
ATGAGGTCGCCGCGCGCCAATCCGCTTCCTACGGTTACGCCGAAGAAGCGTTGCGCCGTCTACACCCGCAAGTCCACCGACGAGGGGCTGGATCAGGAGTACAACAGCCTCGAAGCCCAGCGCGACGCGGGCCTCGCCTTCATCGCCAGCCAACGGCACGAGGGCTGGATCGCCATCGGCGACGGCTACGACGATGGCGGTTACTCCGGCGGCAACATGGATCGGCCCGGCTTGCGCCGCCTGATGGTCGACATTGAGGCCGGGAAGATCGACACCGTGGTCGTCTACAAGATCGACCGCCTCACGCGCAGCCTGCCGGATTTCGCCAAGCTGGTCGAGGTGTTCGACCGCAACGGCGTGTCCTTCGTCTCCGTCACGCAGCAGTTCAACACCACGACTTCGATGGGGCGACTGACGCTCAACATCCTGCTGTCTTTCGCACAGTTCGAGCGTGAAGTGACTGGCGAGCGTATCCGCGACAAGATCGCCGCCAGCAAGGCCAAGGGCATGTGGATGGGCGGCGTTCCGCCCTTGGGCTACGACGTGGTCGAGCGCAAGCTCATCGTCAACGAACGTGAAGCGGTACTGGTGCGCGACATCTTCCGGCGCTATGCCGAGCATGGCTCGGCGGCGCGGTTGGTGCGAGAACTGGACGTCGAAGGCCACACTACCAAGGCCTGGCTGACGCAGACCGGAAAGCAGCGACCGGGGCGCACCATCGACCAGCAGTACCTCTTCACGTTGCTGCGCAACCGCATCTATCTGGGCGAGATCTCCCACAACGGCCAGTGGTATGCAGGCCAGCACGAAGCCATCGTCACCTCAGCCCTGTGGGACGGGGTGCATGCTTTCATCGAACGGCGCAAGCAAGCCCCGCGCGAGCACGCTGCCAAGCATCCGGCGCTGCTGGCCGGTCTGCTGTTCGCGCCCGACGGGCAGCGCATGCTTCACTCCTTCGTCAAGAAGAAGAACGGACGGCAGTACCGCTACTACGTTCCTTACCTGCACAAGCGGCGAAACGCGGGCGCGAGCCTGTCTCCCGGCACGCCGGACGTGGGTCATTTGCCCGCCGCCGAACTCGAAAACGCGGTGCTGGCCCAAATCCACACGGCGCTCTCGACCCCTCACGTACTGATCGCCGTCTGGCGGGCCTGCCAGCAGCATCCCGCAGGTAGCACGCTCGACGAAGCGCAGGTTGTGGTGGCGATGCAGCGCATCGGCGACGTGTGGGCGCAGTTGTTTCCCGGCGAGCAGCAACGCATCACGCGGCTGCTGATCGAGCGGGTGCAACTGCACGAGCACGGATTGGACATCGTCTGGCGCGAGGACGGATGGATTGGCTTCGGTGCCGACATCGGCGTGCATCCGCTGGTCGAGGAGTCCCGCGAACACGCCGAAGAGGCTCTGGCATGAACGCCACGATGAACCCGCGCAAGCACACCGTCCACATCGAGATCGGGGCCGATGCCCGCAGCTACGTCAGCGGCGGCCAGCGGGTCACGCTGGTGCCCTTGACGATCAAGCGCCGGCAGAACCGCAAGCTGCTGATCCCACCCACGCCCGGAGCCACTTCTGTTGCGGGCGGCTTCGACGTGCCGATGATCAAGACGCTCGGCAAGGCGTTCTACTGGAAACGTCTGATCGACGAAGGCGTCTATTCGACGGCCAGCCATCTGGCCCACGTGCTGAAACTGGAGCCGGGCTGGGTGGCCGAGGTACTGCGCATGACCATGCTGGCTCCGGACATCGTCGAGGCGATCTTCGAGGGGCGCCAGCCCCGGCATCTGAATTTGCACACGTTGCGTGGTCGCCAAGATCTGCTGCCGCGTGACTGGGCCGAGCAACGCCGACTGCTGGACCTCCCCGACGCCTGAAGCCATCTTCACGATCCCCACCGATGACGGCGAGCTTTGTGCTCGCCGTCGACGTTTTGGGGCGGCACGTGGATTGGCGAACCCGAAGTTTCCATTCGGTTCGCCATTGCGTCCCTTAAAGGTTCACCACCCGAAGTTTGGAATGACACCTGTTCCGCAACAACGTCACAGGAGCATTCCATGCAGACACCAGCCAGCACCATCCCCCGGTCGCCGCATCAGGCGATCAACAGCCTCTCGCCCGGCGACCGCCGGGTGCTCAACGAAAACGAACTCGCGCAGCGTTGGGGCGTCAGCCCCAAGACCTTGCAACGCTGGCGCAGCGAAGGGCGCGGCCCGCGCTACCTGAAGTTGTCCAAGCGCGTGAGCTACCCCGTCGACGCGGTCATCGAGTTCGAGCGCGAGGCGTTGCACGACTCGACGTCCGAGCGCGCAGCCGTTTGAGGAGAGACGCGATGAACGACATCACCGTCTTTCCCGCCGACATCGCCGAGATGTCCGTCAGCCAACTGGCCGCGCTGTCGCCCGAGGTCAAGCGCGAGGTCGACAAAAACCTCGATACGGCCATCGACTGGCTCAAGAAGGCGCGCACCAAGTTCGATGCGGCGCTGGATCAGTGCTATGGCGAGCAGGCCCGCGTCGCGCTGCGTGAATCCGGCCGCGACTTCGGCACCGCCCACATCAGCGATGGCCCGCTGCACATCAAGTTCGAGCTGCCCAAGAAGGTCAGCTGGGATCAGAAGCAACTGGCCGAAATCGCGGAGCGCATCGTGGCTTCGGGCGAGAAGGTCGAGGGCTACCTCGACATCAAGTTGTCCGTCTCCGAATCCCGCTTCACGAATTGGCCCCCGGCCCTGCAACAGCAGTTCGCCGCCGCCCGCACCGTGGATTCCGGCAAACCGTCTTTCACCCTTTCCCTCGATTCGGAGTAATCACCATGAGCACCAATCTCATCGCTTCACTGCGTAAGCAACTGCCGTCCATCTACGGCGAACACCTTCCCGACGAAATCCGGTATCGCCGCGCGGATGGTCAGGACGTCGTCGTCCCGTTTGATACCGCCACGGTGGATGAACTGGCCTTCGCTATCCAGACGGCCAATGCGGAATCGCTGGCGCTCGGTCGCCATCGCACCGCGCTGGAAGAACTCCACACCGAGGCGCGCAAGCGCGCCGCGCGTGGGGCCGACCGCATCGCCGACGTGTCGTGGGAGGGCTGATCATGAGCGCGATCATTCCTTTCCAGTTCGAAACGCACGCCGTGCGCGTCCAGGTCGATGGTGCTGGCCTGCCGTGGTTCAACGCCAGCGATGTTTGCGATTCCTTGGAGATGGGCAATCCATCTCAGGCGATCAAGTCGCACGTCGATGCCGATGATCTCCAGAAGTTGGAGGTCATCGATAACCTCGGACGCACCCAGCGCGCCAACCACGTCAACGAATCAGGCCTCTACGCCCTGATCCTCGGTAGCACCAAGGACGCTGCCAAGCGTTTCAAGCGCTGGGTGACCAGCGAGGTGCTGCCTGCGATCCGCAAGACCGGCAGCTACACCGCTCCCGGTGCGCTGGCGGCTTTGCCCGCACCGACCCACGACCGTGTATCTGCGATTCTGCTGATCGGCGAGGCCGTGGCGAAGGTGCCTGGCGTGAAGCCGGGCATCGCGGCGGCGGCGACGCTGACCTGTATTCAGGAGAACACGGGAATCACCACCGAGGTGCTGCGCCGCGCACTGCCGTCGGCCAACGAACCGATCTGCGCCCTGAACGCCACCCAGCTTGGCAAGCTGCTGAACCGCTCGGCCAAGGCCACCAACCAGTCGCTGGCATCGCACGGCTTCCAGTTCCGAAACGACCGCGACGAATGGGAACTGACCGAGGCCGGTGAAGCCTGGGCCGAGGCCATGCCGTACTCGCGCAACGGCCATAGCGGCTATCAGATCCTCTGGAACCCTGCCGTCGCCGAGCAGTTGAAGGAGGCCGCGTGATGTGCCTCCCCATCATCTCCGCGCAGCAGCGCATGGCCGAACGCAAAGGCGTGAAGCTGCTGATGTTGGGCAAGTCCGGCATCGGCAAGACCACCCGGCTCAAAGACCTCGACCCGGCCACCACGCTGTTCCTCGACATCGAGGCGGGCGACTTGGCGGTGGCCGACTGGCCGGGCGACACCATCCGCCCGGCGTCCTGGCCCGAGAGCCGCGACTTCTTCGTGTTCCTTGCGGGCCCGGACAAGTCGCTGCCGCCGGAGAGCGCGTTCTCGCAGGCGCACTACGACCACGTCATCGAGAAGTTTGGCGATGCGACGCAGCTCGGTCGCTACCAGACCTTCTTCCTTGACTCGATCACGCAACTGTCTCGCCAGTGCTTTGCGTGGTGCAAGACGCAGCCCGGGGCGGTCAGTGATCGTTCCGGCAAGCCCGATCTGCGCGCGGCCTACGGGCTGCTCGGCCAGGAAATGATCGGCGCGTTGACCCACCTGCAGCACGCCCGTGGCAAGAACGTTGTGTTCGTGGCGATCCTCGATGAGCGACTGGATGACTTCAATCGCAAGGTGTTCGTCCCGCAGATCGAAGGCA
>JBHIWE010000307.1:0-4465 GCA_041987645.1 Acidovorax sp. | reverse complement strand
TTGCGGGGTGCCGCCGCAGAACTCACTACGCGCTGCGCGCTCCGTTCGGACAGCCGCGGCGAGTCAGAGCACGAGGCATGCGTGTCCTTCGGCACGCATGCGCACCCCGCAAGCACCCCGCCGCAGGCGCAGCCAGCAGGGGTGGGGAACCGCACACGGGCCATTGCTTCGCTCGGCCCACATCGCGCGCGCTTCGCGCTGCGGCGCCTGCAGTGCGCAGTGCGCGCCCAGGACTGGGCCGAGCGCAGCGATGGCCCGACTGGTTCCCCACTCCCTTCTGTGCGTGCCGAGAAGCGCAGGGAGGCGGGTGCGTGCGTGTGCCGCAGGACACACGCACTTCGTCCTCTGACTTGCCGCAGCTGTCCGAACGGAGCGCACGTAGTGCGCGCAGTGAGTTCTGCGGCAGCACCCGCCGACCGAGCATCGCAGGTTGCCCGTAGCGCAGCGAAGGGACACGCACAGCAGGGTCGCCTTTCTTTTGGGTACTTTTCTTTGGCGAAGCAAAGAAAAGTACCTCGCCCGCCGGGGCGAGACCCGGCCCCGGGAAGCAACCTCCTAGCCAAAGCCCGCACCGTCAGCCCCACCAACATCCAGAAGGCCTGAACCCCATGCCCCGCAAATTCATCCACCTTCTGACCACCCTCATCCTCCTGGCCGCCGCCGCCCTCCCCGCAGCAGCAGCCCCCCTCCACATCACCGACGCCCGCGGCCGCACCCAAACCTTCCCCCGCCCCCCCGAACGCATCGTCAGCCTCCTGCCCTCGCTCACCGAAAGCGTCTGCGCCCTGGACCAATGCCAGCGCCTCGTCGGCGTGGACCGCTATTCCAACTGGCCCGCCGCCGTGCAGCGCCTGCCGCAGGTGGGCGGCGGCATCGATCCGAACATCGAGGCCATCGTCGCCCTGAAGCCCGACGTGGTGCTGCTGGCCACCAGCTCGCGCGCCAGCGATCGGCTGGAAGCGCTGGGCATCAAGGTCGTCGCGCTCGAGCCCAAGACGCAGGCCGACGTGCGCCGCGTTCTGGGCACGCTGGGGCAACTGCTCGGCGTGCCGCCAGAGCAGGGCGCCGAGCGGCTCTGGCGCGTGATCGAGGCCGGCGTGCAGGCCGCAGCGCAGTCGCTGCCGGCGCGGGCGCGCGGCGTGCGCGTGTATTTCGAGGTCAGCCGGGGCCCCTATGCGGCGGGCGAGACCTCCTTCATCGGCGAGACGCTGCAGCGCCTGGGCGCGCGCAACGTGGTGCCGGCGGCCCTGGGGCCATTCCCGCGGCTCAATCCTGAATTCGTCGTGCGGGCGCGGCCCGACGTGATCCTCATCGGCAACCGCAGCATGCAGGCGATGACGCCGTACCCGGGCTGGGAGGGCCTGCCTGCCGTGCGCGACCACCGCATCTGCGTCTTCGGGCCCGACGAGGCCGACGTACTGGTGCGCCCCGGCCCGCGCATGGCCGATGCGGCGCGCATCATGGCTCGCTGCCTGGCGGAGAAGGCGCCGTGAACGCTGCCGGTGTCTCGTTCGGCAATGGGCGCCGCGCCTGGCTGCTGGCCTGCGCGCTGGTGGCCGCCAGTCTGGTGCTCGCGCTGCTGGGCACGAGCGTGGGCAGCACCGGCTTCGACAGCGTGCTGCGCCTGCGTGACGCTGACCCGGTGGCGCTGCAGATCGTGGCGCAGATCCGCCTGCCGCGCACGCTGGGCGCCTGGCTGGCTGGCGCGCTGCTGGGGCTGGCGGGCGCCCTCGCGCAAGGGCTCTTTCGCAATCCGCTGGCCGACCCGTACCTGCTGGGCAGCGCCTCGGGCGCGGCGCTGGGCGGGGCGCTGGCTATGGTGCTGATGGGCGCCTCCGCTGCGGCGGGCGCCACATGGCTGGCGCGGCTGGGCGTGACCGGCATGGCTTTCATCGGCGCGGCCGGGGCGGTGCTGCTCACGCTGGCACTGGCGCGGGGCGTGCAGCACACGCTGCGGCTGTTGCTGGCCGGCGTGATCGTGGGCGTGGTGCTGGGCGCGGTGCGTGATCTGGTGGAGCTGGCGTCGCCCGACATCCTGCAGGCCATGCAGGCCTTCACGCTGGGCAGCACCAGCTTCGTCGGCTGGACGGGCTGCGCGCTGATGGGCGCCGCCCTGGCCGTGTGCGCGCTCGCCGCCTGGTCGCTGGCGCGCGCGCTCGACGGCCTCACGCTGGGCGAGGCCACCGCCGCCAGCCTGGGCCTGCCGCTTGTGCCGCTGCGCGCCGGGCTGATCGCCGCGCTGGCGCTGGCGACCGGCGCGGCCGTGGCGCAGACCGGGTTGATCGCCTTCGTGGGGCTGGCCTCGCCGCACCTGGTGCGATCCCTGGTGCGCGTGACGCACCGGGGGCACGTGCTGCTCTCGGCGCTGATGGGCGCCGTGCTGCTGCTGGCGGCCGACATCCTGGCGCGCTGGCTGCTGGCGCCGCAGGAGCTGCCCGTCGGCGTGCTCACGGCCGCGCTGGGCGGCAGCTACCTGCTGTGGCTCATGCACCGCGGCCGCGCCATGGCGGGGGGCGGAAGGCCATGAAGGACCCCATCGCTCTCAGCGCCCGCCAGATCGGCGTGCGCATCGGCAGCACCCCGGTGCTGCAGGGCATCGACCTGAACCTGCCCGCGGGCCGCTGGACGGCCGTGGTCGGCCCCAACGGCGCTGGCAAGTCCACCCTGCTCAAGGTGCTGGCCGGCGTGCTGCGCAGCGGGGCCGGCGGCGTGCAGGTGCAAGGCCAGGTACTGCTGGCCGGCCACCCCATCGCGCAGCTGCCCGCGCGCGCCCGCGCCCGCCAGCTGGCCTGGCTGGGCCAGAACGAAGAGGCCGCCGCCGACGGCCTGCCCGCCTATGAAGTGGCCCTGCTGGGCCGCCTGCCGCACCAGGGCTGGCTGGCGCCGCCTTCCGCTGCCGACCATGCCGCCACCGAATGGGCGCTGCGCGCCACCCAGGCCTGGGACTGGCGCCACCGGCCGCTGGCCCAGCTTTCGGGCGGCGAACGCCAGCGCGTGCTGCTGGCGCGGGCGCTGGCCGTGCAGGCCGGCGTGCTGCTCATGGACGAGCCCCTGGCCAACCTGGACCCGCCGCATCAGGCCGACTGGCTGCGCATCGTGCGCGCGCTCGTCGCCGGCGGCGCCACCGTGGTCAGCGTGCTGCACGAGGTGACCATGGCGCTGCAGGCCGATGCGCTGGTCGTCGTCGCGGACGGCCGCGTGCGCCACCAGGGCGACTGCGCCGACCCCGCCACGCACGCCGCGCTGGAGGCCGTGTTCGACCACCGCATCCGCGTGCGGCAGGTGGAAGGGCAGTGGATCGCGCTGCCCTGCATCTAGCCCGGCTTTCCGTCTGCTCCTTTTTTCCTCTTCTCTCTCTCTTCAACCGACTCCGGACCCATCCCATGGACATCGAAACCCCACCCGCCGAAAAACGATCCGCCAAGCCCGAAGGCGAGCGCCGCGGCCTGGTGCTGGTCAACACCGGCAACGGCAAGGGCAAGAGCACGTCGGCCTTCGGCCTGGCGCTGCGCGCGCACGGGCGCGGCAAGGCGGTGAAGATCTTCCAGTTCATGAAGGTGCCCACGGCGCGCTTCGGCGAGCACCGCATGTTCGAGCAGATCGGCATTCCCATCGAAGGCCTGGGCGACGGCTTCACCTGGAAGAGCCGCGACCTGGACCATTCCGCCGACCTGGCCCGCGCCGGCTGGCAGCGCGCGCGCGAGGCCATCCTGGGCGGCGACTTCTTCCTCGTGGTGCTCGACGAGGTGACCTATCCGCTCATCTACGGCTGGGTGCCGCTCGAAGAGGTGCTGGAGACGCTGCGCTCCCGCCCTGGGCATGTCCACGTCATGCTCACCGGCCGGCGCTGCCCGCAGGAAGTGATCGACCTGGCCGACACCGTGACCGAAATGGCGCTCGTCAAGCATGCCTATCAGGCCGGCGTCCCCGCTCAGCGCGGCATCGAGGACTGATGGAGACCAACGACCGCGTGCCCGAGCGCACCTTGATGCCCATGCCTGAACCGACCACCCCTGCAGACGCCACCGCCAGCACGGCCTACAGCGCCGCCGACCGCGCCGCCATCTACCGTGCCATCCGCGAGCGGCGCGACATGCGCCACTTCGCGGGCGGGCAGGTCGCGCCCGAGGTGCTCTCGCGCCTGCTGGCCGCCGCGCACCACGCGCCCAGCGTGGGCTTCATGCAGCCCTGGCGCTTCATCCGCGTGGCCGATGCGGCGCTGCGTAGGCGCCTGCAGGCGGCCGTGGAAGCGGAGCGCCAGCGCACCGCCGACGCCCTGGGCCAGCGGCGCGATGCCTTCATGCGCCTGAAGGTCGAGGGCCTGTGCGACGCAGCCGAGCTGCTGGCCGTGGCCCTGGCCGATGGGCGCGAGGCCCATGTCTTCGGCCGGCGCACGTTGCCGCAGATGGACCTGGCTTCGGTCTCCTGCGCCATCCAGAACCTGTGGCTGGCCGCCCGCGCCGAG
>JBHIWE010000306.1:0-4466 GCA_041987645.1 Acidovorax sp. | reverse complement strand
TCCATGAAAAGGCCCGCCACGCCAGCGGCCACGCCGGCACGTGCCAGCACCGGCACCATCTCGAGGGCGCCGCCACTGACCGTGCCCTGGCCGCCGGGCTTTTGCACCGAGTGGGTCACGTCGAACACCACGGGCGCGCCGGACTTGCGCATCTCGGCGAGGCTGGTCATGTCGGCGACGAGGTTGTTGTAGCCGAAGCTCACCCCGCGCTCGCAGGCCAGGAAACGGTCGGGCGACAGGCCGGCCTCTTCGGCAGCGGCTCGGGCCTTGTCGATGACGTTCTTCATGTCCCAGGGCGCGAGGAACTGGCCCTTCTTGATGTTCACCGGCTTGCCCGACTGCGCCACGGCGCGGATGAAGTCGGTCTGGCGGCACAGGAAGGCGGGCGTCTGCAGCACATCGACCACGCTGGCCACCTCGGCGACCTGCGCGGTGTCGTGCACGTCGGTCAGGATGGGCAGCTGCAGCTGGCGGCGCACGTCGTCCAGGATCTTCAGGCCCGCCTCCAGGCCCACGCCGCGCTTGCTGGAGCCCGAGGAGCGGTTGGCCTTGTCGAACGAGCCCTTGTAGATCAGCGGGATGCCGAGCGGCGCGCAGATCTCCTTGAGCCGGCCGGCGACGTCCATGGACATCTGCAGGCCCTCGATGGAGCAGGTGCCCGCGATGAGGAAGAAGCGCTGGTCGAGGCCGACGTTGAAGCCGCACAGTTGCATGGCGTTGTCTCCGTGGTAGCTGCGGCTCAGGCCGCTGGGGTGGCCAGCGCTGCCAGCGCCGCGGGGGCGCGAGAGGCCTGGTGCTCGACCGCGGCCTTGATGAAGGCGTTGAAGAGCGGGTGGCCGTTCCAGGGCGTCGATTTGAACTCGGGGTGGAACTGCACGCCGATGTACCAGGGGTGGACGTCCTGGGGCAGCTCGACGATCTCGGTGAGCTGCTCGCGCTGCGTGAGCGCGGAGATCACCAGGCCCGCCTTGCGCAGCTGGTCCAGGTAGTTCACGTTGGCTTCGTAGCGGTGGCGGTGGCGCTCGGTCACCACGTTGCCGTAGATCTGGTGGGCCAGCGTGCCGGGTGCCACGTCGGAGCTCTGCGCGCCCAGGCGCATGGTGCCGCCCAGGTCGGAGTTGGCGTCGCGCTTCTTGATCGTGCCGTCCGCATCCTTCCACTCGGTGATCAGGGCGATCACCGGGTGGGGCGTGGCGGCATCGAATTCGGTGCTGTTGGCGTTCTTCAGGCCGGCCACGTGGCGGGCGTATTCGATGGTGGCCACCTGCATCCCTAAGCAGATGCCCAGATAGGGCACCTTGTGTTCGCGGGCGAAGCGGGCCGTGCAGATCTTGCCTTCCACGCCGCGCGCACCAAAGCCGCCGGGCACCAGAATGGCGTCGTACTTGGCCAGCTTCTCGGCCGCATCCGCCGCGCCGATGGTTTCGGAATCGACGTGCTCGATCTTCACGCGCACGTGATTCTTCATGCCGGCGTGGCGCAGCGCCTCGTTGACCGACTTGTAGCTGTCGGACAGATCGACGTACTTGCCCACCATGGCAATGGTGACCTCGCCCTGCGGATGCTCGGTCTCATAGACCAGCTGGTCCCAGCGCTTGAGGCTGGTGGGCGGCGTGTTCAGGCGCAGCTTGTCGCAGATCAGGCCGTCCAGGCCCTGCTCGTGCAGCACGCGGGGCACCTTGTAGATGGTGTCCACGTCCCACATGCTGATCACGCCCCACTCGGGCACGTTGGTGAAGAGCGAGATCTTGGCGCGTTCCTCGTCGGGAATGCGGCGGTCGGCGCGGCACAGCAGCGCATCGGGCTGGATGCCGATCTTGCGCAGCTCCTGCACGGTGTGCTGCGTGGGCTTGGTCTTGAGCTCGCCGGCTGCCGCGATGAAGGGCAGGTAGGTCAGATGGACGAAGGCGGCGTTGTTGGGGCCGAGCTTGAGGCTCAGCTGGCGCACGGCTTCCAGGAACGGCAGCGATTCGATGTCGCCCACGGTGCCGCCGATCTCGACGATGGCCACATCGACCGCGTCGTCGGTGCCGACGCCGGCGCCGCGCTTGACGTATTCCTGGATCTCGTTGGTGACGTGCGGGATCACCTGCACGGTCTTGCCCAGATAGTCGCCGCGGCGCTCCTTCTCCAGCACCGACTGGTAGATCCGGCCGGTGGTGAAGTTGTTGGACTTCTTCATGCGCGTTTCGATGAAACGCTCGTAGTGGCCCAGGTCGAGGTCGGTTTCGGCGCCGTCGTCGGTGACGAACACCTCGCCGTGCTGGAACGGGGACATGGTGCCCGGGTCCACGTTGATGTACGGGTCGAGCTTGATGAGGGTGACTTTGAGGCCCCGCGATTCGAGGATCGCGGCAAGGGAGGCTGAGGCGATTCCCTTGCCCAGGGAAGACACCACACCGCCGGTGACGAAGACAAATTTGGTCATGTCTTTTATGGTGGTGGGAAATCGGAATTATAGAGGCCGGCCCGACTGCGGTCGCCGCGGGCCGGCCCATGCCCCCCGGCACCGTCTGCTAAATTGCGCTCCCATGAATGAGCTTGCTGGCAAACACATCGTCCTGGGCCTGAGCGGAGGCGTGGCCTGCTACAAGGCCGCCGAACTCACACGACTGCTGATCAAGGCCGGTGCAACGGTGCAGGTCGTGATGACCGAGGCCGCCGGCCAGTTCATCACGCCGGTGACCATGCAGGCCCTGAGCGGCCGCGCCGTCTATGGCTCGCAGTGGGACGCGCGCGAAGCCAACAACATGCCGCACATCAACCTGAGCCGCGAGGCCGATGCGGTGCTCATCGCGCCGTGCAGCGCCGACTTCATCGCCCGCCTGGTGCAGGGCCGGGCCGACGAGCTGCTGAGCCTGCTGTGCCTGGCGCGCCCCGCCGATCGCGTGCCGCTGCTGCTGGCCCCCGCCATGAACCGCGAGATGTGGGCGCACCCGGCCACCCGGCGCAACCTGGCCCAGGTGGCGGCCGACGGCGCCACGGTGCTGGGCGTGGGCACCGGCGAGCAGGCCTGCGGCGAGACCGGCGACGGCCGCATGCTGGAGCCGGCCGAGATCATGGAAGAGCTCGCGGCCTTCTTCACCCCCCAGCGCCTCGCCGGCCAGCGCGTGCTGGTCACGGCCGGGCCGACCTTCGAGGCGATCGACCCGGTGCGCGGCATCACCAACCGCTCCAGCGGCAAGATGGGCTTCGCCATCGCCCGTGCCGCCCGCCATGCGGGCGCCGAGGTCACGCTGGTGGCCGGCCCGGTGGATCTGCCCACTCCGCGCGGCGTGCACCGCATCGCCGTGCAATCGGCGCAGGAGATGCTGCGGGCCGTGATCCCGCAAGCGCAGGATGCTACTGTTTTCATAGCGACTGCCGCCGTGGCCGACTGGCGCCCGGCACAGGCCGCCTCGCAGAAGATCAAGAAGGATGGCTCGGGCGACGTGCCCACGCTGAGCTTCGTCGAGAACGAAGACATCCTCGCCACCGTGGCGCAATCCGAGCGGGCCCGCTCGGGAGCGCTCTTCTGCGTGGGCTTCGCCGCCGAAAGCGAAGACCTCATAGCCCATGCCAGCGCCAAGCGCGTGCGCAAGGGCGTGCCGCTGCTGGTGGGCAACATCGGGCCGGCCACGTTCGGGCAGGACGACAATGCCCTGGTGCTGTTTGACGCCCAGGGTCACCAGGACCTGGGGCGCGCCTCCAAGCATGAGCTGGCCGGTCGGCTCGTCGAAGAGATCGCCCGGCGGCTGCCAGCCGCGCGCTGACGGGGCGTTTCCCGGCGCTGGGCTGCTCTCGTTGCCCAGGGCTGGCCTGGCGCGTACGGCGCTTTCCCGTTTTCTTTTTTCACACCTGGGCGGACCCATCGTCCGCCGCCTTTCCATGAAGATCGACCTGAAGATTCTCGACCCCCGCATGGCAGAGCAACTGCCGGCCTACGCCACGCCCGGCAGCGCCGGCCTGGATCTGCGCGCCTGCCTGGATGCGCCCATCACCCTGGAGCCGAACGCCTGGCAGCTCGTGCCCACGGGCATCGCCATCCACCTGTGCGATCCGGGCTACGCCGCAATGATCCTGCCGCGTTCGGGCCTGGGCCACAAGCACGGCATTGTGCTGGGCAACCTCGTGGGCCTGATCGACAGCGACTACCAGGGCCAGCTGATGGTGAGCGCCTGGAACCGCAGCGGCACGGCCTTCACGCTGCAGCCCATGGAACGGCTGGCGCAGCTGGTGATCGTTCCGGTGGTGCAGGCACAGTTCAACGTGGTGGATGAATTCGGCGCTGTCTCCGAGCGCGGTCAGGGCGGCTACGGCTCCACGGGCACGAACTAAGAACGTGTTTACGATCTCCCAGGGGTCGCGCAGCTACGTCGGCGGGATGGGATGCAAGGCGCGGTGCGCAGTGGATAGCACGGCTATCCACAAGCGCCGCAACGCCGCAGACCGCCCGCCGACGTAGCTGCCCTTGGGGTTGGAGCGAA
>JBHIWE010000305.1:0-4574 GCA_041987645.1 Acidovorax sp. | reverse complement strand
GAAGTGCTGCGCGTGACGCGGGACTGAGCGGCAGAAGCGGCAGGACCGGCCGGGGGCTGACGACATCCGCCGTCACCCTCGCGCGCGCGGAAAAGACGAACGACTGCCAAGGGCTCGAACGCCAGGTTCCATGCGCCAGCCTCTCCGGGGACGGTGTGGCCGAGTCCCCGTGCCTCCCCCGTGGGTATCCCGCGAGCATGGGGGATGGCGACCAATGCCGTACGGCTCTTGGATGGGAATACCGGCCCCTGGGCCCCGGGGCGGTGGAGCCCCACAGGGACGCATCTCGGATGCAGTCCGCAGGCCTGCACGAACCCCGAGCGGCTCGCAATTCGCCCCTATAGGCAGCGCCAAACGCCAGCCCACCCGTCCAGCAGGGCGATAGTGCATTTGCATCATTTATGAATGAATCGTAGCGATTTACTGTCGGGTCACGAAAAACAACCACCGGGACCCTTCCATGACCGCCTTCTCCCACACCCCCTCTGCACTGCCGCCCCAGTTCGGCAAGAGCCTGATGTCCGCCAGCGTGCTCGCCCTGCTAGCCGCCTGCGGCGGTGGCGGCAACTCCTCCCCCGCGACCATCTCGCTGAGCGGCACGGTGGTCGCCGACCAGGCCCTGAGCAATGTGCTGGTCTGCGCCGATCTGAACGGCAATCAGGCCTGCGATGCGAACGAGCCCAAGGCTGCCGCAGCCACCGGGGCCGACGGCCGATATGCCCTGACCTACCAGCCAGCCGACGATGCCGCGGCCAGTGCCTTCCGCGCCGCGCCCCTGCTGGCCCAGGTTGGCAAGGATGCGGTGGATGCGGCGGAACCGCAAGCCACGGCCACCACCCGCGCCTTCGTGCTCTCCACCCCGGCCGGCAAGAGCGGCGGGCAGATCTCGCCCCTGACCACGCTGGTGCAGAAAGCCGTGGCAGGCGGCCTGCCGCTCGCTGACGCCGAGGCGGCCGTCGCACAGCAGCTCGCGGTACCCGTCGCCAAGCTCTACGACTACCAGGGCGATGCGCGCTCTGCCGACGCAGTACTGCCCGACACCGCACGCACGGCCGCCAAGCTGACGGCCTTCGCACTGGAGATGGGCGGAGTGCTGAACACGGTGGCCGTGAACGCCACGGCCGCGGCCTCGTCTTCGCAAGGCTCGCTGACCTACACCGACGCGCAGAACTGGCGCCTGGCCGTGCGCGATTCCGACGGCACCGTGGATGCCAATGGCAACAACGCGCAATTCGAACGCCGCAGCGGCATGTCGGCAGGCGCCGCCCTGTCCGCCGCACAGCTCTATCCCACCCCCGCATCGGTGACGCTGACCGACACAGGCTGGAACCGCTGCGACGGCACGCCCCCGCGCCTGAACACGCGCGGCTCGCCCTCCCGCACCCGCTACTGCGACGGCGCCACCCGCTTCTACAGCGTGACGGTGGCCGAGCAGGACGTCTCCGGCAAGCCCATGGCCGATGTGGCCGCGCAGATGCAGGCTGGCAACAGCCAGCTCAGCGGCAACGGCTTCCAGCAGACAGTGACGCTGACCATGGCGTCGCTGGCGCCGCTGGGCAGCGCGACCTTCCCTGCGGGCTCCGTGTTGCGCACCAACGTGAGCGCACAGCTCAACCAGGCGATCACCATCAACAACACGGCCACCGACCTGCTGGCAGGCGGCGCCTTCACCACGCTGGAAGCGCTGATAGCCGGGCGGCCGGCTTCGGCGGTCAACCTGGCCAACGCAGGCGGCACGCTGCCGCTGGGCATCCAGGATGACACGCACTCGCTGCGCGCGGCCTTCGTCGATGGCAGCACGCTGCAGATCTACCGCTGCAACGCCACGGCGCCCAACTACAGCGACTCGAACAACTGCACCGCGCTGTCCCAAAGCGCCTATTCCATCGATACCTCGGGCGGCGGCGTGCGGCTGCTGAGGATCGCGAACTTCCCGCTCACCTCGCTGAACCAGCTGCGCGGCTATACCGAGTACAACGGCGGCGTCTATCAGTACCGCCAGCCGCGCCCCGCGACGAAGGAGGAGCAGGTACTGAGCTATACGGTGCGGCTGAACAATGCGGGCTGGGCCGCCTTCAGGACCCAGCTGGGGCTCTGAGCACATCTTGACGATCCCGGTCCGGTCCGCGCAATGCCGCCCGGACCGGGATGCCGGGCTCAAGTCCCGTCACCAGCATGGATATGGCTCGGCGCCCACAATGGCTGCATGACTTCTTCCATCACGCACCTGCCCGCCCTCTCCATGCTCGACCTGGTGACCGTGCGCGAAGGCGCCACCGTCGCCCAGGCGCTGGCCCTGGCCGTGCGCACCGCGCAGCATGTGGAAAGCCTGGGCTTCACCCGCTACTGGATGGCCGAGCACCACAACATGCCCGGCATCGCCAGTTCCGCCACGGCCGTGCTGATCGGCCATGTGGCGGGCGCCACGCAGAGCATCCGCGTGGGCTCGGGCGGCATCATGCTGCCCAACCATGCGCCGCTGGTGGTCGCCGAGGCCTTCGGCACGCTGGCCGAGCTGTATCCGGGCCGCATCGACCTGGGCCTGGGCCGCGCGCCGGGCACCGACGGCCCGACCATGCGCGCCCTGCGCCGCGACCGGGTGGAGTCCGAGCAGGACTTTCCGCGCGACGTGGCCGAACTGCAGCGCCTGCTGGGGCCCGCCGAGCCGGGGCAGCGCATCACCGCCGTGCCGGGCGCAGGCACCAACGTGCCGATCTGGCTGCTGGGCTCCAGCCTCTTCTCGGCGCAGCTCGCGGCCGAAAAGGGGCTGCCCTACGCCTTCGCGTCGCACTTCGCGCCGCGCATGCTGCACCAGGCCATCGACCTCTACCGCCGGCTGTTCCGGCCCTCGGCCACCCTGGCACGGCCTTACGTGGCCATCGGCGTGCCGGTGATCGCCGCGCCCACCGACGAAGAGGCTGACTACCTGGCCAGCAGCACCTACCAGCGCGTGCTGGGCATCCTCACCGGCCAGCGCGGCCTGCTACGCCCGCCGGTGCAGGGCTATGCGCAATCGCTATTGCCGCAGGAGCGCGCCGCGATCGGCGACTTCCTCGCCGCTGGCGTGGTGGGCGGGCCCGAGACGGTGCGCGAAGGCTTCGCCGAACTGGCGCGTGCCACCGAGGCCGATGAATTCATTCTGGTGAGCGACGTGTACGACGGCGATCTGCGCCTGCGTTCGCTGGAGATCGCGGCAGCGGCCCATGCCTCGCTGGGCGCCGCAGCGGCTGCGACGGCGACCGCGACGGCCTGAGAGCCGGGCGCGCGCCCGATCTGCGCCATCCAGATCAGCGCCGGCCGCCGCGCAGCGTGCGGCTGAGCAGCATCACCGGCACGAGCCCCACGGCCACCAGTGCCAGCGAAGGCAGCGCGGCTTCACCGAGGCGCTCGTCGCGCGCCAGCTGGTAGGCAACCACCGCCAGTGTGTCGCTGTTGAAGGGGCGCAGCACCATGGTGGCAGGCAGCTCCTTCATCACATCGACGAAGACCAGCAGCGCCGCGGCCGCCGTGGAGCGCTTGAGCAGCGGCGCATGCACCCGCAACATCAGCCCCAGGCTGCCCACGCCCAGCATGCGGGCGGAATCGTCCAGGCTGGGCGGGATGCGCGCATAGCCGCTTTGCACCGACTGCAACGCCACGGCGCAAAAGCGCACTAGATAGGCCCAGACGATGCCCACGGCCGTGGAGGTGATGAGCGCGGGCAGCCCCCAGCCGGGCGCCGCCGTCTGCAGCCAGCCCACGGGCAGCAGCAGGCCCACCACGATGACCGCACCGGGCACGGCGTAGCCCAGGCTGGCCAGTTGCACCACGCTGCGCGTGAGCGCGGTGGGGCGGCGCCGCACGGCGAAGGCCAGCGCCAGCGCGATGGCCACGGCCAGCACGGCAGTGATGGCGCCCAGGCGCACGCTGTGGCCGGCCCATTCCACGAAACGGTCCCAGGGCAGCACCGACCAGTCAGCCGCCAGCGGACGGAGCATGAAGGCCACCGGCAGAACGAAGCCCGCGAGCACGGGCAGCAGGCAGATGCCCCAGGCCGCCGCGCAGCGCCAGCCCAGCAGACGCTGCGGCTGCGCCTCGGCCGAGCCGGCGCGCCCGGCGCTGCCGGTGGCAAAGCGCATGCGGCGCTGCGCGCGCAGCTCCAGCTGCAGCAAAAGCACGACGAGTATCAGCAAAAAGGTGGCCAGCTGCGCGGCTGCAATGCGGTTGTCCATGGACAGCCAGGCCTTGTAGATGCCCGTGGTGAAGGTCTGTATGCCGAAGTAGCTGACGACGCCGAAGTCGGCCAGCGTCTCCATCACCACCAGGGCCACGCCAGCGGCCACGGCCGGGCGTGCCAGCGGCAGCGCCACTGACCACACGCGCCGCGCCAGCGGCGCGCCCATGAGGCGCGCGGCCTCCATCAGGTGGGCAGCGCGCTCGCCCAGCGCCGTGCGCGCCAGCAGGTAGACATAGGGGTAGAGCGAGAAGATGAAGACCCAGACCGCGCCGCCCAGGCTGCGCACCTCGGGCAGGAGCCGGCCTTCCAGGCCATAGGTGTCGCGCAGCCAGGTCTGCAGCGGGCCGCTGAACTGCAG
>JBHIWE010000304.1:0-4594 GCA_041987645.1 Acidovorax sp. | reverse complement strand
CAGCGTGGCTTTGGCGGCGGCGCTCCCCGCCGCGATGGCGAAGGCTACGGCCGCAAGCCTGGCTTCGGCGAGCCCGCACGCGGCGGCTTCGGCGACCAGCCGCGCGGTGGCTTCGGTGGCGGCCGTCCTGACGGCGCAGGCCGTGGCGGCGACTTTGCGGCACGCAAGCCGGCATTTGCAAAGCCCGGCACGGGCGGTGGCAAGCCGTTCGTGCCGCACGACGCACGCAAGCGCCCGGCTCGTCCGGCCCGCTAACGCCTGATCCACAGGCGCACGCTGACCCGTGCGGTAAGTGAAAGAAAAAGCCAGCCCTTGAGGCTGGCTTTTTCTTTGGCGCGAGCTTCGCGGCGCAGGGTCGGGGGCGGTCGATAATTCGATCTGGGCGGGCCGTAGCGCGGCTGTCATGCCTGCGTCATGACCATGGAGGGCCCAGGATGTCTCTTTCTTCCCCGTCGGAAAACGATTTCGAGCATATGTTCGACATCGCGCCCGTGTCGCTCTGGCTGGAGGATTTCAGTGCACTGAAGACCTTGCTGGACACCTGGCGCAGCGAGGGCGTGGTCGATGTCGAGGCCTATGTGCGCGCGGACCCGTCCCGCATGCAGGCGTATGGCGCCGCGATCAAAGTGCTGCGGGTGAACCAGCGGACGCTGGAGTTGTTCGCCGCGCCCGACCAGGCGACGCTGCTGGCTTCGCTCGACAGCATCTTCCGGGGCGACATGCACCAGCAAGCCATCGCGGAGCTGCGCCAGCTGTGGTCCGGTGCGCTGGATTTCTCGAACCAGACTGTCAATTACGCACTCGATGGCCGCCGGCTCGACGTCCACATTCGCGGCCGCATCCTGCCAGGCCATGAAGACCGTTGGGACCGCGTCCTCATTTCGCTGGAAGACAACACCCAGCAGATCGAGAGCCGTACCCGGCTGCAGCGCAGCGAGGAATATGCGCGCGGGCTGTTCGAGCATTCCCCTGTATCGCTCTGGGTCGAGGATTTCAGCGCGGTCAAGCGCCTGCTCGATGATGTTCGCCGCCAGGGCATCCGTGACTTCAAGACCTTCCTGAAGGTGCACCCCGAATTCGTGGATCGCTGCATTCAGGAAATCCGGGTCATCGACGTGAACGAGCAGACGCTGCAGATGTTCGGCGCGGACAGCAAGGACACCTTGCTCAAGCAGATCGTCAAAATCTTCCGCGGTGAGATGCATGAGTCCTTCGCTGAGCAGTTGCTCGATCTTTGGGAGGGCCGGCTGTTTCAGCAGCGCGAGGTGGTGAACTACAGCCTTTCCGGCGAGGCCGTCCACATTCACATGCAGTTCTCCATCCTGGAGGAACGGCAGGACGACTGGTCCATGGTGCTGATCTCATTGGTGGATATCACCGCCCGCAAGAAGGCCGAGGCCTATCTGGAATACCTGGGCAAGCACGATGTGCTCACTCAGCTGCGCAACCGCGCTTACTACGTGGAAGAGCTGAACCGGCTCACGCGCAAAGGGCCCTTTCCGGTGGGCGTGGTGGTGATCGACATGAACGGGCTCAAGTTCATTAACGACGAGTCGGGCCACGCGGCGGGTGACGCGATGCTGCGGCGCGTGGGCGAGGTGTTGGGCAAGGCCGTGGATCCGCCGGCGTGCGCGGCGCGCATCGGTGGTGATGAGTTCTCGCTGCTGCTGCCGGGCGTGGACGAGCGCGGTGCCCAGGCCGCGGTCGATCGCATCCAGTCCTTGCTGGATCTCAACAACCAGTTTTACCCAGGTTCGGTACTGAGTCTGTCGATCGGTGTGGCGATCGCCGCGTCGGGCGACCAGATTGAGGGCGCGGTCAATCGTGCCGATGAGGCAATGTATGCGGAGAAAACCCGGTATTACGCCGATAACGGCCTGCAGCGCCGGCGAGGCTGACGGGTATGGCTGCGGTCTTTTGGTCGCGCCGGGTCTGCAAGCCAGCGGTGCCGTCTGTCGCTCGTCGTCCGGCTGGGGCGGCTGCGGCGCGTCAGGCGGCGGTGGCTACGCGGCCGATGTCAGGCCAACGGTGATGCAGGTACACCCAGGCCACCAGTCCGACGCAGGTCATGCCCGCCGATGCGCAGGCCAGCAGCAGAGTGGAATGCATCACCAGTGGCGCAACCACGCCGGCCACGACCCCGTTGGCGGTGGAGCCGACGAAGGCCTGCAGCGACGAGGCCATGCCGCGCCGCTCCGGGTAGAGGTCGAGCACCAGCAGCGTGACGACTGGCACCATCAGCGCCCAGCCGAAGGCGAACGCGGCGATCGGTAGCAGCGCCCACGCCACGTGTGCCGTGAACAGGGCATTGGCCGTCAGGTTGAGCGCCGCCATGGCGAACATGATCAGGAAGCCGTGCCGTATCTGCCGCTTGGGCGGAATGCGGCCCGCCAGCCGGCCACTGAGCCAGGCGCCGCCCATGATCCCGGAGATGGCCAGGACGAAGAACCAGAAGAAATGCGTGGGAGCCAGGTGCAGGTGGTCGCCCAGGAAGGCGGGCGCCGCCAGCACATAGAGGAACATGCCGTTGAACGGCACCCCGCTTGCCAGCGCCAGCAGCAGAAAGCGTGGGCTCGAACCCAGTTGCCAATAGCCCTGCAGCAGGTGCCGTGCATTGAAGGGCTGGCGCTGGCTGGCATGCAGCGTTTCGGGCAGCAGGCGGAAGTTGGCGATCCACAGCAGCAGGCCCACGCCGGTCAAAAACCAGAAGACGCTGTGCCATCCCAAATGCACGAACAGCCACCCGCCCACGATGGGTGCGATGGCCGGCGCGACCCCGAAATAGATCGTGACTTGGCTCATCACCTGCTGGGCCTGCGCCGGCGGGAACATGTCGCGGATCACGGCGCGTGACACCACGATGCCGGCGCCTGCAGACAGCCCCTGCAGCGCCCGGAAAAGTACCAGCTGGCCGATGTTCTGCGAGAGCGCGCAGCCCGCCGACGCGAGCGTGAACACGGCGATGCCCCAGAGCACCACGGGCCGGCGGCCGAAGCTGTCCGACAGCGCGCCGTGGAACAGCGTCATGAAGGCGAAGCCGAACAGGTAGGCCGACAGCGTCTGCTGCATCTCCACCGGCGTGGCGCCCACGGCCGCGGCGATGCCGGAGAACGCCGGGATGTAGGTGTCGATCGAGAACGGCCCCAGCATGCCGAGCAGGGCCAGCAGGGCGGCCAGTGCCCAGCGCGGTGCGCGCCAGAGTTCATGGGCTTGTGGGTTCATGGGCGCAGAGAGACGGGGTAGGTGACGGGGCGGCGGTGGATGTCGATGGATCTAGGACTCAATGCTGGTGCATGCCGCCGTGCTCGCCATGCCCGGCGGAGCCGCCGCCGGCAGGAGCCGCTGTGGTCGCCATGCCGCGCGCCTGGGCGTGCACCTGTACGGTCTCGCGCTGGCCGTCGTTGTCCTGGAACACCAGGATCAGCGCAACGGTATCGCCCGCCTTTACCTGGGCCGGCAAGTCCATCAGCATCAGATGGTAGCCGCCCGGCTGCAGCTCTACGATCTTGCCGGCGGGCACGTCCAGGCTCGGCACGGCGCGCATCTTCATCACGTTGTTCACCATCTTCATTGCGTGGACTTCGGCGATCGGCGCTGCGGGCGTGCTGACGGACATCAGCCGCATGTCCTTGCCGGACTTCAGCCGCATGAATGCGCCCGTCGCCTTTTGGTGTGGCACCGTCGCGCGGACCCAGGCGTCTTGCACGGTGACTTGCTGGGCTTGTGCGGCGCCAATGCAACAGGCGATCAGGGCTGTGCCGAGGGTGATGCGGGAGAAGAGGTGTGGCATGGGCTGAGGTGGATGGAAGCTGCTCGCTGGCGCCGCAGCCCTGCCTTCAGCCAGGAATGTCTACGGCAACAAGCCTCGCGGCATGCGGGGGGGGGGGGCGAGGCTTCGGCGCTGGAAGGTGCGGGAAGGTCGCTTGGCAACCATTATGGCGACCGCGGGGCGCGAAAGTGTCCCGGCCGGCTCCGATTCCGTCAGGCGTTTCCTGCGCCTGCCTGTTCGATGCGGTCGTCGTTCGTGGTGCTGCGCGTACCCTTCAGGTGCAGCTCCACGTCGGACGCCTGGTCGCCCGCTGCAGCCACGGCGTCCTGGATCTGCTGTTCGCTGACGCCCAGCTTCCTGGCCCAGTGGGCTACCGACTTCGGGTCGTTCGCTGCGATGCGGTCGGGTGCGGCTGCGGTGTTGTCTGCGTTCATGATGTGCTTTCCTGGCCTTGCGGCGATGAGGTGGAGGTGGAACATCGAAGCTAGCGTGGAGCCAGGGCTTTGCCTGTAGGTCGAACCCGGCTGCGGAGGGGAGGACATGGCCTTCGAGATCCCGTCGGCGCCCTCGCTTTGCGTCGCCGATGCCAAGGCAGGGCGCCGATTAGATGAGGCGCGACGACGGTGATCAGCGCGTTAGCAAGCTCATTGCGTTGCGCGACGAGTGCTGCAGCGTCCTCTCTTGCGCCTGGCCCGCGGGCATGGTGCGCGTTGGCGCCCCCAGCCGGAACACGGCGACCGCCGCTACCAGGCTCTCCGCCTGCTGGCGCAACGAATTGGCTGCTGCCGCGCTTTCCTCCACCAGGGCGGCGTTCTGTTGCGTGAC
>JBHIWE010000303.1:0-4623 GCA_041987645.1 Acidovorax sp. | reverse complement strand
CCGGCAACCCCTCCACGGTGCGCACGCCCTGGCGCGAGTTCTGGCGCAAGTTCAAGAAGCAGCATGTGGCCATGGCCGCCCTGGTCTTCGTCGTGCTGCTGGTCGCGGTGGCCGTGCTGGCCCCGGCCATCGTGCCGTTCGACGCGGAGAACTACTTCGACTACGACCGCCTGAACGACGGCCCCTCGGCCGTGCACTGGTTCGGCGTCGATCCGCTGGGCCGCGACATCTTCAGCCGCATCCTGATGGGCGCGCGCATCTCGCTGGCGGCGGGCTTCCTGTCGGTGGCCATCGGCTGCCTGATCGGCACCACGCTGGGCCTGCTGGCCGGCTACTACGAAGGCTGGTGGGACCGCATCGTGATGCGCATCTCCGACGTGCTGTTCGCCTTCCCGGGCATCTTGCTCGCGCTGGGCGTGGTCGCCATCCTGGGCAGCAGCATGACCAACGTGGTGGTGGCCGTGGCAGTGTTCAGCGTGCCGGCCTTCGCGCGGCTGGTGCGCGGCAACACGCTGGTGCTCAAGCGGATGACCTACATCGAGTCGGCACGCAGCATCGGCGCGTCGGACTGGACCATCATCGTGCGGCACATCCTGCCCGGCACCATCTCCTCCATCGTGGTGTATTTCACGATGCGCGTGGGCACCTCCATCATCACGGCGGCCAGCCTTTCCTTCCTGGGCATGGGCGCACAGCCGCCCACGCCGGAGTGGGGCGCCATGCTCAACGAGGCGCGCGCCGACATGGTCAACGCGCCGCACGTGGCGCTGTTCCCCAGCCTCGCCATCTTCCTGACGGTGCTGGCCTTCAACCTGTTGGGCGACGGCCTGCGCGACGCGCTCGACCCCAAGATCGACCGTCAGTCATGACCGCCGCCGGGCTGCCTGCCGACCTGCCGCCGCGCATCGGCCAACTGGCCTGCGGTCCGCTGGACGCCATCACCGACGTGCCCGGCGTCACCGTGGGCCACGTGACGCTGGACGACGGGCCGGTGCAGACCGGCGTGACGGTGATCCGACCCCATGCGCTGGACCCGTACCGCCACAAGGTGCCGGCGGGCGCGGCCGTGATCAACGGTTTCGGCAAGAGTGTAGGCCTGGTGCAGCTGGAAGAGCTGGGCCAGCTGGAGACGCCCATCGCGCTCACCAACACCTTCTCCGTCAGCGCGGTGGCACAGGCGCAGATCCGCGACTGCGTGCGCTCCAACCCCGAGACCGGGCGTGAGCTGCCCACCGTCAATCCGCTGGTGCTGGAGTGCAATGACGGCTACCTGAACGACATCCAGCGCATGGCCGTGGGCGAAGCCCAGTACCGCACTGCCAGCGATGCGGCCAGCCTGCACGTGGCGCAAGGCGCGGTGGGGGCAGGGCGGGGCATGTCCAGCTTCCAGCTCAAAGGCGGCGTCGGCACCGCGTCGCGCCGTGTGCCTTTGCAAGGTGGCACGTTCTGTACGGTGGGTGTGTTGGTGTTGGCCAATTACGGCCGGCTGCCCAACCTGGTGTGGGCAGGCGACCCGGTCGGCACCTGGCTGGCTCCGGCGCTGGATGCCGAGGAGCGCGCCGCGGCGGCCGCGGCCGAGAAGGGCTCGATCATCATGGTGCTGGCCACCGACGCGCCGCTGGATGCGCGCCAGCTGCGCCGCCTGGCCGGGCGCGCCGCCGCGGGGCTGGCCCGCACGGGCTCCGTCTATGGCCATGGCAGCGGCGACATCGCGCTCGCCTTTTCCACTGCCTACACCCTGCCGCATCTGCCCGACGAGCCCATGCCCGCCGTGGCGATGGTACACGAGACCCGGCTCGACGGCCTTTTCCAGGCCGCGGCCGACAGCGTGGAGCAGGCCATCGTCCACGCGCTCTGGCATGCGCAGCCGGTCACCGGCCGGGACGGGCACCACCGCCGCAGCCTGCGCCAGCTGCTCGATCTCGCCACCTGATGCCGGCCTCTTTCCTCCCATCCCTCTCCATTCATTCCCGCCCCCTGCGGTGTGTCCCATGAAAATCCTCATCTCCGTTGACATCGAAGGCGTGGCTGGCGTCTATCACCCCGAACAGGTCCGCCCGGGCAACCCCGAATACGAGCGCGCCCGGCGCCTCATGGCCGCCGAGGCGAATGCGGCCATTGAAGGCGCATTCGAAGGCGGTGCAGCGGAGGTGTTCGTCAATGATTCGCATGGGGCCTTTCGCAACATGCCGCCGGAGCTGCTCGATCCGCGTGCCCAGGCCATCCAGGGCAAGCCGCGCTACCTGAGCATGGTGTCTGGCGTGGAGCTGGGGGTGCACGGCGTGTGCTTCATCGGCTACCACGCCCGCTCGCGGGCGCGGGGCATCCTGGCGCACACCATCAACAGCTTCGCCTTCGCTCGCATCTCCCTCAATGGGCGCGAGCTGGGCGAGGCGGGCATCTATGGCGCACTGGCCGGGGCCTATGGCGCGCCAGTGATCGCTGCGTCGGGCGACGACGCCTTCATCGCGGAAACGCGCGACCTGTTCCCGCATGCGAGCTTCGTGCAGACCAAGCGCGCGACGGGCGCCGGCAGCGGCATCAGCCTTTCGCCCGAGCGTGCCTGCGCAGCTATCCGCGAAGGCGTGGCCCAGGCCGTGGTGCGTGTGGGCCAGGCCCGGCCGTTCTGCATCGACGGGCCCGTGACCGTCGTGCTGGAGGCGCAGTCGGTGGCGCTGGCCGATTTGTTCTGCCAGTGGCCCACGCTGGAGCGCATCGCCCCTGATGCGCTGCGCTTCACCGCGCCCGATACCGAGTCGGCCGTGCGGATGATCAACTGCCTCTCGGCCATGTCCAGCATGCTCCGCTCTTGACCCCATGACTTCTGCCTTGCTGAATACCCATGCCGGGGCCGTTGCCCCGGAAGCGTCCTTCGCGCGGCCGGTGCGCACCAAGACCGTCGGCATCCTGGCCGGCATGGGCCCCGCGGCCGGCGTGGACTTCGCCCGGCTTTTTGTGCAGGCGTCCGAGCAGTGGCTGCGCGCGCATGGCCAGCCGGTGCGCGACCAGTCCTTTCCCGAACATTGGATCGCACAGGTGCCGGTGGTGGACCGCACGCAGGCGCTGCGCGACCCCTGGGCGCCGCAGCCGCTCGAAGGCCTCGCCACCGCGCTGCAGCGTCTGGCCACACTGGGCGCCAATGCCGCGGCCATGTCGTGCAACACCGCCCATGCCTGGCACGCGGCCTTGCAGGAGCGCGTGCCGTCGGTCGAGTTGCTGCACATTGCGAGTGAAACGGCTGCCGAGCTGCGGCGCCGCGGCATCGGCCGCGCAGCCCTGCTGGCCACCCAGGGCACCTATGCGATGGGGCTCTACGACGATGCGTTCGCCTCCTGTGGCATCGAATGTGTGATGCCATCGGCCGAGGCGCGTGAGTGGCTGATGGAGGGCATCTACGACGGCGTGAAGGCCGGCGATATGCCGCTCGCGCGCCGCCGATTTGCCGACGTGGGGTTGCAGTTGAGAGCTGAGCACGGTGACCTCCCGCTCGTCATGGCCTGCACCGAAATCCCGTTGGCGATGCCGGATGCGCCCGAGGCCGAAGGCTGGACGTTGATCGACCCCTCCGAGATCCTGGCCACGGCGCTGGCCCGCCGCGCCTACGGAGACACCGCCTAAGGCGCCTGCCTGCTGCCGCTGTCTGTGTCCTCTGCGGGAGGGGCCGTCGGGGCAAGCACCTGGCGCTCCTCGCGGGGCGTGGGCGGCGACGGCCACAATACGCGCATGTCCGATGTGCACTCCGAAGAACTGCTCGCGCAGGTGGCCTCGCTGCCGCCGCTGCCGGGCGTGTACCGCTATTTCGACGCCCAGGGCGGCCTGCTCTACGTGGGCAAGGCCCGCAACCTGAAAAAGCGCGTCTCCAGCTATTTCACCAAGACCCATGGCGGCACACGCATAGGCCACATGGTGGGCAAGATCGTGCGGCTGGAGACCACCGTGGTGCGCTCCGAGGCGGAAGCGCTGCTGCTCGAAAACAACCTCATCAAGTCGCTCAATCCGCGCTACAACATCCTGTTCCGCGACGACAAGAGCTATCCCTATCTGAAGATCACGGGCGTGGCGGCGCGCGACGGGAGCGGCGAGCAGCCTGGGCAGCTCTTTCCGCGCATGGCTTACTACCGGGGCGCGGTGGACAAGCGGCACCGCTATTTCGGCCCTTATCCTGGGGCCTGGGCCGTCAAGGAAACCATCCTGCTGCTGCAGAAGGTGTTCCGCCTGCGCACCTGTGAAGACACCGTCTTCGCCAACCGCACCCGGCCCTGCCTGCTTTATCAGATCAAGCGCTGCTCGGGCCCCTGCGTGGACTTGATCTCGCCCGAGGCCTACGCCAGCGACGTGCAGCATGCCGAGGCGATGCTGCGCGGCGAGACGCAGGAGCTGCTGCAGGCGATGGAGGCGCGCATGCTGGAGCATTCGGCCCGGCTCGAATTCGAGCAGGCGGCCGATGTGCGCAACCAGATCACCGCGCTCTCGCGCGTGCTGCACCAGCAGTCCATCGAAACCACCTCCGACAAGGACGTGGACATCCTGGCCGTGAAGGTGCAGGGCGGCCGAGCCTGCGTGAACCTGGCGATGGTGCGCGGTGGCCGGCACCTGGGTGACCGGGCCTACTTTCCCGTGCAT
>JBHIWE010000302.1:0-4647 GCA_041987645.1 Acidovorax sp. | reverse complement strand
TACTGGAGACGACCGACCTGCACTTCAACGTGCGCAGCTACGACTACTTCAAGCTGGCCGAAGACAAGACCTATGGCTTCGAGCGCACCGCCACGCTGGTGCGCCAGGCGCGCAAGGAATTCGCCAACACCGTGCTGGTGGACAACGGCGACACCATCCAGGGCACGGCGCTGGCCGACTACGAAGCCGTGGTCAAGCCTATCGACTGCAAGCAGCAGCTGTCCATGTACAAGGCCATGGGCGCGCTGGGCTTCGATGCTGGCACGCTGGGCAACCATGAATTCAACTACGGCCTTCCCTACCTGAACCAGGTGCTTGGCGGCGGCCTCAACGTCGATGGCGTGGACCCCACCGTCAAGTGCGCGGGTGCTGGCTACCCCATGGCTCTGGCCAATGTGTACAGCAGCAAGACCAAGCAGCCGCTGGTGCAGCCGTACGTTCTGCTGAACCGCACCATCACCGCCCAGACGGCAGACGGCAAGACGGTGCAGTTGCCGGTGAAGATCGGCTTGATCGGCTTCACCACGCCCGGCATCCTGAACTGGGACAAGCGCTATCTGGACGGCAAGGTCTATACCGAAGGCGCCGTCGAATCCGCCCAGAAATACGTGCCTGAACTGCGCGCCAAGGGCGCCGACGTGGTCGTCGCACTGCTGCACGGCGGCCTGGACGGCAGCGCCTATTCGGCCACCATGGAGAACCCCGGCCTGCACCTGTCCAAGGTGTCCGGCATCGACGCCATGGTCATGGGCCACCAGCACAGCGTGTTCCCCGACCGCAGTGCCAAGCCTGCGTTCACCCAGTCCGGCGTGGACAACCAGGCCGGCACCATCAACGGCGTGCCCGCCGTCATGGCCAGCTCCTGGGGCAAGGCGCTGGGCGTGATCAGCCTGTCGCTGAAGTGGGACGGCAAGGCCTGGAGCGTGGACAAGACAGGCTCCAAGTCCGAGCTGCGCAACATCCAGACCAAGGACGCCTCCGGCGCCAACGTGTACGTGGACGCCGACTCCAGCATCGCCCCGCTGGTCGATACCCAGCACCAGGCCGCCATCGCCTACGTGAAGACGCCCATCGGCTCCACCGACTTCCGCATGAGCACGCTGTTTGCCGACGTGGGTGATCCCGGCGCGATCCAGATCGTGAACCAGGCGCAGCAGGCCTACGTGTCGGCCTACATCCAGGCCAACCTGCCGCAGTACAAGAGCCTGCCGGTGCTGTCGGTGAGCGCGCCGTTCAAGTCCGGCTTCCAGGGCGGTGCCGACTACACCGACGTGGCCGTGGGCCCGCTGGCGATCAACAACGCGGCTGATCTCTACCTCTACCCCAACACCGTCTATGCGGTGAAGGTCAACGGCGCCGACATCAAGAACTGGCTCGAATCCGCTGCCAAGCGCTTCAACCAGATCAGCACGACGAAGACCACCGAGCAGCAGCTCATCAGCAGCTTCCCGGGCTACAACTTCGACATGTTCACCACGGCCGACGTGCAGTACGAGATCGACGTGACCCAGCCCACCGGCAGCCGCATCAAGAACCTGACCTACAAGGGTGCCACCATGGACCCGGCGCAGGAATTCGTGATCGCCACCAACAACTACCGCGCCACCAGCGGCAAGAGCTTCAGCGACAAGCTCGACGGCTCCGGCACCATCTGGGCCTCGCCCGATGCGAACCGCGACGTGGTGATCGACTACATCCGCAAGAACCCGTCCGTCACCCGTGCGGCCAACGGCGCGGCCAAGAGCTGGCGCTTCACCAAGGCGAGCACGGCCGGCGCGGTGGTGTTCAGCTCCGGCGCGGGCGCCCTGAGCGTGGCGCAGGCTGCGGGCCTGCCCGGCGTGTCGCTGGTGGCGGCCGATGACGGCTCGGGCAAGGGCACGTCCAAGTACGCGATCGACCTGTCCAAGTGATCGCCCGGCCCGGGTGCCGCCCGCAGGCGGCACCCGGGCAGCGAAACGGCGCGCAGGGCCTTGGGGCCTTGCGCGCCGTTTTGCTGGGGTGCTGGGGTGCCGGGTGAGGGGACGCGTGCCGTCAGGTGCGGCCGGCTGCGGCCCTCCAGGCCTCCAGATGCCGCACCAGCGCCAGCGGCGTGCGGTCCTCATACATCGGCCCGATCACCTGCATGCCGATGGGCAGCCCATCGCTGGCGCGCCCGATGGGCGCCACGGTCGCGGGCAGGCCGGGCAGGGTCGCCACGCTCTGCCAGAACGACTGGGCTCCGAGCAGCTCGGGTTGCCCGTCGATCGGCACCGCCGCCGTGCTCCAGTCCATGTCCGGAATATGCGGATAGGCGGTGCAGCCGAAGGCGGGCAGCAGCAGGGCGTCGAAACTCTCGAAGAAGCGCCGCCATTGCACCTGTATCCGCACGCGCTGGTCCAGCAGCTGCAGCCATTCGTGCGCTTGCATGCTGGCGGCGCCGGGTGTGCCGCGCGTGAGGTAGGTCATCAGCAGGCGGTGGTAGGCAGCGTGGCTCGTGGCCAGATCGGGCAGCAGTTCGCTGGTGCCGCGCTCCACCGTGCAGCCGCTGGCCTGCAGGTCATCGGCCACCGCATGCAGGCGGGCCTGGACGTCGCTCGCCACCGCCACGCCAGGGCCGCTGTCGATCAGCAGGCAGCGCGCCTGCTGCACCGGCCGCGCGGGCGGCAGCCGCACCTGCATGGCGTGGGCCTGGGCGCCGATGGGGCCGGCCAGCAGGTCCAGCGCGAGTTCCAGGTCTTGCGCGCTGCGCGCCAGCGGGCCGATCACCGCCAGCTCGTTCGGCGCGCCGGGCGGAAAGCCCGGAAAGTCGTGGCCCGCCGCAGGCAGCAGCCCGTGCGTGGGCTTGTGCCCATAGACGCCGCAAAAGTGCGCCGGCACGCGGATGGAGCCGCCGATGTCCGAACCCAGCTCCAGCGCCACGAAGCCCGCCGCCAGCGCGGCGGCTGCGCCCCCGGAGGAGCCGCCGGGCGTGCGCGAGAGGTCGTGCGGGTTGTTGGTGCGGCCGTAGATCGGATTTGCGCTCTGCCAGTCGCCCAGCGCCACGGGAACGTTGGTCTTGCCCAGCAGCACGGCGCCGGCGGCCTTGAGCCGCTCCACGGCCACTGCGTCGGCCTGGGCGATGAAGCCGCGGGCGTGCTCGAAGCCCCAGGTGGTGGGTAGGCCGGCCACGTTGAACGATTCCTTCACGGTGATCGGCACGCCCAGCAGCGGGCGGCGCTCGCCCCGTGCCAACGCCGCATCGGCCGCCTGGGCCTGCAGGCGGGCGTTGGCGAAGTCGCGCACGACCACGGCGTTGATCGCGCCGTCCTGCGCCTCGATGCGGGCGATGGCGGCATCGCACAGGGCGAGGGCCGTGGTGTCGCCTCGTGCGAGGGCTGCGGCCTGGGCGCTGGCGGTGCCGGCGAGCAGGGTGTCGTGGAGGGCTTGCGTCATGGTGCGTGGCGGGGCCGGTCGGCCCTGAAGGTGACGGTGTCTGCTATCAAATGGATAGCTGAATGCGCTTTCCCATCAAGGGCTGCAGCCTGATTTCATGCTGAAAAGATTCAGCCGGCCAAGCGCCGCCGCCCGGGCTGCAGCAGCACCACCAGCGCGCCGGCGCCGCCTTCGGCCGGGCGGGCCTGCACGAAGGCCAGCACTTCCTTCTTCTGCACCAGCCAGCGCTGCACGCGGCTCTTGAGCACCGGCGTCTTGCCCGGCGAGCCCAGGCCCTTGCCGTGCACCACGCGCACGCAGCGCAGGCCGGTGCGGTGGGCCACGCGCACGAATTCGCCCAGCGCCTCGCGCGCTTCGTCGGTGCGCAGGCCGTGCAGGTCCAGCTGGCGCTGGATGCTCCAGTAGCCGGCGCGCAGCCGGTGCGTCACGTCCTGGCCGATGCCGGGGCGGCGAAAGCTCAGCTGGTCGTCCACGTCCAGCAGCGTCGTCACGTCGAACTCGTCGCTGATGGATTCGAGCAGCACGCGCTCCTCGTCCAGGGTGCGCTGCACCGGCAGTGGCTCGGGAGGTTCGGGCGTGTGCCAGCGGCGCTCCTGCGTGCCGCGCAGCGGCTGCACGGGGCCCACGGCGTCCTGGAACAGCATGCGCTCGGCCCGGGCGCGGCGGGCGGCCTCCTGCCGTTCGCGCAGGCGCTCGGCCTCGCGCGCGGCGGCCTCGGCCAGCGCCTTGCGCAACGGCTGGAGGTCTTGGAGGGAGCGGGCTTTGACGGTCATGGCAAGAAGGGTTGTACCCCAAGCAGCCTGACCCGTGCCGCCGGCAGGGTGCCCGTCATGGCGCCCGGTATTCCGCCGCGATGAACTGCGTGGCTTCCGCCGGGTTGAAGTTGTCGTCGCTCACGAAGACGATCACGCGTCCGCCGCGGGGCAGGGGCGGGCCCCAGGCCATGCCCTCCAGGTTGTCGAGCGTGCCGGCGCCGAGCGTGGCCAGATCGGCCACGAGGGTCTTGGGGGCGGGGGTGTAGCTGCCGGGCGCGAGGGCGGGCAGGGCGAGGGTGTCGCTGCCCGTGCGCGTGTCGATGCGGTAGAGGCGCACGGCGAAGCCCGTGCCCGCGCTGTAGCTGCGCTCCAGCACCAGCAGGTGGTGGGGGCCGTCTTCCAGGATCTCGCTCACGCCGTTCATCTGCGGGCCCCAGGGGATGCGGCGGGCGTGGGCCACGGCGTCGGGCTGGTAGGCGAT
>JBHIWE010000301.1:0-4663 GCA_041987645.1 Acidovorax sp. | reverse complement strand
AGCAGCCCATCGGCGTGTGTGCGGCCATCACGCCCTGGAACTTTCCCCTGGCCATGATCACCCGCAAGGTGGCCCCGGCTTTGGCTGCGGGCTGCCCGGTGGTCATCAAGCCGGCCGAGCTGACGCCGCTGACGGCGCTTGCCGCTGGCGAGCTGGCCCTGCGTGCGGGCATCCCCGCCGGGGTGCTCAACATCGTCACCTCGGATGCGGACAACTCCATCGCCGTGGGCAAGGTGCTGTGCGCCAGCGACACCGTGCGCCACCTCTCCTTCACCGGCTCCACCGAAGTGGGCCGCATCCTGATGGCGCAGTGCGCGCCCACGGTGAAGAAGATGTCGCTCGAACTTGGCGGCAACGCGCCTTTCATCGTCTTCAACGACGCCGACATCGACAGCGCCGTGGAAGGCGCCTTTGCCAGCAAGTACCGCAACGCGGGCCAGACCTGCGTGTGCACCAACCGCTTCTATGTGCAGGAGGGTGTGTACGACCAGTTCGTCGCCAAGTTCGCTGCCAAGGTCCGGACGGCCAAGGTGGGCAATGGCTTCGAGGAGGGCGTGAACCAGGGTCCGCTGATCGAGGAGGCCGCCCTGGAGAAGGTGCAGCGCCATGTGGAGGACGCCATTGCCAAGGGCGGCCAGGTGCTCACCGGCGGCAAGCGCCTGTCCTCCCTGGGTTCGGGCCAGTTCTACGAGCCCACGGTGGTGGCCGGTGCCACGCCCGACATGCTGTGCGCGCGCGAGGAGACCTTCGGCCCCTTCGCCCCGGTGTTCAAGTTCAAGACCGAGCAGGAGGCCATCGCCGCCGCGAACAACACCGAGTTCGGCCTGGCGAGCTATTTCTACAGCCGCGACGTGGGCCGTATCTTCCGCGTGGGCGAAGCGCTGGAATACGGCATGGTGGGCATCAACGTGGGCATTCTGGCCACCGAACATGTTCCCTTCGGCGGCGTGAAGCAGTCCGGCCTGGGCCGCGAAGGCTCACACCACGGCATGGATGACTACGTGGAAATCAAGTACCTGTGCCTTGGCGACATTCAGAAGTGACCACCCCGCGCAGGGCGCGCCGGCGCCCCTGAAACCGCGCAGGACATGCCTATAATGCGCGGCTGTGCGGGTGTAGTTCAATGGTAGAACGGCAGCTTCCCAAGCTTCATACGAGGGTTCGATTCCCTTCACCCGCTCCACTGCATCGTTCCAGGGAATTCTGAGAAAGTCCAAGAAGCATCGTAAGTCGTTGATTCTGGTTGAGTTTTCGACATCTCGATGTTCCAATGGGCTCCACGGAAATCCACCTGAAGCCACGACGTTTATGTCCATTTTTGTGTCCATTTTTGCGGGCACGACGGCTTCCGGATTGTTGCTAGGGCGCTGAGGTCGATGGGTTAAGCATCTGGTTCCTGACTCATGTTCAGGAGCTAGAGCATGGCACTCTCAGACTTGGTGGTCCGCCAAGCCAAAGCCACCGGCAAGGCCTACACACTTCCAGACATCGATGGTCTCTCCCTGGCCGTGACGGCTGCAGGGGGCAGGACTTGGCACTTCCGCTACTACTGGGCGGGCAAGCAGAAGCGGATGTCGCTCGGCACCTACCCGGAGGTGACGCTTCGCGAGGCCCGCAGCCTGCGCGACGAAGCGCGCGCCCTGCTGGCCAAGGGCATCAATCCACGTGATCACCGCAAGCAGAAGCGGACCGCTGTGCGGCTCGCCGACGAAAACAACTTCGAGGTGGTGTACCGCGGGTGGCTCGAGCATCGCGGGCTGAGCCTCAAGGAAGGCCGGCAGACGACCCTCGCGATGCTTCCGCGCATCTTCGACAGGGACGTACTCCCGACCTTGGGGAAGCGGTCGATCTATGAGATCAAGCGTCCTGATCTTCTGGAGGTGATTGCCAAGATCGAGAAGCGCAGCGCGCTCTCCATCGCCAGAAGGTCAGGACGTGGTTCAACCAACTGTTCCGCTACGCGCTGGTGATCGTGCCGGGCCTAGAGCAGAACCCTGCCTCCGATCTCGACGTCGTGGTGCTGCCACTGCCACCCGTCAGGCACAACCCGCTTCTGCGGATGGCCGAACTGCCCAAGTTGTTGCAGCGCCTGCGCAAGTATCGTGGCCGGCTGCAAACCCAGCTCGGTCTGCGGCTGTTGCTATTCACCGGCGTGCGCACGGGCGAGCTGCGCCTGGCGACGCCGGATCAGTTCGACCTCGATCGGGGCCTCTGGATCATCCCGCCCGAGGTCGTGAAGCAGCTCCAGGTGGACATGCGCAGGAAGCGCCAGTTGCCCAAGGACATTCCACCCTACATCGTGCCGCTGTCGGTGCAGGCCATCGCGCGGCGATGCCGCGACGCAGGTAGCAGGTCAGTCTCGCGGCGGGTGCGACGGCAATGCCGTAGCCCGCCGAGACGAGCGTCATCGCCATGTCGAAGGTGCTGACGGTCTGCACATGGCCCTGCGGTGCATCCTCGACCAGGCCATGCGCCACCGCGCGCCACGGCTCGTCGGCCGTTGACTGCGCGCAGATCACCGGCTGCTTGAGCAGCTCTTGGCGAGGCACTTCAGGTAGGACAGCAGGTGCGAGCGCTTGGCGACGGCGACTGCCAGCGTGTCATGCCACAACGGCTCGCACACCCAGCCTGGCCACTCCCAGGCGGCTGTGGACAGGGCCAAGTCAAAGTTATCGTGCGGCAGTTCCTGCGCCTGCGCTGTGGCACTGCATCCGATCAAGGCGGTGGCGGTCTCTGGCTCTTCGGCGCGCTGCAACGCCAGCAAGTCGGCAAGCGGTGAAGGCACCCACTCGCCGAGCACAGCCACCCGGATTTCAGTGGAGGCATCGCTCGCATCCAGCAAGGGCTCATGCGTTCTGCGTCACTGCTGTGACCTCGACAGCTTGAAGGTGCCTTGCTTGATGCCGGGTGGATAGGCCCGATTCGCCATCCATGCCCGTGACGCAAAAGGTCGGCCGCCGATGCAATGCGGGTCAAGGTCCAGACCGAACGGGAATCGTACCGTCCAAAATCCCCGCGTCACATCGGGCGTTGATCGGTGCCTTGCGGGCGTCCGACACGCTCCACGCGGTCGATGAACTGCCGCAGCGGCTCCATGATTTCGCCTTCGGGTCGCAGTAGATAGGTCGTCAGCGAAGCGGTCTCGTCGGCCAGCGGCCGCACGACGACATCGGCCTGATGGCAACCCGCCAGATGCGCCGCGCTCGAAAAGCCCACGCCGTAGCCGGCGGCCACGAGGGCCAGCATCAGGGAATGGGTCTTGACGTACTCGGCTACCGTCGGCTGCGCATCCACCGTGCGGAGCAGCCGTTCGCGCTGCCGGCTGCAACCTTCGCAGACCTGGGGATCGCACAGCACCAGAGGATAGCTCGGCACTTCCTCCAGCGGCACTTCCTTGAAAGCCAGCAGCGGATGCCTGGCGGGCAAAGCCACCACCAGCGGGTCTCGCCACACCGGCATGGCGACGATGCCGGCGTCCATTTCACCAGCCAATGCAAAACCTGCGTCATACAAGTCGTTGCGCAGTCCAGTCACCAACTGCGCCAGTGGCGTTTCAAATATCCGAATGCCGACCTGTGGTGCCTCCTCGCGGCAAAGCGCAAGCAACGCCGACAAGCGGGCCTGCCCCATGTCACCAGATAGTGCGATGCGCAGCGTGTTCCGCTGGTTCGCTGCGGCGCGTGCCTTGGTCTGCGCTTGCTCGAAGGCCAGCAGTACGCGCCGGGCTTCTTCGAGGAAGACCTGTCCCGCCGGTGTGAGACGAACACTGCGTGGCAAGCGGTTGAGCAGCGGCACCCCTAAATCCGCCTCCATCTGGCGGATCGTGCGCGACAGTGGAGACTGTTCGATGTGCAGCCGTCGAGCAGCCCGGCCGAAGTGCAGCTCCTCGGCTACGGCGATGAAGCAGCGAAGATGGCGTAAGTTCATGCTTTCTCCCTGCCGATGTGATCAGTCCATATCATCGTAGGGAGCCGAATAGTGCGGAGGATTCACCTCTGTATCGAGATGAGAGCCATCCTGGGGGGTGATGCTCGGATGCTTTTCGCCCATGTCAGCGCCTACGGCGAAGCTCTCGTTCGAGATCGCCCAGCTGCGACGCCTGAAGTTCGGCAAGAAGAGCGAGCAGCTCGATGCCGAACAACGCGCGCTGTTCGACGAGGCTCTGGACGCCGACCTTGCCGCGGCTGAGGCGCAGCTCCAGGAACTGCTGGGCAAGAAGAAGCCGCCGGCTACGCCTGGCGCGATGCCTAAGCGCACCGCCTTGCCGGCGGACCTGCCGCGCGTGGACTGCCACCACGAGCCCGAGAACACCCGCTGCGCGTGCGGCTGTGCGCTCAAGCGCATCAGCGAGAAGCTGGACTACACGCCGGGCGTGTTCACGGTCGAGTGCCACATCCGCGGCAAGTGGACCTGCGCACAGGTGCCGAACGCTGACCCAGGCGCCGGTCCCGGCGGAGATCATCGCCAAGGGCATCCCCACCTCCGGGCTGCTCGCGTAGGTGCTGGTCGCAAAGGACTCCGACCATCTGCCGCTTACATGGTCGTCCCTAGGCAAGCAGGAATAAGCTGCGTGAGTGAATCGGGAGGTTTGCGTAGCTGATGGCTGGCCAGCAGCGTCTGCGCCGGCGGCTTCACCGGCACGAAGCGCATGTGCGGGCGGGTT
>JBHIWE010000300.1:0-4773 GCA_041987645.1 Acidovorax sp. | reverse complement strand
ATCCAGGCCTGTTCGACTCCGAGGAAGCATTTCGCTTCCCCTTTATGGAAATAGCAATACTTTTCGCCCTCATCCTCCTCAATGGCCTGTTTGCCATGTCGGAGCTGGCACTGGTCTCGGCGCGCAAGGCGCGGCTGCAGAAGCTGGCAGATGAGGGCGACAGCGGCGCAGTCGCCGCCATGAAGCTGGGTGAAGACCCCACCCGCTTCCTCTCCACCATCCAGATCGGCATTACCTCCATCGGGGTGCTCAACGGCATCGTCGGCGAGGCGGCCCTGGCCGAGCCGCTCGGCGAATGGCTGCGGGCCATGGGCATGCACGACAAGGCTGCCGGCTACACGGCCACCGGCGTGGTCGTGATGGTCATCACCTACTTCTCCATCGTGGTGGGCGAACTGGTGCCCAAGCGCCTGGGCCAGAGCTACCCCGAATCGCTGGCCCGTCTGGTCGCCCGCCCCATCAACTGGCTGGCCCTGGCCACCAAGCCCTTCGTGCGGCTGCTGTCGGCCTCCACCCAGGGGCTGCTGAGCCTGCTGGGCGTCAAGGACAACGGCGCCAGCGCCGTGACCGAGGCTGAGATCCACGCCGTGCTGGCCGAAGGCACCAGCGCCGGCGTGATCGAATCGCACGAGCACGAGATGGTGCGCAACGTGTTCCGGCTGGACGACCGCCAGATCGGCTCGCTGATGGTGCCGCGCGCCGATGTGGCCTACCTCGACGTCGAAGAGCCTTTCGAGGAAAACCTGCGCCGCATCGAGGAGTCCGACCACGCCCGTTTCCCCGTGGTGCGCGGCGGCATGGAGAACATCCTGGGCGTGCTGAACGCGCGCCAGTGGCTCTCGCGCACGCTGCGCGAAGGCCACGGCGTGCTGGTGGGCGATGCCGAGACGAACGGCCGCGACCTGGCGCGCCAGCCGCTGCAGACGGCGCTCTACGTGCCCGAGACCATCACCGGCATGGAACTGCTGGACAACTTCCGCCAGTCCGACCTGCACATGGCCTTCGTCATCGACGAATACGGCGAGGTGCAGGGCATCGTCACGCTGCAGGACCTGATCGAGGCCATCACCGGCGAATTCCACGCCCGCGACCCCGAGACCTCCTGGGCCGTGCAGCGCGAAGACGGCAGCTGGCTGCTGGACGGCCACATCCCCGTGCCCGAGCTCAAGGACCGCCTGGACCTCGCTTCCGTGCCCGAAGAAGACCGGGGCCGCTACCACACGCTGAGCGGCATGGTCATGCTGCTCACCGGCAAGCTGCCGAAGGTGACCGACACCGTGCAGTGGGAAGGCTGGCAGTTCGAGGTGGTGGACATGGATGGCAAGACCATCGACAAGGTTCTTGCCAGCCCGCTCCCCGAGGTGGACATCGCAGAGAACTCTCTTCCCCTGGCGCACTGAGGGGCAGGAAAGAGAGGCCGGCCGCGCAGGGCCGGCGCGGCGCCCTCAGCTCCAGAGATCCAGCGGCGGGTCCGCCGCCACGGCCTTCAGGATGTCGGTGCGTGAGATAAAACCGATGAGCTGCCCGCGCTCGTCGGTCACCGGCAGGCCCGGAAGGCCCGTCTCCAGCAATACGCCCGCCACGCGGCGCAGCTCGGTCTCGTCCGAGACGGTCGGGATGGGGCTGATCATCACGTCCTGCACCGGCCGGCGCGCCAGAGCGATGGCATCCTTTACGGCACCGGGCTCGGGCAGCAGGTCCAGCGGCGCCATGTCGGCACGCAGCAGCAGGCCCACCACCTGGCCGCGCTCATCCACCACCGGCGCCTGCGCCACCTGGTGCTCGGCCAGCGTCTGCCAGGCATCGTTCACGCGCACGTCGGGCCGCACCGTCACCGCGCCCTCGCTCATCACGTCCTTGACCCGCGACAGGGGCTGCCGCGGCTCCTGCGGGCCTTGTTCCGTCTGCGCGTAGGCGGCCACCGCCTGCGCCAGCATGCCCACCGGCGGCGTGGCAGGGGCCGGGGGCGGAGTGGCCGTCGAGGGCGGCGCGTGGAACACCGGCGCGTCGCCGTCCTGCTCGCGCGTGCGCAGGGCCTGCGGGCGCAGCACGCGGCGCACGGGCGCCACCTGCGCTAGCTTTTCCGGGCCACCCCGGTACACCTGGCCCAACGGGCCGAACACGTAGAACATGGACCGATCTCCCCTTCAGCGAATCAGGGCCCGCACCGCAGGCGCTCCGTCGCCATTGTTATCGGCGCCCGTGCTTGCCGGCGCAGGGCGGCTGTGTATCCGCTTGTGTGAACGGGGCGGCCTTGGGGCGGCAGGCGGTGCAGGCGCCCTAGACTGCAGGGCTTGCCCTTTTCCTCTTCCTCCCCTCCTTCCCATTCCCTTCGTGGATGCCTGAACCCATGATCGATCGTTCCGCCATCGCCGCCGCCAGCCAGCGGCTCGCTTCCCGCCCCGGCTTTCTGCGCGCCACGCCCCTCGCGCAGTTGAGCGGCGCCGCCCTGGGCGTGCCCTGCGCGCAGGTCTGGCTGAAGCTCGAGCAACTGCAGACGGGAGGCAGCTTCAAGGCGCGCGGCATGATGAACCGGCTGCTCGCCAACCCCCTGCCGGAGAGCGGCGCCATCATCGCCTCTGGCGGCAATGCCGGCATCGCCACGGCGGCGGCCGCCCGCGCGCTGGGCGTGCGCTGCGAGGTCTTCGTGCCCGAGGTCTCGCCCGAGGCCAAGCGGGCCCGCCTGCGCCAGCTCGGCGCCGAGGTGATGGTGCGTGGCGCCGCGTATTCCGAAGCGCTGCAGGCCTGCCTGGAGCGCCAGCAGGCCACTGGCGCGCTGCTGACGCACGCCTACGACCAGCCCGAGGTGGTGGCCGGCGCCGGCACGCTGGCGCAGGAGATGGAAACCCAGGCCGGCCGCCTGCCCGACACGCTGCTCGTCAGCGTGGGCGGCGGTGGCCTGATTGCCGGCGTGGCCGCCTGGGTGAACAGCCGCGCCCACGTCGTCGCGCTGGAGCCCGAGCGCGCGCCCACGCTGCACAGCGCCCGAGCGGCGGGCCGGCCGGTCGATGTGGAGGTGGGCGGCATCGCGGCCGACTCGCTGGGCGCACGCCGCATCGGCGACATCGCCTGGCAGGTGGCCCAGCAGCACGTGCACGACAGCCTGCTGCTCACTGACGATGCCATCCGCGCCGCCCAGCAGTGGCTCTGGCGCGAACTCAAGCTGGCTGTGGAGCCGGCCGCTGCGTTGGGCCTCGCGGCGCTGCAGAGCGGCGCCTACCGGCCACGCGAGGGTGAAACCGTGGCGCTCATCCTGTGCGGCGCCAACTGCGATCCCGCCGGCGTCGCCTGAGTTCGCACCCCCTGGGAGATCGTGAGCGCGTTCTAAAATCGCCGCCTATGCTCGACATCCTCCTTCTCCGCAAAGACCTCGACTCCGCCATCGCCCGGCTGGAAACCCGCAAAAAGCCGCAGGCATTCCTGAACGTGGAGGCCTTCCAGGCGCTGGAGTCCGAGCGCAAGACGCTGCAGACCCGCACCGAAGAGCTGCAGGCGCAGCGCAACCAGCTCTCCAAGCAGATCGGCATGCTGATGAGCCGGGGCGACAAGGACGGCGCCGAAGCCGCCAAGGCCCAGGTGGCCGCGTCCAAGATCGAGCTGGAACAATCCGCCGCCCGGCTCGAACAGATCCAGGCCGAACTGCAGGCCATGCTGGTGGCCGTGCCGAACCTGCCGCACGCCTCGGTGCCCGAAGGCAGCGATGAGACCGGCAACGTGGAAGTGCGCCGCTGGGGCGCGCCGCCCAGCTTCGCCTTCGAGGCCAAGGACCATGTGGACATCGGCACGCCCCTGGGCCTCGACTTCGACATGGGCGTGAAGCTCTCGGGCTCGCGCTTCACCGTCATGAAGGGCAGCATCGCCCGGCTGCACCGCGCCCTCGCGCAATTCATGCTGGACGTGCAGACCCAGGAACACGGCTACACCGAGTGCTACGTGCCCTATGCCGTGAACGCCGACTCGCTCAAGGGCACGGGCCAGCTGCCCAAGTTCGAGGGTGACCTGTTCGCCGCCAAGAAGGGCGGGCAGGAGGGCGAACCCGTGCCCGACAACGCCGCGCTCTACCTTATTCCGACCAGCGAAGTGCCGCTGACCAACTTCGTGCGCGAAGTGGTCGTGCCCGAGGCGGAACTGCCCATCAAGCTCACTGCGCACACGCCGTGCTTCCGCTCCGAAGCCGGCAGCTACGGTCGTGACACGCGCGGCATGATCCGCCAGCACCAGTTCGACAAGGTCGAGATGGTGCAGATCGTCCACCCCGACAAGAGCTACGACGCGCTGGAAGAGATGACCCGGCACGCCGAAACCATCCTGCAAAAGCTCGGCCTGCCGTACCGCGTCATGCTGCTGTGCGCCGGCGACATGGGATTCGGCGCCGCCAAGACCTACGATCTGGAGGTCTGGCTGCCCGCCCAGAACACCTACCGCGAGATCAGCTCCATCAGCAACTGCGAAGCCTTCCAGTCGCGCCGCCTGCAGGCCCGCTTCAAGAACGCGCAGGGCAAGAACGAGCTGCTGCACACCCTGAACGGCTCGGGCCTGGCCGTGGGCCGCACCCTGGTCGCCGTGCTCGAGAACTACCAGCAGGCCGACGGCAGCGTGGTCGTGCCGGAGGTGCTGCGCCCCTACATGGGCGGAGTGGCCCTGCTCACTGCCTGAAAACCTTGCTATACTCGCAGGCTTCGACACACAGGAGAGGTGGCAGAGTGGTCGAATGTACCTGACTCGAAATCAGGCGTAGTGGCAACACTACCGTGGGTTCGAATCCCACCCTCT
>JBHIWE010000299.1:0-4812 GCA_041987645.1 Acidovorax sp. | reverse complement strand
TGCGGCTGTGAGCCCCACCAGCAACCTGTTTCTGGGCAGCGGCTTCTTCGATTACGAGGGTGCGGCCCGCATCGGTTTCGAGCATGGCCTGGCCAGCGACGTCGGCGGCGGCACGAGCTTCAGCCCGTTCCATACCATGCTGGCGGCCTATTACGTGGGGCGTGAGGGCCAGACCAAGCCCGGCGTGAGCTTGAGCCCTCAGCAGCTGTGGTGGCGCCACACCGGCGGGGCCGCACGGGCACTGGGGCTGGAGGGCGTGGTCGGCACGCTGCAGCCCGGCACCGAAGCCGACTTCGTCGTGCTGAACCCGCAGGCCACGCCCTTGCTGGCACGCAAGACCTCGCAGGCTGCCAGCCTGGAAGAGCTGCTGTTTGCGCTGATCGTGCTGGGCGATGACCGGGTCATCGAGCGCACGGTCATTGCCTGATTGTCCCCGCAGCGTAGGTGAATCAAGGGCCTGATGCTATTTTTGTAATAGCATCTTGAGGGTATGGGCGGTGGGGGTCGGCGCAAGCCCCCACCCTAGAATAGGCTGCAGGAGTAAAGCAATGACCATTAAAAGCGACAAGTGGATCCGCCGCATGGCGGAGCAGCACGGGATGATCGAGCCCTTCGAGCCCGGCCAGATCCGTGAGCGCGAGGGCCGCAAGATCATCAGCTACGGCACCAGCAGCTACGGCTACGACATCCGCTGCGCGCCGGAATTCAAGGTGTTCACGAATATCCACAGCACGGTGGTGGACCCCAAGCATTTCGATGAGAAGAGCTTCGTCGATTTCCATGGCGACAGCTGCATCATTCCGCCCAACAGCTTCGCGCTGGCGCGCACGGTGGAGTACTTCCGCATTCCGCGCAACGTGCTGACCATCTGCCTGGGCAAGAGCACCTACGCGCGCTGCGGCATCATCGTGAACGTCACGCCGTTCGAGCCCGAATGGGAGGGCTATGTGACGCTCGAATTCAGCAACACCACGCCGCTGCCTGCGCGCATCTATGCGGGCGAAGGCTGCGCCCAGGTGCTGTTCTTCGAAAGCGACGAAGTCTGCGAGGTCAGCTACAAGGACCGTGGCGGCAAGTACCAGGGCCAGGTCGGCGTCACGTTGCCCAAGGCCTAAAGGGCCTGAAGGCCTCCGGCGTCCTACATCGCGACGGGGTCCCGCCGGATCAGCTGCGAGCAGCATGCGGCATAACATGACGCGTCCAAAGGTTGCACACACCATCTGAAAGCAGCCCGTTTCCAGCTTTTTTCGAGGTCGTCGCCATGCTCGCCCCCCTGGAGTCTCCTCCTCGGTCTGATTCGTCTTATGCTTTGCAGGCGCAGGCAGCCAGCGGTGCCGATGCGGGATGGGGCCATGCCCGATGTACGCGAGCCTACTGGCCGGCTCACGCCTTGAATGAGTTCCTTCTTCGCATGGCTTCTCACGGCCGGTGTGTCAGCGCCGCCATGATGCTGGGTGACTGCAGCTATGCGGCGCTGCAGCTTGAGCGGGCGAAGGCAATTCCTGGGGATATGGCGCTGCAGGCGCTGGTCTCGCAGTTGTCTTCGTATTTCACACCGATGCCATTGCCGAAGGCCGGCGGGGACCCGCAACGGGATGCGGCGGGGCGATCTGCAGGAGTGGGCTGCGTGGCGTCTGCGCCCTCATCCTACGAACCCATGGGATCGGGGCCGCAAGATCGTGTAACAAGCGGCGTCTAGCATTCTCCTCGTCACAACACAGCTCACGAGGAGCCTTTCATGCCGACGATCGACACGTCCTCCGAATCCATCGAGCAGTCTCAGGCTCCCTCCACAGCCCGCAAATGGGTCATGGCGATCGGGGGCATCATCATCGCGGTACAACTCGCCGTGCTGGGTTCGGTGCTGAATGGTCAGGTGGAGCAGGCCGGCGCACGTCAGGCGGCTCTGGCCTCCGCCAAGTCCCCGTCCATCCAGGTGACTTCAACGTCCGACTTGCGTCCTGGCAATCTCGCGCAATAAGGCGCCGCTGGTTCAGTGTCAGGGCGTCAAGTGGTATGGGATGGCCGTTGCGCCGGCGGGCTTAATATCCGCACCATCAGCGAATGAACGGAGCGACGGCATGCGGTGGGAAGGCAATCGGGAATCGGACAACGTGGAAGACCGGCGCGACGGGGGCGGCGGCGGTGGCTCGCCCGTTTTCGGGGGACGCACCATCGGCATCGGCACCATCGTGGTGGCGCTCCTGGGCGGGTGGGTCTTGGGCATCAACCCGATCACGCTTCTGAATTTGCTGAGCGGCGGTTCGCCCGCTCAGGTGCAGCCGCAACAGCCGCAGGCGCCGGCCCACAAGCCTCCGGCAGACTACACCATGGCGCGCTTTGTCTCCACCGTGCTTGCGGACACGGAGGACGTCTGGGGCGACATCTTCCGCAAGGGCGGTGGCGCCTACGAGCAGCCGCGGCTCGTGCTGTTTCGGGGCCGCACTCCCACGGCCTGCGGCCAGGGGCAAGCGGCCATGGGGCCGTTTTACTGCCCGGCGGACCACAAGGTCTATATCGACCTGGCCTTCTATCAAACCCTGAAGAACCAGTTGGGTGCCCCGGGCGACTTCGCCCAGGCCTACGTCATCGCCCATGAGGTGGGGCACCACGTGCAGAACCTGCTGGGTATCAGCGAGAAGGTGGACCAGATGCGCGGGCGCGTCAGCCAGGTCGAATACAACCATCTGTCGGTGCGCCTCGAACTGCAGGCGGACTGCTTCGCTGGCGTTTGGGCGCACCATGCGCAGAACGCCCGCCAGATCCTGGAGCAGGGCGATGTCGAAGAGGCGATGAATGCCGCCGCCAAGATTGGCGACGACGCACTGCAGCGCGCCAGCGGCGGAGCCGTGGTGCCCGACAGCTTTACCCACGGGACCAGCGCCCAGCGCCAGCGTTGGTTCCAGGCCGGCCTGCAGACCGGCGCCGTCAAGAGCTGCGACACCTTCTCGACGCGCACCCTGTAGTTGGATCAGCGCTCGCATCGCATCAAGGTGGGGTATGCCCATCATCCTGTAGTCCTTGTGGGTCAACAGGTAGATGCTCTTGATTTGATAGCTGATGGCGCAGGACGTCAATCCCTTTGCATCGTCCTCGCCACAGCTTGACACTGCCTTTTGCAGTAAAAAACTGCCGTGTCACGCCCTGGTGCGACAATAGAAGGCTCAAATGACAAGTTCCTTTTCCAATCTATCGCTGGCCGAGCCTCTGGCGCGCGCCGTGGCCGAGATGGGCTATGAGTCCATGACGCCCATCCAGGCCCAGGCCATTCCCGTCGTGCTGACCGGCCAGGACGTGATGGGCGCAGCCCAGACCGGCACGGGCAAGACGGCGGCGTTCTCGCTGCCCCTGCTGCAGCGCCTGCTCAAGCACGAAAACAGTTCCACCTCGCCCGCGCGCCATCCGGTGCGTGCCCTGGTGCTGCTGCCTACGCGTGAACTGGCCGATCAGGTCGCCCAGCAGATCGCGCTCTACGCCAAGCACACCAAGCTGCGCAGCACGGTGGTGTTCGGCGGCATGGACATGAAGCCGCAGACGCTCGAACTGAAGAAGGGTGTCGAGGTGCTGGTGGCCACGCCGGGCCGGTTGCTCGATCACATCGAAGCCAAGAACGCGGTGCTCAACCAGGTCGAATACGTAGTGCTCGACGAGGCTGACCGCATGCTCGACATCGGCTTCCTGCCCGACCTGCAGCGCATCCTGTCGTACCTGCCCAAGCAACGCACCACGCTGCTCTTCTCTGCCACGTTCTCGCCCGAGATCAAGCGGCTGGCGGGCAGCTACCTGCAGAACCCGGTGACTATCGAGGTCGCCCGCCCGAACGAAACGGCTTCCACTGTCGAACAGCGTTTCTATTCCGCGTCCGATGACGACAAGCGCCGTGCGATTCACAAGGTGCTCAAGGACCGAGGTGTCCGGCAGGCGTTCATCTTCGTCAACAGCAAGCTGGGTTGTGCGCGGCTTGCGCGTTCGCTGGAGCGCGAGGGCCTCAAAACGGCCGCGCTACACGGCGACAAGAGCCAGGACGAGCGTCTGAAGGCCCTGGATGCCTTCAAGAAGGGCGAAGTCGATCTGCTGGTGTGTACCGACGTGGCCGCTCGCGGCCTGGACATCAAAGACGTGCCAGCGGTGTTCAACTTCGACGTGCCGTTCAACGCCGAGGACTACGTTCACCGCATCGGCCGCACGGGCCGCGCCGGCGCTTCCGGCCTGGCTGTGACGCTGGTGTCCAGCAGCGATGCCCGACTCGTGGGTGACATCGAAAAGCTCATCAAGAAGAAGATCGATCTCGAGCCAATCGAATTCGAGGCCGAGCGCCCGAACGGTCGTTTCAACGACGGCCGCCGCGCCTGGCGCGAAGAGGAAGAGGGCCGCAGCAGCGCCCATGGCGGCCGGGAGCGGCGCGAAGCCCGCACCTACCGCCAGAGCGCGCCTCCACGCGATCCCTTCTTCGACCAGCCCTACCAGGCACCTGCTTCGCCTGCCGAAGGCACTCCCGGCTGGGAAGCCGCCGCCAAGGCGCAGCCCTCGCGCAGCGGCATTTCGGCCAACATCAAGCACAAGCGCAAGGTCGCGGCGCTCTTCAAGGCGCCCCAGCCCGAGACTTCCGAGCATTCCTGAATGGCTTGGGCTGGGTGGGAGCGGGGCGGGTCGCCCGGCGCCTGAAAAGGCGCCGTGCCCGCGCTGCTCACCGTAGGGCTCTCTTCAGCCCGGCACCTGAGCCTGCTCGCAGCCCACTTCCAGATGTTCGCGGTCGGCCAGCGTGGCGCCGAACCGCACCGCGCTCAGGCAGCCGCCCCAGACGCAGCCCGT
>JBHIWE010000298.1:0-4871 GCA_041987645.1 Acidovorax sp. | reverse complement strand
GACACCGGATTTTTCCGACCCTTCCAATCCTGAGGATCTCGACGCCCTGGCCGGCGCCTATGTGCTGGGCACGTTGCCCATCGCGGGCCGCCGCTCGGTCGAAGCGCGCCTGCCGCACGACGCGGCACTGCGCGCGGCGGTGGAAGCCTGGGAAGAGCGCCTGCATCCGCTGGTGGCGCTCGCGCCCGCCGTGGAGCCATCGCCCGCGCTCTGGCCGCGCATCGAGCGCAGCGTGGGCGGGGCCGGTGCGGCAGCTGCCCGCCGTCCGCGTGCCGCAGCCGCGGCGCCCTCGGCCCTCAGCGCGTGGTGGAACGACCTGCGCCTCTGGCGCGGGCTGGCCGCAGGCGGATTTGCCGCTGCGGCCGTGCTGGCGACGGTGCTGGTCGCCGGGCCGGGCTTGCTTGGCACGCCCGCCGGGCCGCAATACATGGTGGTGCTGGTGGCGCCGGGCGGCACGTCGCCCGGCTGGGTGGTGCAGGCCTCTTCGCGCTCGGGCCAGCTGCAGCTCAAGCCCCTGGCCGACACGCCCGTGCCGCCGGGCAAGTCGCTGCAGTTCTGGACCAAGGCCGACCAGTGGCAGGGGCCGAAATCGCTGGGCCTGGTGCGGCCGGGCGAGCCGGTGCAGGTGCCGATCGACCGCCTGCCGCCGCTGGAGGCGAACCAGCTCTTTGAGCTGACGCTGGAGCCCGAGGCCGGCTCACCCATCGACCGGCCCACCGGGCCGATCGTGTTCATCGGGCGGGCCGTGAAGATGATCTGACGGCGCTCTGGTTTCGATAGCTGCCTGCGCAGGCAGCGCGGGCGCCAGGGCCGAATTTCCCCGGTATCCTGGCGCCCCTGTCGCGTGCGCCTTCAGCCCAGCAGCAGCGCGTCGTCCGCCAGTTTCTCGCCGCGCACCTTCTCGAACATCTGCAGCAAATCGGGCACGTCCAGGCGGCTGCGTTCCTCGCCGGCCACATCGAGCACCACCTGGCCCTGGTGCAGCATCACCGTGCGCTCGCCCACGTCCAGCGCCTGGCGCATGCTGTGCGTGACCATCATGGTGGTGAGGTGGTTCTCGGCCACGATGCGGGCGGTGAGCTGCAGCACGAAGTCGGCCGTGCGCGGGTCGAGCGCAGCGGTGTGCTCGTCCAGCAGCAGGATGCGCGAGGGCTGCAGCGCCGCCATCAGCAGGCTGACGGCCTGGCGCTGGCCGCCCGAGAGCAGGCCGATGCGGTCGGTCAGGCGGTTCTCCAGGCCCAGGCCCAGTGTGGCGAGGCGTTCGCGGAAGGTCTCGCGCTGCTGCGTCTTCACCGCGCCGCGCAGGCCGCGCAGGGTGCCGCGCTGCTGGGCGAGGGCCATGTTCTCTTCGATGGTCAGGTCTTCGCAGGTGCCGGCCATCGGGTCCTGGAAGACGCGCGCCACGCGCTTCGCGCGCTCCCAGACGGGCTGGCGGGTCACGTCTTCGCCGTCGATGGCGATGCGGCCCGTGTCCACCGAGAGGTCGCCCGAGATGGCGTTCAGGAAGGTCGATTTGCCGGCCCCGTTGGAGCCGATGACGGTGACGAACTGCCCGGCCGGAATGTCCAGCGACATGCCGCGCAGCGCGCGCGTCTCGATGGGCGTGCCGGGGTTGAAGGTGATGTGCAGGTCTTGTGCGCTCAGCATGGTGCGGTCCTTTTCAACGCTGCTTCGAGGCCAGCTTGCGCTTGATCTGCGGAATGACGAGCGCCACCGTCACCAGCACGGCCGTGACCAGGTTCAGGTCCTGCGCCTTCAGGCCGATGAAGTCGCTGTTGAGCGCCAGCGCGATGAAGAAGCGATAGACGATGGCGCCGATGATGACGGCAAGCGTCGCCCACACCAGCCGGCGCGAGGGCAGGATGCTCTCGCCCACGATCACGGCGGCCAGGCCGATCACGATGGTGCCGATGCCCATGGAGATGTCCGCGCCACCCTGCGTCTGGGCGAAGAGCGCGCCGGCCAGGGCGACGAGCGCGTTCGATACGGCCATGCCCAGCAGCACCATGGCGCCGGTGTTCACGCCCTGGGCGCGGGCCATGCGGGCGTTGGAGCCGGTGGCGCGGATGGCCAAGCCCCGCTCGGTGGCGAAGAACCAGTCCATGGCGAGCTTGGCGACGATGACGATCACCAGCAGCAGGGCGGGGCGGGCGACGTAGTCGGCCATGCCTTCGGGCTGCAGCAGGGTGAAGAGCGTCGGGTCGTTGATGAGCGGCACGTTGGGGCCGCCCATGATGCGCAGGTTGATCGAGTAGAGCGCGATCATCATCAGGATGCTGGCCAGCAGATCCATGATCTTGAGCTTGACGTTGAGCCAGCCGGTGATGAGGCCCGCTCCCGCGCCTGCCGCCGTGGCCGCGATCGTGGCGACGTAGGGGTTGGTGCCCGTGGAGATGAGCACTGCGCAGACCGCGCCGCCCAGCGGGAAGCTGCCGTCCACCGTCAGGTCGGGAAAGCGCAGCAGCCGGAACGAGATGAAGACGCCCAGCGCGACCAGACTGAAGATCAGCCCGATCTCGACGGCGCCGAGCAGGGAGAAGAGGGACATGGCAGAGGGCCTTGCAAAAGCAAAGCAGGAGCCGAAGCTCCTGCGGTCATGGGAGTGCTTGCGGCACGTGCCGAAAGCGGAACCGTGAACCTTACTTCACGATATGGGCGGCGGACTTGATGAACGCGTCGGAGAGCTTCACGCCCTGCTTTTCAGCGGCGCCGGGGTTCACCGTCAGCTCCAGCTTGGTGCTGATCTCGGGCTTGATGTCGCCGGGCTTTTCGCCCTTGAGCACGCGCACCACCATGCGGCCGGTCTGCTCGCCCAGGTCGCGGTAGTTGATGCCGAACGAGGCGATGGCGCCGCGCTTGACGCTGTCGGCATCGGCCGCGATCAGGGGCAGCTTGGCTTCCTGGCCGACCTTGACCAGCGATTCATAGGCCGAGACTACGTTGTTGTCGGTGCTGGTGTAGATCACGTCGACCTTGCCGATCAGGCTGCGTGCGGCGCTGCCCACATCGACGGAGCGAGGCGCGGCGGCCTCGACCAGCGTCATGCCCATCTTGGGCAGCAGGGCCTTGAGTTCCTTGACCACCACGGCGGAGTTCGCCTCGCCGGGGTTGTAGACCACGCCCACGCGCTTGGCACTGGGCACGACCTGCTTGACCAGTTCCATCTGCTTGTCCAGCGCCAGCAGGTCGGACACGCCCGTCACGTTGGTCTTGCTGGGCTCCCAGTTCTTGACCAGCTTGGCCGCGACCGGATCGGTCACGGCCGAGAAGATCACCGGCACCGTCTTGGTGGCGGCGACCACGGCCTGGGCCGAGGGCGTGGCGATGGCGACGATGGCGTCGGGCTGGTCGCCCACGAACTTGCGTGCGATCTGGGCGGCCGTGCCGGTATTGCCCTGGGCGCTCTGGTACTGCCACTTGAGCGTCTTGCCCTCTTCGTAGCCCGCGGCGGCCAGGCTGGCCTTCACGCCGTCGCGGATGGCGTCCAGCGCCGGGTGTTCGACGATGGCCGTCACGGCCACGGACTTCTGCTGGGCCTGTGCCAGCGGAGCGGCGGCCGCCAGGGCCAGGGCGATGGCGCCGAGGGGCGCCCAGGACGATTGCTTCATGGTGTCTGTCTGCTTTCGGGGTCAGGGGAGAGGCGCCGTGATTGCATGGCAAAAGAAGCCACCGGCGCAGGTACTACGTGCGCCAGCAGCTATCTTTTCAGTAGCGTTGCGGCAGGGGCTATTGTCGCCTTACATGCCGGAGTAGTTCGGGCCGCCGCCGCCTTCAGGCGTGACCCAGACGATGTTCTGCGTCGGGTCCTTGATGTCGCAGGTCTTGCAGTGCACGCAGTTCTGCGCGTTGATCTGCAGGCGCTGGGCCGCGCCGCCCTGGGCTTCGTCGGGCACGAATTCATACACGCCCGCCGGGCAGTAGCGGGCCTCGGGGCCGGCGTACTTGGCGAGGTTGATGTCCACCGGCACGCTGGCGTCTTTCAGCGTCAGGTGGGCGGGCTGGTTCTCGGCATGGTTGGTGTTGCTGATGAACACGCTGGAGAGTCGGTCGAAGGTGAGCTTGCCGTCGGGCTTGGGATAGACGATGGGCTTGCACTCGGCCGCAGGCTTCAGGTAGGCGTGGTCGGGCTTGTCGCGGTGCAGCGTCCAGGGGATGTTGCCTTTGAGCACGAACTGTTCGATGCCGTTCATCAGCGTGGCCGTGACCAGGCCCTTCTTGAACCAGGCCTTGAAGTTGCGCGCCTTGTTCAGCTCGGCGTAGAGCCAGCTCTTCTCGAAGGCTTCAGGGTAGGCGCTCAGTTCGTCGTGCTGGCGGCCGCCCTGGATGGCGTCGTAGGCGGCCTCGGCAGCCAGCATGCCGGTCTTGATGGCGGCATGGCTGCCCTTGATGCGGCTCACGTTCAGGAAGCCCGCGTCGCAGCCCACCAGCGCGCCGCCCGGGAACACGAACTTGGGCAGCGACAGCAGGCCGCCAGCCGTGATCGCGCGCGCGCCGTAGCCGATGCGCTTGGCCGGCTTGATGCCCTGGGCCTCGTCGCCTTCCAGGTAGTAGCGGATGTTGGGGTGGGTCTTCCAGCGCTGGAATTCCTCGAAGGGGCTCAGGTAGGGGTTGGAATAGTCCAGCCCGGTGATGAAGCCCAGCGTGACCTTGTTGTCCTCGGCGTGGTAGAGGAAGGCGCCGCCGTAGGTGTCGGCGTCCATGGGCCAGCCGGCGGTGTGCATCACGAAGCCGGGCTGATGGCGCTTGGGGTCGATCTCCCAGAGTTCCTTCACGCCGATGCCGTAGGTCTGAGGATCGCGGTTGGCATCCAGCGAGTACCTGGCGATGACCTGCTTGCCCAGGTGGCCGCGAGCGCCTTCTGCAAAGATGGT
>JBHIWE010000297.1:0-4892 GCA_041987645.1 Acidovorax sp. | reverse complement strand
AGGGCCTGCGCGGCACGGCGCTCGACCCCTTCGGCCGCACCGAGGAGCGCCGCACCGAGCGCGCGCTGATCCAGCAATACCGCGCCTGCATCGAAGAGCTGCTGGCCGGGCTGGACGCCGCCCGCCTGCCGCTGGCGGTGGAGATTGCCCGCATCCCCGAAGGCATCCGCGGCTACGGCCACGTCAAGGCCCGCCACCTGGCCAGCGTGCGGCCGCAGTGGGAGGCGCTGCTAGGCCAATGGCGCGACCCCCAGGCCGGCCGCCGCAGCGCCTGAAGCGGCGGTGCTCGGTCCGGTGGGTGATGGTGCGCTCCACTTTTGATAGCTGCATGCGCCCGTTCAACGGGCGCTTCCGGGCTTTGATTGCTTGGTGAGGGGCCGCCGCCGGCGCTGCCGGCCACCATGGCCCGGTAGGGGCCGGGGTATGGCGCAGCCCCGGCATGGGCCACGAATACAATGCGCGGTTACGTCCGCCCGGCCGCGCAAGCTGCCGGGCGGGCTGCCGAATCGACCCTTTCTCTCACTTTCGTGGAGTTTCCCGCCGTGTTCATCTCTTCCGCATTCGCCCAAACCGCTCCTGCCGCTGCCGCCACCGGAGGCGGCCTGATGGGCTCGCTCACCGGCATGCTGCCGCTGGTGCTCATGTTCGTGGTGCTGTACTTCATCATGATCCGCCCCCAGATGAAGCGCCAGAAAGAGCACCGCGCCATGATCGAAGCCATCGCCAAGGGCGACGAGATCGTCACCTCCGGCGGCCTGCTGGGCCGCGTCTCGCGCCTGTCCGAAGGCTATCTGCACCTCGAGATCGCCTCGGGCGTGGAAGTGCAGATCCAGCGCAGCGCCGTGGCGCAGGTGCTGCCCAAGGGCACGGTCAAGTAAAGGACAACCCCCTGAGCGGCTGCGCCGCGCCCCCCTTCTCCCATCGCCATGCGATGGGAGAAGGGGGGCGACGCCAGCGCTGCGGGGCGGCCCTTGCGCGGCGTCTGCTGGCCTGGGTCCATAACTGATAGAAGAGCGCGAACATGAACCGTTACCCGGTCTGGAAGTACGCGATCCTGGTGATCGTCCTGCTGGTGGGGGTGCTCTACACCCTGCCCAATTTCTTCGGTGAGGCGCCTGCGGTGCAGGTTTCCTCGGCCAAGTCCACCGTCAAGGTGGACACGGCCACGCTGCAGCGGGTCGAGACCGCGCTGCAGGCGGCCGGCGTCAACGCCGATCAGGTCGTGCTCGAAGGCAACTCGGTGCGCGCGCGCTTCGACACGCCCGACACCCAGCTCAAGGCCAAGGACGCCATCCAGCGCGCCCTGGTCACCGACGCGAACGATCCTTCCTACATCGTGGCGCTGAACCTGGTGTCGCGCTCGCCCGCGTGGCTGACGGCGCTGCACGCGCGCCCCATGTACCTGGGGCTGGACCTGCGCGGCGGCGTGCACTTCATGCTGCAGGTGGACATGGCCGCGGCCCTGACCAAGAAGGCCGAATCGCTGGCCGGTGATCTGCGCACCACGCTGCGCGACAAGAACATCCGCCACGGAGGCATCACCCGCGACGGCGATGCGGTGGACATCCGCGTGCGCGACGACGCCACGCTGACGGCCGTGCGCAACTTGATCGCCGACCAGTTCGCCGACCTGCAGACCACCAGCTCGCCCGACGGCGACGGCTTCCGCCTGCGCGCCACCATCAAGCCCGAGGCCGTGCGCCGCGTGCAGGAGCAGGCGCTCAAGCAGAACATGGTCACGCTGCACAACCGGATCAACGAACTCGGCGTGGCCGAGCCGGTGATCCAGCAGCAGGGCCTGGACCGCATCATCGTGCAACTGCCCGGCGTGCAGGACACGGCCAAGGCCAAGGACATCCTGGGCCGCACCGCGACGCTGGAAGTGCGCATGGTGGACGAGGGCTCCGACGCCCGCTCCGCGGAGATGGGCTCCGGCCCCGTGCCCTTCGGCTCCGAGAAGTACCTCGACCGCAACGGCCAGGCCATCATCGTCAAGAAGCAGGTCATCCTGACCGGCGACAACCTGACCGACGCGCAGCCCGGCTTCGACAGCCAGACCCAGGAGCCCACCGTCAACCTGACGCTGGACGCCAAGGGCTCGCGCATCTTCCGCGACATCACCCGCGACAACATCGGCAAGCGCATGGCCATCGTGCTCTTCGAAAAGGGCAAGGGCGAGGTCGTCACGGCACCTGTGATCCGCAGCGAGATCGGCGGCGGCCGCGTGCAGATCTCCGGCCGCATGAGCACCGCCGAAGCCAATGACACCGCGCTGCTGCTGCGCGCCGGCTCGCTGGCCGCGCCCATGGAGATCATCGAGGAATACACCATCGGCCCGAGCCTGGGCGAGGACAACATCCAGCGCGGCATCCACAGCGTGGTCTGGGGCTTCGTCGCCATCTCGGTGTTCATGTGCATCTACTACGCGCTGTTCGGCGTGATCTCCTCCATCGCACTGTCGGTGAACGTGCTGCTGTTGCTGGCCATCCTGTCCATGCTGCAGGCCACGCTGACCCTGCCCGGCATCGCCGCCATGGCGCTGGCGCTGGGCGTGGCCATCGACTCCAACGTGCTGATCAACGAGCGCATCCGCGAGGAGCTGCGCGCGGGCGTTTCGCCGCAGGCGGCCATCCACGCGGGCTATGAGCGCGCCTGGGCGACCATCTTGGACTCCAACGTCACCACGCTGATCGCGGGCCTGGCGCTGCTGGCCTTCGGCTCCGGCCCGGTGCGCGGCTTCGCCGTGGTGCATTGCATCGGCATCCTGACCAGCATGTTCTCGGCCGTGTTCTTCTCGCGCGGCCTGGTCAACCTCTGGTATGGCCGCAAGAAGAAGCTCAAGAGCGTGTCCATCGGCCAGGTCTGGAAACCCGAGAGCGCTGCCACGCGCCCGGTGGCCGGCAAGAACCAATAAAGGGAGCGGATCATGGAATTTTTCCGCATCAAGAAAGACATCCCGTTCATGAAGTACGCGTTGGTCCTCAACGCGGTGTCCTTCATCACCTTCGCGCTCGCGGTGTTCTTCCTGCTCACGCGCGGGCTGCACCTGTCGGTCGAATTCACGGGCGGCACGGTCATGGAGGTGGCCTACACCCAGACCGCCGACATCGGCAAGGTGCGCGACACCGTCGCCGGCCTGGGCTATGCCGACGTGGTCGTGCAAAACTTCGGCACCTCGCGCGACGTGATGATCCGCCTGCCGGTGCAAAAGGGCGTGACCTCGGCTCAGCAGAGCGAGCAGGTGCTGGGCGCGCTCAAGGCATCCGACCCTGGCGTGACGTTGCGCCGCACCGAGTTCGTCGGCCCCCAGGTGGGCGAGGAACTGGTCCACGGCGGCCTGATGGCCCTGGGCGTGGTGGTGCTGGGCATCGTGATCTATCTGGCCTTCCGCTTCGAATGGAAGTTCGGCGTGGCCGCGGTGATCGCCAACCTGCACGACGTGGTGATCATCCTGGGCTTCTTCGCCTTCTTCCAGTGGGAGTTCTCGCTGGCCGTGCTGGCGGGCGTGCTCGCGGTGCTGGGCTACTCGGTGAACGAATCGGTGGTGATCTTCGACCGGATCCGCGAGGCCTTCCGCAAGTACCGCAAGATGGACACGCGCGAGGTCATCGACCACGCCATCACCAGCACCATGAGCCGCACCATCATTACCCACGCCTCCACCGAGGCGGTGGTGCTCTCCATGTTCTTCTTTGGGGGCCCCAGCCTGCACTACTTCGCGCTGGCGCTGACCATCGGCATCCTGTTCGGCATCTATTCGTCGGTGTTCGTGGCCGCGGCCATCGCCATGTGGCTGGGTGTCAAGCGCGAGGACCTGGTCAAGGCGCCGGCCCGCAAGGAAGGCGATCCCAACGATCCCAACGCAGGGGCCACCGTCTGAAGATTCGGCGCGGCCGCCGGGTCGGCGGCCGCGAACCCAGGCACCGGCCCGGCAAAGAGGGCTCTCGGCGTCAAAGGGTGTCGGTTTGCCCCTACGGCAGGCGCCGAGGGTGCCGCTAAGATCCTGCAACCATGCAAAGCGCAGCCTCCCCGTCATCCCCTTCCCACCGCCGGCTCGGCCGTGTCGTGCGGCACCGGTTCGTGGAAGGGCTGTGCGCGGGCCTGCCTGCGCTGGACGCGCAGTTGCACGAATACCTGCTCGAACTGACGGGCAAGACGGCCACCCAGCGGGAGATGCAGGCCTGGCGTGACGCCTTCACGCGCTACCAGCAATACCGCCATACCTGGATCGAGGGCCTGGCCCTCGCCTGGCGCAGCAGCCTAGCGCCGGTGGTCAATACCGCACGCGGCGCGCTGTCTGGGTCTTTCGACGGCTTCGAGCTGCTGAGCGACGACGTGGTCGAGAGCAAGATCGTCGCATCCCGCCTGGCCCTCACGGTGGCCGAGCAGTCCGATCTCGCCTACGAGGGGCTGCGACAGCGCATGCTTCAGCTCGATGGCATGGAGCTGGAAAGCGGCGATGTGCTTCGGCCCGAGGCCCTGTGCCTCATGCTGGTGGATCAATGGGTGCATGCGGGCCTGCCACGCGCCGACCTGCAGTTGCCCCTGGACACTTTGCAGCGAGAACTCTCCCGGCTGGTCGAGGCGCAGTACCAGCAGGCGATAACGCTGCTGGAGGTGCAGGGTGTGCAGGCGATGAATGACCTGCGCTCCCGGGTGCGCCGCACCAGCGGTAGCGCGGGCGTGCCCAAGGGCTTTGCAAACTCCAGCCGGGGCCAGGGCCCGGGGCGTGGTCCCGGGGGCTCCGCCGGCCAGGGGCAGCAGGCCTTCCCGCAGCCGGGAGCCGCCTGGAGCGGCGATGAGGCAGAGCACGACGGCGCCGCGCCGGCCACGCCCATGGGGCGGGCGCGCATGCGGGCGCAGGGCGTGATGGGGCAGCTGTGGCGCCTGCT
>JBHIWE010000296.1:0-4902 GCA_041987645.1 Acidovorax sp. | reverse complement strand
GTCTTGAGCCACTGGCGGATACGCGCGGCAAACACCGGGTCATCGAGGAACAGCCACGCTTCATCGAGGATCAGCAGCGTGGGCGCCCCGTCGAAGCGTTCATCGAAGCGCGCAAAGAGGTAATGCAGCACCGCCATGACGGCGGCCTTGCTGTGCATCAGCTCCTCCATCTCGAAGCACTGCACGTCGGCCATGCCGAGCCGGTCATGGTCGGCGTCCAGCAGCTTGCCGTGGGCACCGCCCAGCACATAAGGCGACAACGCCTGCCGCAGCGTGTTCGATTGCAGCAGCACGGACAGCCCCGTCATCGTGCGCTGCTCCACCGGCGCACCGGCGAGGCTGCCGAGCGCCGACCAGATGGCGGCCTTCTCTTCGGGGCCGACGACCACGCCCTCATGCCGCAAGCGGCCTTCGATCCACTCTGCCACCCAGGTGCGGTAGCCCTCGCGGTCGATACGAGCCAAGGGCTGGAAAGCGATTTCGCCATCCATCCCGAGGTCGTAGTGCTCGCCGCCCAGGCCCAGGATGGTGGCGCGCATCGAGCGGCCCATGTCGAAGGCGAAGATGCGCGAGCCGCGATAGCGACGGAATTGCATCGCCAGGGTGGCGAGCAAGACCGACTTGCCCATGCCGGTCGGGCCTGCGACCAACGTGTGGCCCACGTCGCCGATGTGCGTCACCAGCCGGAACGGCGTGGCGCCATCGGTGCGCGTGACGATCAGCGGCGGGCCGTCAAGATGGGCATTGCGTTCGGGGCCGGCCCATACCGCCGACACCGGCATCATGTGCGCCAGGTTCAGCGTCGAGACGATGGGCTGGCGCACATTGGCGTAGGCATTGCCGGGGAGCGAGGACAGCCACGCATCCACGGCGTTCAAGGTTTCAGGGATCGTCACGAACCCGCGCCCTTGGATGGCCCGCTCCACCATCCGCAACTTCTCGTCGGCCACGGCCGGGTCGGCATCGAGCACTGTAACCGTGGCGGTGAGATAGCCGAAGGCGACTTGATCGCTGCCCAGCTCCTGCAAGGCGGCATCGGCGTCGGTGGCCTTGTTGCTCGCGTCGGTATCGACCAGCGGGCTTTCTTGCTGTAAGATCGTTTCGCGCAGCAGCGCGATGACGTTCTTCCTTTTCGCAAACCACTGGCGACGCAGGCGGACGAGTTCCTTTTCCGCTTCGGCTTTGTCGAGGCACAGGAACCGGGTTGACCAGCGATAGGCAAATCCAAGCCGGTTGAGGTCGTCCAGAATCCCCGGCCAGGTCGAGGGCGGAAATCCCCGCACCGACACCACGCGCAGGTGCCGGTCGCCCAGCATGGGCGCCAAGCCACCGACAAGTGCGGAGTCGGTCAGCAGCGCGTCGATGTGGAACGGCACTTCGGGCACGCCGACGCGGTAGCGCCGCGTCGAAATGGTGGCGTGCAGGTAGGTCAGCGTCTGGCTGTCATCCAGCCAGGCGATTTCCGGCATCACGCCGTCGAGCAGGTCAAAGATGCGATCCGTTTCTGCGGCGAAAGCTTGCAGCCGCTCGCGCCAGTCCACGCCGTCGGTAGGCCGGTTCTCGTACAGCATCCCCGCCGCGCGGGCGTGCGATTCCTCGGGCGGCAGGTACACCAGCGTCAGGTGATAGCCGCTCTCGAAGTGATTGCCCGAGTCCTCGAATGTGGCCCGGCGTTCCTCGTCCACCAGCCACGACAGCGGCTCGGGGAACGCCGAGTGCGGATAGTCGGCGGCGGCGCGGCGCTCGGCCTCGATGAACAGTGCCCAGCCCGAACCCAGGCGGCGCAGCGCGTTGTTCAAGCGCGCCGACGTGGCGATCAACTCGCCTTGCGTCGCGCTGTCGAGGTCAGGCCCGCGAAACCGGGCCGTGCGCTGGAAACTGCCGTCCTTGTTCAAGACGACGCCCGGTGCGATCAGCCCGGCCCAGGGCAACCAGTCAGCCAGCAAGGCCGGGCGCTGGCGATATTCGGCAAGGTTCAGCATGGCATTCCCCTCACACGTCCAGCAGCGGCCGGTGCTTGATATGGCGCGCGAACACGGCCATGAACTGCGGATCGACACGCGCACCCCAGACCGCCAGCGAATGGCCGACGATCCAGAGCACCACGCCTGGAATCCACATCTGTAAGCCCAGCCCGACAGCAGCGGCCAAGGTGCCGTTAGTGATGGCCACGGTGCGCGGCGCACCGCCCATCAGGATCGGCTCGGTCAACGACCGATGCAGCGGCACCTCGAAGCCGGGTATTCCATCGTGTGGGCCGTTCATACGACGGCCCCACCGGAGAAGCTGAAGAACGACAGGAAGAAGCTCGAAGCGGCGAACGCGATGGACAGGCCAAACACGATCTGGATCAGCTTGCGGAACCCGCCCGAGGTATCACCGAAGGCCAGCGCCAAGCCCGTAGCGATGATGATGATGACCGCGACGATGCGCGCCACCGGCCCCTGGATGGATTCGAGGATGGATTGCAGCGGCCCTTCCCAGGGCATCGAGGAACCGGCGGCCTGCGCAGTACCTGCGAGCAGCAGCATGAAGGCAGCGAGCATCAAGCCCTGCATGGCCGGGCGAGCCAGGCCATCCAGCCGTGCGGGCCGAGGAAGCGGATTTGCGGAAATACGGAAAGCATCAGCGTGCGTCATGGAAGTTCTCCAGAGTGGTCAGGGGACGGGGAGGAAAGGTCGGACTGCGACAGCAGCTCCGGGAATGGAGCCTCCAGCGCATCCGCCAGGTGGTAGCCCACGCCATCGAAGCCGATGACGCGGACGATGCTCTCGATGCGGCGCTTGCGCCCGCGCCCAGCGATGTGGATGACCACATTGACCGCTTCCGCGATCAGCGCACGGGGCGGGTTCACCGCCACTTCGAGGATCAGTTGCTCCAAACGCAGCAGCGCGCCCAGCGCGGAGCCGGCATGGATCGTGGCAATGCCGCCCGGATGGCCTGTACCCCACACCTTGATGAGATCCAGCGCTTCGGCGCCGCGTACCTCGCCGACGACGACGCGATCCGGGCGCAGGCGCATGGACGAGCGCACCAGCTCGGTCATCGACACCACGCCTGCGCGCGTGCGCAGCGGTACGTGGTCGCAGGCCGCGCATTGCAGCTCCACCGTGTCTTCAAGCGGTCGCCAGTGGCGGCGATCTCGGCGAGCAAGGCATTGGCGAGCGTGGTCTTGCCCGTGCTGGTGCCACCGGCAATCAGGATGTTCTGGCGCTCGCGCACGGCGCGCACCAGCAAGCCCGCCTGCGCGGCGGTCATCATTTCGTCCTCGATGTAGCGCGACAGCGGGATCACGCCAAAGGCGCGCTTGCGCAAAGCGAAGGCCGGCCCCGGCGCAGCGGGCGGCAGGATGCCCTCGAAGCGCTCGCCCGTCTCGGGCAGCTCCGCCGTCAGGAGCGGCTGGCCGCGATGCACCTCGGCGCCGACGTGGGCCGCGACCAGCCGGATGATTCGTTCGCCGTCGGCCTCGGACAGCTCCACACCCATCGGCGCGCGGCCCGACGAAAGCCGGTCGATCCACAAGGTGCGATCCGGGTTCAGCATGACTTCCACTACGTCGGGGTCTTCCAGCGCGGCGGCGATCAGTGGCCCCATCGCCGTGCGCAGCATCTGGATGCGGCGATCCAGTGAAACGGCGGTGAAGGAAGGAACGGCGCTCATGACGCGCGCTCCTGCGCGTCGTCCATGCGTGCCGGGTCTGGATGCAGTTCTTCCACCACGTCTCGCACCAGACTGCGACCGCGCAGCAAATGCCGCCCGAGTTGTTCGACGAACTGCTCGAAGCGCGCCTTGCCCTGGGCGCGCGCTGCGTCCTGATGCGCTTCGGGCACGGGCGTGCTCACCGTGAGGAAGTAGCGGATGAACAGTGCCAGCGTCTCGATCTGGATGTTCTGGTCGCGCTCCATGCGTTCGGCCTGCCGCGACAGGCGATCAAGCCGCTTGGCAATGGCCGCCTCGCGCTGGTCGGCGGCATCGGGCGACAGCCACGATGCGAGCGCCGCCGCGACGATGGACGACTTGGACACGCCCTTCTTGGCGGCCAGCTCATCGAGCCGCTTGGCGTGCTCCGGCTGGATGAACACGTTGAGGCGGTGTTGGGTCATAGGTCGATTCCGTCATCAGGGTCGAGGGATGCCAGCCGGGCCGTGCGTTGCAGGGCAGGGTCGAGCTGGCGAGGAAGGGGAAGCGGCAGGTCGTCGTCATCGAGCAACCCAAGGTCGGCCGCAGGCGCGGCCAGCTCGGCGTCGTAGGCGGCGATTTCGGAGAGTTCGGGCTGGCGACGCGGGCCGCCGTCATCGGCGCTGCCAAGGTCGCCAACGGTCTCCGCGACGAGAGGTGCCGGCACCGCAGGAATTGCCAGCCCGCTCCAGTCATCGGCGCGGGCCGGCGGCGCGTCGGCGTACTGCCCGTCCGCCAGCGTGGGCGGCGGCAGCACGCGGCGCTTGAAATTGGCGTCCGCGTAGTAGCGCAGCTTCTTCGCCTTGATGGGCGCCACGCTGGACACCATTACCACGGCCTCATCAGGCGGAAGCTGCATGACTTCGCCCGGCGTCAGCAGCGGACGCGCGGTTTCCTGGCGCGACACCATGAGGTGGCCCAGCCACGGCGCGAGCCGGTGGCCCGCGTAGTTGCGCTGCGCGCGCAGCTCGGTGGCGGTGCCCAGCGTCTCGGAGATCCGTTTGGCGGTGCGCTCGTCGTTCGTGGCGAACGTCACGCGCACATGGCAGTTGTCGAGGATGGAGTGGTTTTGCCCATACGCCTTGTCGATCTGGTTGAGCGACTGCGCGATGAGGAAGCTGCGGATGCCATAGCCCGCCATGAAGGCCAGCGCCGTCTCGAAGAAGTCCAGGCGCCCCAGCGCAGGGAACTCATCGAGCATCAGCAGCAGCTTGTGGCGGCGCT
>JBHIWE010000295.1:0-4906 GCA_041987645.1 Acidovorax sp. | reverse complement strand
GACCAGCTCCTCGTTCAGGCCATAGGCGAAGACGAATTCATCGTTCTGGCACACCTCATGGGCGGCGATGCTGACGATCTGGCCGCTGCGACGGGCGAGGTCCAGCATGCCCTTGTAGCCGATGATCACCTGCACCTGCGTCTCGACGGTCACCCACTGGCCGTTCTGCTTTTCGCGCTTGTCGAACGGCAGCAGGTAGGCGTGGCCAAGCGGCGTGTTCGGCTCCAGACCGAGCTGGGCGCAGGTCACGACCGAGCCGAGCAGCGACGACAGGCTGGCATTGGCGAGCTTCGGCGTGGTGCGCAGCGCGCCCAGCGCGAGCTTCAGCATGCGCTCGCTGTCGAAATGGCGCGGCAGCAGCGCTTCCAGCGTGCCGCGGTTCGCCTCGAAGAACTTCTTCACCGTGGCGGAGCCGGCCTGCTGCGCGGTCTGCTTCGCGGCAGCAGCCAGTTCCGGACCGGTCATCGCGGTTGCGACCGCGCGGAGTTGTTGGGTTGCGGTGGACATGTTCTCTCCTGTCATTTCACGAGGAAGGGGCGGGCGCCGGTCTTCACGGACTGGAAGCCCGTGATGTGGGTGGGTTCGGGGTTGAGGTCGAGATAGGCGGCCTGCCAGTCGGTGGTCGTGCCGTCCTTGTTGGTCTTCCAGGTCGCCAAGGGCTTGCCATCGGCGCCCAGCAGCACCGCGGCCGAACCCATGCGCGCCTTGATCTTGGTGGCGAGGATCTCGATGTCGCCGTCGATGATCTTGGCGTCGCGCTTGAGCACCTTCAGTTGCGCGCAGGCGTTGATCAGCTCCTCATCGGCTTCGATGGAGACGCCGCTGTCCTTCGGGTACAGCCACTTCACGTCGTCCGGCGTGACCGGATCGGGCGGCGTGCCGTCCTGGATGCGCTGCCAGAACTCGACCTCACGCGCACGGATCGCGGCGATGGTTTCGTCGTCACGGTCAAGCCAGCGCACCATCGGGCTTTCATCGAAGCCGGTGACGGCAGCCACAACGGCGCGCCGGCGCGGCTTGACCATCAGCCCGTGCATTACCTGCGCGGCGTAGTAGATCGGCACTTCGTTGCTGTCGCGGTCGCCCCAGGCGCCGGACGCGAAGTAGCTGGCCGTCTTCATCTCGGCGTTCGTTTCTTCGCCGTCGATCAGCAGCTCGGCGTCCAGCTCGCAGGCGAGGAACGGCAGTTCGGCGTCCTGGTAGCGCTGGCCGGTGGCGAGCACTTCAACGTCGTGGCCGCGGTCGCGCAGCTCGTCGACCAGCATCTCCAGCACGATGGGTTCCCACCGGTGGCCACGATCCAGAATCCGCTGCTTGGCCGGCGTGATCTCTTCGACGTAGGCGCCGGTCTTCTTCTGGAAGAGCATGAACGGCGTGACCCACGGCGAGACGCCGAGGATGGCGGCGACATCACTGCCGCCGATGAACTTCGAGCGGTCCGGGACCGCAATCCTTTCAGGCGCATTCATGCGCGGTACTCCTTCAGGTGGTTGAGCGCACGGCGGGTCCGGCGCAGCTGGTGCTCGATCTCGCGCAGCACCTGCACGGTGGCGATCTGGTAGCCGGTGGCGCGCATGCGGGCGATGCCGTCGGCGCCGAGGAACTCGGTCTGCGCGGCAATGCTGTCGGCAGCCAGGACGCGCATGGCGGCATGGGCGCGGCGCCAGCGCAGCGAGAGGATTCGCGCGCGCAGTGCCATGGATGAGGGCCTATTCATCGTCGCCGGCCCCCATCTCGTTGATGCAGCGGCCAGCGATGCGCGCAACGGCCCAGCACACGGCCACGTAGGCGGCGATGTAGAGCGCGGCACTCATGACGCCACCCCGCCCACACTGACCCGGAATCCCTGCCGGCGCATTTCGCGCACCCGGCGCCGACGCTGGCGCGCGTTGCCGCCGACCGAAAAGGTCAATGGCGCACCGTCATCGAAATATCTGAAGCCGCCCGGGTCTGTTTCAGCCACGAACCGGCCTGCATATGTCGCGCTGGCGCAGCGCTTTTGTCCGCCCGGATGCCAGCTCATGCCGCACCCCGCGCCAGTGCATCCGACGCGCAGTCGGCAACCGCAGCGCCGCGCTCGGTGGTGTCGTAGCAGCCGTCGCGGCTGACGATGCCGAACAGCCGGCCGGTGCCAGGCGCCGCGACAACGATCTCACCGTTCTTGCGGGTCACCAGCGCGAAGCCCAGCACGCGCGCGGCCTCGGCGACCTGTGCCACGGTTGCGTCCGGGTCCGGGTCGATGCCGTGCATGCCGCGGACGTACATGCAGCCGGCGGTCAGCAGCGTCTGCATCACGGCGTCGAAGCCGTCACGCTCGCCGATGGCCTTCAGCGCCGGGTTCTCGTTACACACCGCTGCGACGAGGCAATCCACGTCGTCACGGACGGAGAATTCGTAGCGAGGGGCGCTCATGCCGCCACCCCATACCGCGACAGTTCAGCCAGGCGCGCCAGCTCCGCCGCGCGCTCCTCGGCGATCTTCGCGGCCAGGTCGTCGGCGCGCGCCTTGATCTCGGCCTTGGTGATCTGAGCGATCAGGTCGTCGCGCAGGTCGCGCAGCAGGGTCATCGTGGTGCTCGGGCAGCCGCCGGCCGCCATCACCGCCAGCGCGTGCCGCGTGAAGTACTCGCAGTCGGCCCCGTGGTATTCCAGGCCGCCGTCCCTCTGGTTGTACTGGCCGGTCGACTCGATCTGCTGCCGGACTTCGGCCGCGATCTGCATCTCCGCTTGATCCCTGCTGTCCATGACTTCCTCCATCGGTGGTGCACCAGTGGTGGCCGGTCGCCTCATCACATGCCGAAGGCAGCGGTGCTTGTTGGCTTAGGGCGCTGGCCCGCTCGGGGCTTTTGCTGGCGCTCAGATTCTGCGAAAACCGCAGAACATGGACGCAGAATACTGCGCGCAGATTCCTGCGTCAAGCGCAGAAAATACGAAAGCGGAGAAAAAGGGGTGCCGCGGCATCATCCTTTCGGATTACGACGAAAGTCGTATGGGGTCGGGTGGTGCAGGCGTAAAAAAGCCCGCGCGGGGCGGGCTGTGTGGGGAGGCTGGGCCGGTTAGAACCAGCCGAACCCCTTGGCCATGAGGCCGGCGAGGCCGAGAGCGGCGGCGATGATCATGCCAAGCAGTATCCGGATGTCGACCTTGATGCTGGAAACATCCTCCCGGATGTGCTCGACGTGTGCTTCCAGCCGTGCGATGCGTGCTTCCATTCGATCAGACTCCTCGGTCACTTCACGTTCTTTGCGATGAAAAACACCGCGGCCGTCAGCGCAGAGGATATGCCCAGTGTGGCAATGATGAATTTCCACGTCTGGTCGTTCAGCTCTTTCCGAATCTGAGATGAAGCTTCCGAAACGTCCGCCTTCGTCGAATGGTTCGATTTGATCACCGCAACGTCGGTTTTCAGATCGGCGGCTGCGACTTCAATGCGGCCGAGTCTCGCGGACGACTCCTTCACGAAGTCCTCCAGTCTGGCGATTCTCGCTTCCATTGGGGGTTCCTCACCGTTTCCTGTTCCCGTCGGACCACTGCCGCGGGGTCGCAGTTCATGCACCGACATCATGGGCCTCTAAATCGACAAGTTCAACCAACCCGCACACAGAGCACCGAAAGACACTGACTGTGAAGGTCATCCCGTTTTCGGCCAGCGCGGGGTATCGCTTCTCATCAGGAGCGTTCTTCACGGCCCCTAAAATGGTGAATCCCATCAGACCCCAAACCCCCTCTTCATGGATCATTGGTCCGTGGCCGCGCGTGCATTTTCGCTCGATGATGCTTCGCTCTGGATCTGCGTTATCCCACTGGTCACTCATCTCGCCTTCCTCCATTCCCACGGCGCCACTGGTCATTTTCCTGGGGCATCAAAGGTCAGGGATCTCGCTTTCGGGTTTGCCACCCAAGCGCCTGATCCCATGACCTTCAGACACTCCATCTGGTCTTGAAGCACTCCGGGGGACGAGGTCTTGCAAATATCTTCAGCGGCGGTGACACATCTAGCACCGAGTGTCATATCGTCCATCCAGAACTGCGCGCAGTAGCCCCACACAGAGAGCGGTAGATGGGAGGTTTCGCTGCGCGCCTTGAGGACGTCGAAAGCGTTCTTGGTTCGAATTGAACAACGGTTCGCAGCCCCAGGATCGCCTGCTGCGCCGAGTTGCTGACACGCACGAAGCTGCGACTCCAAGAGCCACTCTCGGTGGATTGGTTGGAAAGCTACGCGCCCTAAGTCTGGAGGTTCAGGGTTTTTTGCTGCCACCTTCTCAGGGACGTAACGTTTAGCGGACTTAAGGTCGCAAACGAAATCTTGACTTCCAGAGGGCTTTCTAGAGACGGCGAAACGACATGTTGCTAGGACTTCAGTCCACGATGACAGCTCGACCGCCTTGAGCGCGACAGGCGAATTGCCATCCAAGATGGTGAAATGTCTTGAAGTCTTCGCGGCGGAGTCTGTCGCCACAAACACCGATGGATGGAAACGAAGGACCTTTACATCCGTCACCAACCCGCCTACGACGGCGGAAGTTGTTCCTTCACGAACACGGCCCCTAATCTCTATCTCGTCGCCCTCTCGAACAACAAGGGGCTCTTGGGCATGCGCAAAGCACGCCGCTAAAAGAGCCGCAGCCGTAACCGCTCTGAAAATACTGGTGCTCACCGGCGCCGGTACCGCCGATGCTCGACCATCGTCCCAATGATCCGGAACGGCTGTGCGTCCGACCGAATTGAGGGGTAGTCCTCGTTCAACGGCACCAGCTCAACAACGTGCTCGCCGTGCTCGTTCAACCCTCTCGGCCGAAACTTCTTGAACGTTGCCTCGTTCTCGCCGTTCTTGGCGACAACGAAGTCACCAGGTGACGGCGCCAACTCCGGGTCAATGATCACAACGTCCCCCTCTTTGAAGTCAG
>JBHIWE010000294.1:0-4908 GCA_041987645.1 Acidovorax sp. | reverse complement strand
GTATAGCCTGCGCACAGGGCCCGCATGCCGAGCTTGATCAGGCCCAGCGAGATGCTGACGCTGCTGTCCTTGATCTCGTAGCCCCTTTTGCCCTTGCTCTTGGCGCGGCGCAGGGCGAACCACTCCCAGGCCATCAGGACCAGAAAATAGGGCATGGCGATGTAGAAGATGTATTTGGCCCACCAGTCCAGCGTTTCCATAAGCTCCTCGATTCGCACGATGTATTGACTGTTAGCAGTCTCTCCATTGTGTATCACTTGCCGCTTGACCCCGCACGACAATCTGTATGACAGCACGCGCCAAGACCGGAGTCGACGACCCTGCGGCCCTCGCGCCCAGCACCGCGGTCAGCTATCTGCTGGCCTTGTTCGACTATTTGCGCCTGCGGCAGATCGATGCGACCGAACTGCAGCGGAGCCTGAACGTGGATCTCAACGACCGCGATGCGCGCGTCAGCGAGCTGGAGGCGGCTGAATTGTTCAATCGCGCCGCCGTGCTGGCCCAGGATCCTGATCTCGGCGTGCATGTTGCCGAGCACATCCGGCCAGGGCATTACGGCGTTCTCGGCTATGTCGCCATGGCCTGTACGACCCTGGGCGAGGCCATGCTCGCCCAGCAGCGCTATCAGGGGCTGGTGATCACCGTTGCGCCGGTGGACGTGCGGATCGACGCCGAAGCGATCGTGTTGAGCTGGAACCGTTCGACCGATCTCCGCTACCGCCAGCTTGCGGAGTTCAATCTCGCCGGCATGCTGACTTTTGTGCGCTGGATCACCGGACAGGCGATCTCTCCGCTGGGCGTCGATTTCACATACGAGGCGCCGCAGCGCCTGGACGAGCAGCGCCGTGTGTTCGCCTGCCCGATACGCTTCCGGCAGGACAGTTACCGCATGATCGTGCCGAAGTCGTGGCAGGGACTGGGCCTGATCCAGCCGGACCCCGCCATGCGCCAGTTGATGGATCGCCTGGCCCAGCAGCAATTGCTGACGCTCACGCGCACGGACGATCCGCTGGTCCGCGCCCGCCGCCTGATCGCGCAGCGGCTGGGAGATGGCGAACTGGAGCTGAGTCATGTCGCCTCGGCGCTGCACGTCTCGCCACGGACCTTCCAGCGCAAGCTCCAGGAGCATGGTGAAAGTTTTACCCAGCTGGTCGATGGCGTGCGCAAGGAAATGGCTGAACGCTATCTGGAAGATGCCTCGCTGAGTCTCACGGACATCGCTTTTCTGCTGGGGTATTCCGAGCAGAGCGCCTTTGCGCGTGCCTACAAGCGCTGGACCGGGCACGCGCCGGCACGTACGCGACAGGCGGCGGCCGGTTGAGCCTTACTGAGGGGGCGGCATGGGCAGGGCCAGTGGCCGCAGGGGTTGACGGACAGGGTCCCAATCCGCGGCGGCCTGCCGCAGCCGCTCGATGCGCTCGGCGTCCAGCGGATGCGTCGAGAGCAGGGACGGTGCTTCACCGCCGTGTTCGGTGTGATAAGCCGCAAAAGTCTCGAATACCGAAGCGCCGCCGCCGGCGTGACCATAAAGTTTCTTCACTGCGGCGATGGCATGTCCGTCGGCGAGCGTTTCCGCCTGCCGGGAATAGCCGCGCTGGACCACGGTGGCAAAGGCCGTAGACAGGCTGCCGGCATTACCGGTCAGCAGGGTCAATGCCAGCTGATCGCCGGTTGGCTTGCCGATCAGGCCGGCGTGCCGCGGGATACGGCGCAATGCGGTGCGGTGACCCTGATCCAGCGCTTCGGCAGCGCGCTGAACCTGAATGTTCACTTCCACATGCTGTGGCTCGACGGCGTGTACGACGCGAACGTCGAGCCCCCGCGGCGCAAGCCGCGCCTGCGCCGCGCCCGTGCCCCCACCTCTGCGCAACTGACGCAGCTCGCCAACACCATCGCGCATCGCGTGTGCCGGCACCTGTCGCGCCGCGGCTGGCTCGAAGGCGAAGACGAATCCGTGTTCCTGTCCGACAGCGCGGGTAGCGACGACGGCATGGATGGGCTGCGGATGAGTTCGATGACCTACCGCATCGCCACCGGTCGCGACGCTGGCCGCAAGGTCGTCACGCTGCAAACATTGCCCGGTGACGCAGGCTCGCTGGAGGGCGATGCCGGCAAGGTCGGCGGCTTCTCGCTGCATGCCGGCGTGGCCGCGGAAGCACACGAGAGCCACAAGCTCGAAAAGCTGTGCCGCTACATCACGCGCCCGGCGATCAGCGAGCAGCGGCTGTCGATCTCACCGCAGGGTAGGGTGCGTTACCAGCTCAAGACGCCGTGGCGCAATGGGACCACGCATGTCGAATGGGATGCGGTGGACTTCATCGCCAAGCTGGCGGCACTGGTCCCGCCACCTCGCGCGCATCTCACCCGCTTCCACGGCGTATTCGCCCCGAATGCAAACCTGCGCGCGCAGCTGACGCCATCGGGGCGCGGCAAGCGGCCTGCGAGCGATGCAGTGCCGGTGGACGTCAGCGCCCACGACGAACCGCGCAGCCCCGAGCAGAAGCGCCGTGCGATGAGCTGGGCGCAACGGCTCAAGCGGGTCTTTTCCATCGACGTCACCACCTGCGCCCACTGCGGCGGCGCGGTGCGGATCGTCGCCAGCATCGAAGACCCCAAGGCCATTCGCGCCATCCTCGCCCACTTCGAGAAACACGGCGCGCTGGAGCAAGCGCACTACCGGCCCGCAGCGCGCGCCCCGCCGCCGGCCGCGTGACGAGGTGCCGGCCACGCAGCCGGCAGCCAAGCCAGAGTCCGATCCGATGCGGCCACGACCCCGCAGGGCTGCGCTCGGCCCTGTGCCGGGATTCGGTGAGAAATGGCTACGCACTGAGCCGCTGCGTGGCCCCGCGATGTCGAAAACCCACGCATGAACCCCCGATCTGTGCCCGATCTGTGCCCAAAGCGGCGCTTGCGCGGCCGCTTCCTACCTGCCAGACTCGCAAAAAAGGGCGGTTGAACTTCCTATACCCGACCTCGCCCTCGGCGCGGTCGCCGGCTAGCTTGAGGTTCACGGTCGTCACGTTGTGATGCAGGATTTCCATGGCCTTCTGGATTTCCGGCAGCTTGTCGATGAATTCCATCGCCAGGCCCTTGGCGAAGTGGCCGTGATCGTCAATCGCATCCTCGTGATAGAGCGTACGCATCTTGACGTGATCGTGGCGGTCGGCAGCGTTGCAGTAGGCCATGATCAGCTCGTAAATCGCCTGCTTGTCGAGCAGTTCGTCGAGCTGCTGTTCGCGCGTCTTGCCGCTCATCAGCTCAATCCCACGACCGGCAGCGCGACGCCGTGCACCGCGCGCGCCTGCTCGGAGCAGAGGAAGGTGATGACTGCCGCCAGATCGCCCGGCGCGACCCATTTCTTCGGATCGGCGTCTGGCATCGCGGCGCGATTCGGTGGCGTGTCGATGATGCTGGGCAGCACGCAGTTGACGTTGATGTTCTGCTCGCGCAGTTCGCCGGCCATGGCTTCGGTGATGCGGATCACCGCGCTCTTCGAGGCGCTGTAGGCCCCCATCTGCGCCACGCCTTTCTGGCCGGCGCCAGCGCCGACGTTGACAATCTTCCCGCCGCCGCCCGCCAGCATCGCCGGTACCGCGGCGCGCACGGCATTGAGCAGGGTGCCGACGTTGATGTCCTGCATCTTTTGCCAGTCGGCTGCCGCAGTGGCATGCACCGGGGTGCCCATGGCGAAACCGCCGGCGATGTTGCAGAGGGCGTCGAGACGGCCGAACTTCTGCATCGCGGCGTTAACCGCATTCTGCGCCGAGGCAGAGTCGAGCAGGTTGGCCGGCAGCAGCAGGCGTGTGTCGGCGGTGCCGGGATACGCTTGTTGCAGCACGGCCTCGCTGACGTCGGCCAGCGCCAGCCTGGCGCCACCAGCAGCAAAGCCTGCGGCAACCGCCTTGCCGAGAGAGCCGGCCGCGCCGGTAATCATCACCACCTGATTGTCGAAGCGCATGGCGTTTCCGTATGAGGAATCTGGTTTATTGAAGCAGACGGCAATGTGCGGGCGAATCCTGCAATCGTGTGAGCCCGCATGCCGGCGATTTCAGCTTGCCTTGGTGGCCGCTTGCGTCTGCCAGTAGGGGTGATCCGGCGGATATTGCGGACCGTCCGGCGACCACTCCGGCGGGCCGAAAATCCAGCCCAGCTTGTTGCGCCAGCCCTTGGCGTTCCAGACCTGGCGCAGCATGAAGGCGGTCTCGTGGAAAATCACGGTGGGCAGGCTGAAGGTCTTGAGGTCGTGCACCAGGCCGTATTTCACCGGGACGTCGCGGCGCTCTTCCTGGAAGGTGCCGAACAGCTTGTCCCAGATAATGAGGATGCCAGCGTAGTTCTTGTCGATGTAGATGCCGTTGCTGCCGTGGTGGACGCGGTGATGCGAGGGCGTGTTCATGAACTTTTCGAGGAAGCCCAGGCGGTCGATGGCCTCGGTGTGGATCCAGTACTGGTAGATCAGGCTGATGCCGAATTGCACCGCAATCGCCAGCGGGTGAAAGCCGACGAAGGCCAGCGGCAGGTAGAACACGAAGGTATACGCCGGGCCCAGGGTCGACTGGCGCAGCGCAGTACTGAGGTTGTAGTGCTCGCTGGAATGATGATTGACGTGCTCCATCCAGAACAGGCGGCAACGGTGCGCGCTGCGGTGATACCAGTAATAGGTAAAGTCGTCGGCGAAGAACAGCAGCACCCAGGTCCACCAGACGAGGGGCGAGAGCGTGAACAGGCGATGTTCATAGACGAAAGCAAACAGCCAGCCGGTATAGCCTGCGCACAGGGCCAGCATGCCGAGCTTGATCAGGCCCAGCGAGATGCTGACGCTGCTGTCCTTGATCTCGTAGCCCCTTTTGCCCTTGCTCTTGGCGCGGCGCAGGGCGAACCACTCCCAGGCCATCAGGACCAGAAAAT
>JBHIWE010000293.1:0-4928 GCA_041987645.1 Acidovorax sp. | reverse complement strand
CACGGTGGTCACGCGGCTGCGCTGGCGCGGCCAGACGCGGCGGGTGCGCATGGTGATCTATCGCCGTGCAACTGGGCAGGCAAGCCGCCGCGGCCAGACGCCCGAGCAGATGCTGAACATCGTCTGCGACCGCCTGTGCGGCGGCCTGGCGAACGCCGGCATCCAGGCACGGCGCATGGTCGCAGCCGACGTCCACGACTGGCTGCTGCGGTGGTTCAATCCGCGCCCGGCGATGCTTGGACCGAGTGCAGAGGACCGGGAGCGCTTCTACGCGCTGGCGCGCTACCCCGACAGCACCGAAGAAAGCGAGGCCGGCGAGATCGAACTGGCGAGCGGGCGGGATTTCAGCCAGCGGCTGTTCTTCGCGCAGCCGCGCTCCGACGTTGCACAAGGAGCCTGGTACTTCGACGGCATGCCGCACCGCGTCCTGACCACCGACCGGCTGCGCATGCCACCCGGCACCGGGCACCTGACCGGCGAAACCCGCAAAGGGGACGCCATCAACACGCTGTTCGACCAGATGCCGGAAGACACCTTGCTGTGTCTCACGATGGTCGCCACGCCGCAGGATGTCCTGGAAGCGGATCTCAACCACCTGGCGAAGAAGGCCGTGGGCGAGACGCTGGCGTCGGAGCAGACGTTGAAGGACGTGCAGGAAGCCCGCTCCCTCATCGGCAGCGCACACAAGCTCTACCGGGGGACGCTGGCATTCTACCTGCGCGGACGCGACGAAGCGGAACTGGACCGGCGCGGCCTGGACCTGGCGAACGTGATGCTCAATGCTGGCTTGCAGCCGGTGCGCGAGGACGACGAGGTGGCGCCGCTCAACAGCTACTTGCGGTGGCTGCCATGCTGCTACAACCCCGGCCAGGATCGGCGCAAGTGGTACACCCAACTGATGTTCGCTCAGCACGCGGCGAACCTGTCGCCGGTGTGGGGCCGCGCTCAAGGTACGGGGCACCCGGGCATCACGATGTTCAACCGCGGTGGCGGGCCGATCACCTTCGACCCGCTCAGCCGCCTGGATCGGCAGATGAACGCCCATCTGTTCCTGTTCGGCCCCACCGGCTCCGGCAAGAGCGCCACGCTCAACAACCTCTTGAATCAGGTCACGGCCATCTACCGGCCGCGGCTGTTCATCGTGGAGGCTGGCAACAGCTTCGGCCTGTTCAGCGACTTCGCACGCATGCTCGGGCTGACGGTAAACCGGGTCAAGCTGGCCCCAGGTTCGGGCATCAGCCTCGCGCCATTCGCAGACGCGCGTCGGCTGATCGAGACGCCCAGCGACGTGCAGACGCTCGACGCCGACGCGCTGGATGAAGACCCGCCACCAGATGCCTCGGCCATGGAGGCGGACGAGCAGCGCGACGTGCTCGGCGAACTGGAGATCACGGCGCGGCTGATGATCACGGGCGGAGAGGACAAGGAGGAAGCCCGGATGACGCGGGCTGACCGCTCGCTGATCCGTCAGTGCATCCTCGACGCCGCCGAGCACTGCGTGGCCGACAAACGCACGGTGCTTACGCGCGACGTGCGCAACGCGTTGCGCGCCCGCGGCCAGGACCCGACGCTGCCCGAAATGCGCCGCGTGCGGCTGCTGGAGATGGCGGATGCGATGGACATGTTCTGTCAAGGCACGGACGGCGAAATGTTCGACCGCGACGGCACGCCGTGGCCCGAAGCCGACATCACCTTGGTTGACCTCGCGACATACGCCCGCGAGGGCTACAACGCGCAGCTCTCCATCGCTTACATCAGCCTGATCAGCACGGTGAACAACATCGCCGAGCGCGACCAATACCTGGGACGCCCGATCATCAACGTCACCGACGAAGGCCACATCATCACGAAGAACCCGCTGCTCGCGCCCTACGTCGTGAAAATTACAAAGATGTGGAGGAAATTGGGGGCCTGGTTCTGGCTCGCGACGCAGAACATCGACGACCTGCCGCGCGCCGCGGAGCCCATGCTCAACATGATCGAGTGGTGGATCTGTCTCAGCATGCCGCCCGATGAAGTTGAGAAGATCGCGCGGTTCCGCGAACTCTCGCCCGCGCAGAAGGCGCTGATGCTTTCGGCGCGCAAGGAAGCGGGGAAATTCACCGAAGGCGTCATCCTCTCCAAGAGCATGGAAGTGCTGTTCCGCGCCGTGCCGCCGTCCCTGTACCTCGCCCTCGCGCAGACAGAACCCGAGGAGAAGGCCGAACGCTACCAGCTCATGCAGCAGTACGGCTGCACCGAACTGGAAGCGGCTTTCAAGGTGGCCGAGAAGATCGACCAGGCCCGCGGCATCGAGTCGCCGGCCCTGGAACTGTCGTAAACCGGAGAACGCCATGGAACAGAAACGTCCTTCCATTCCGATGCAGGTCCAGGCGTTCCGCCGTCGCCGCTGGCGGCCTCGCTGGCCCTGGGTATTGGCTGCTGCGCTGGTCGCGCTGCTGCTGATCTGGCTGGTGTCCCGGACGCCCGGCGAATCCTCAGCGCCGTCGCGCGCGCCGGTCAGCACGGCGCAGGTCGCTGGGCCACCCTGGCAGATGGGCAACCCGGAAGGCCGTTTCACGCTGACGCTCTATGCCGACCTGGAATGCCCGTTCTGCCGGGAGTATTTCCCGCAGCTCAAGCGCTGGGTCGGCAACAACACCGACGTGGCGCTGCAATGGCATCACCAGCCGCTGGCCGCGCACGAGCCTGCCGCGTCGGCCGAGGCACGTCTGGCCGAGTGCGCCGCCGAAGCGGGCGGGCATGCGGCGTTCTGGCAGGCGGTCGAATGGGTCTATGCCCACACGCGCAGCGACGGCCAGGGCTTGCCCGATGGCTTGCGTTACCCCGAAACAACGTCAGCCATCGAACAGTGCATGGCTAGCGAGCGCCCCAACGTGGCCATCCGCGCGCAGGCCGCGGAAGCCACCAAGAGCGGCGTGACCGCCACGCCGTCGCTGCGACTGCTCGATCGCCAGACGGGCCAGGCCATCCTGTTGCAGGGGCCGATCGAGGGCGATGCCTTGCTCTCGGCCATGGACCTGCTGGCGGCCGGGGAAATGGCCAGCGACGCGCCGGGTTCGCCCGCCACCCCCACATCCGAAATGCCTGCCGACGTTGTCGGCGACATGCCCAGGTAGCCCTCGGTCTTGAAGGCTACGGCGCGGCTCGCCGCGCTGACCGCTACCCGTTCGCTTTCGCATCCTGGCCGCGAACAATCACCGCCGCGCGGTGATGGATGCACCTTGTTCCGCTGTTTCCATCCCCAGGAGGGCTTGCCCTCCCAGGGTGGCGCCCTCCGCTCACTTTCTGGAGGTCCGCCATGTCTCTCGTCGCCAACGACTCCTGCGTGGAGCCACGTTTTGCCCCCATGTCCCAATCCGATGACTGGATCATCCGGCAAGCCATCGCGCTGCTGGAGCAGCGGGTCTTCAAGAAGGGGCCATCCCTGGAGAGGCCTGCCGCCGTCAAGGACTACCTGCGCCTGAAACTGGCCGCCGAGCCCAATGAAGTCTTCGCCATCGTGTTCCTCAACAGCATGCACGAGGTGCTGGCCTACGAGCCGATGTTCAGAGGCACGATCCATTCGACCTCGGTGCATGCGCGTCCGATCGTGCAGCGTGCCTTGGAACTGAATGCGGCAGCGGTCATTTTTTCTCACCAACACCCTTCGGGCTGCACGGAGCCGTCGAGCGCGGACCGTGCGTTGACCCAAACGCTGAGGGCCGCGTTGTCGCTGATCGACGTGAGGGCACCTCTCATAACCCTTGTTTCCAGCGATGTGCCAGCGGCAGCACACCGCAATCTGTAAAAAATAGCGTGATCTCAAGCAATACAGGCCCTTTTGGTCCTGTATTGCTCAGTGATTTGCTGTTTGCAGGCGCACCTGTCTCTTTGAGGGCTTGAATTTGAAGAATGAATCTATTCCGCGTTCCAAGAACGACGCCAAGCGCTTGAGGTTGTAGCAAGCGGCCATCAGCACAATGGTTGCGCTGGCTCTGGCCAGACCAATGCAGCGCAAGAATTTTCCGCCCATATGCCGAATTCCTGCGAACACATGCTCGACCTTGGCTCTACGTCTAGCAATCGCTCGGTTGCGGCGCTGCTGGCAGGCACTCAGTGGTTTGTTCTTTTGCGCCTTGCGCTGGATGCCATCCTTAAAGCCTAGTGCTTTGAGCGTGGCGCTTCTTTGGGCACTGGCATAGCCTTTGTCAGTGTCGACTTGCTTGCCCGTATTGCTTTGGTCGAGCACGTCGTCAAAGTGGTGCCCGTCATGCTCGCTGGCCGTGCCTGTCGCAACTCCACGAATAAAGCCATGTTTGTGATCCACGCTCACACTGAGCTTGTAGCCAAAGTAGCCTTTGCCATGCTTTTTGGTGTGCGTGGCGTCCAAGTCTTTTTGCCTGCGCTTGGCATCGCTCCAGTCTGGCTGCTGGCCCGCAGCAAGCTTGTTGCGATCATCCTTGCCGATGTGCTGCACGGGCGCTGGCACCAGCGTGGCATCAATCGCTTGTCCACCTCTGGCAATGAAGCCATGGCTGTGCAACTGTGCATCCACGCCATGCAGCAACGCCGTGGCCCCATCTACGCCAATACGCTCTCCAAAGCGCCAAATTGTGTTGCGGTCCGGCACATTCATTGCGTCTTGCAGCAAGCAAAAACGCTGGTAGCTCATGCGGTCCAGCAACTGAAACTCCATTTGCTCATCCGACAAGTTGTACAGGCGTTTGAGCACCAAGATACGCACCATCACCTCTGTCGGATAGGCCGGGCGACCTCCTTTGCGGCCATCGCTGCGTTCTATCAAGGCATCCGCTAAGCCTGCCAGCTCGCCAAAATCAATGTGGCGGGCAATGACTTGCAAGGGATCGCCTAGCTTATCAAGCGTTCCTTTACGGCTGCTATCTGCAAACAGGTCGAACTTGAGGGCGCTGCGTGGGCTGGACATG
>JBHIWE010000292.1:0-4953 GCA_041987645.1 Acidovorax sp. | reverse complement strand
CATCGAAAAAGCTGAGGGCGCACCGAAAATATCAAGATTGCTCAGAGTAGTTCCCGACTGAGCCTCTGTCTACATGGGCAATTCGGTCCAATCATTTCTGAACTCATGGCGTACCTAGTGCCTTCCAGGCCTGAGGCCGCGTTGAGCTCTCCAACTACCAGTTGGTTAGCCTCGGCGATACGCGAACGAGGTCAGAAGGTCGGCAGCAGACATTGAGTCGCTCGCCCACCGGAGAAACGACTAAGACGAGCACGCCCAATATCCCAGAGGAGTGCCGTCTACGACGGCTCGCTAGTTTCGTTACCCAGTAACATCGCGCGCAGAAGTAGGATTAGCCTGCCGTACGGTCAGGTTGGCTGACGAGACCCTAACGGACCTCTGGCAGGAAGTTGGGATGGCGCGTATTGGTTTCGCCAGCAAGATGCACGGACAGTCCTTGCCGGCGTCGAGCTTGAATGGGCCGAACGGTTTCGAAGCAACCAAGCAGTCCCTTTCGCCAGGCAGTACCACCTCAGCCATGCGATGGCGCTCGGGAACGCTGAAGCGGCAACGCAGCGCACCACACCCCGTACCACCGCGTTCGCTACCATCTCCAGGTGTGGATGCGGCTGCAGCGTGCGACCGATCAAGCCAACGGGCGCATCCAGCTTCGCGGCATGAAGGCTGACCTGCTCGCCGGCAAGATGACGTTGTGATGGGTACAAGCATGCGGGTGTGGGAGCTTCGGGCAGGCGATGTCGATGACTACGCCATGGTCGTTCCGGCGATCGAGGACGTCGCCAGCTTCGACGTGAACGGCCGGCCGCTGGACTGGATGTCGCCGCCCGTCATCGAGTACGCAAACAGCCGCAGCCGAGGCAAGAAGAGTATGCGTCCGCCGAAGTCACCTTGAAGTCCGGTGACCGGACTTGGATGCTTGTGTCCACGACGATTTGCATGGACACATGGGCACTTCAGATTTGAGCGCAGAGCAGCGGACGACACCGACCGGGCGCGGTTGGCGGCGTCATTCGGCAGAGTTCAAGGCACGAGTCATCGAGCAGGCGCGCCGGCCTGGCGTCTCGACGGCAGCGGTGGCCTTGGCCAACGGGCTCAACGCCAACATGCTGCGCCGCTGGGTTCGAGAGGCTGAGGAGTGCGTGCCGACCAGTGCACACAAGGACTCGGCGTCGGCGCCGGCGTTCGTTCAACTGTCCATGCCGCAAGAGGTGCCGCCGGCCTTGCCTCGCGCAGCGGCGGAAGTGCCGAGCTGCATCCCTGTGGAGATCCGCCGTGGCGGCACCACGGTGCAGGCCGAGCTGCCGCTGGACACGCGCAGCGCCGCCTGGCTGCGCGAGGTCCTGGGTTGATCCGCGTCGACGCCGTCTGGCTGGCCGTGCAGCCGCTGGACATGCGGCTGGGCACCGAAGCGGCGCTGGCCCGCGTGGTCGGCATCTTCGGTGCCGCGCATCCCCACCATGCCTACCTGTTTGCCAACCGCCGGGCCAACCGCATGAAGGTCCTCGTGCACGACGGCATCGGCGTGTGGCTCGCGGCCAGGCGGCTCAATGCCGGCAAGTTCGTTTGGCCACTGGATGGCGCGAGCACGCTGAGCCTGACGCGCGTGCAGCTCGACGCACTGGTGCTGGGCCTGCCATGGCAGCGCCTGGGCGAGGCCGGCATCATTCGCACGATCTGACGGTCGACTGCTCGTCAGGGCAATTGCCGGATATGCCGATGTGCTGAGGGCGTCGATGCGGCACGATCGCTGTCCATGATCAGTGCAGAGCAACTGGACGCCTTGGACCCGCAGACGCGGCAGGCCGTGCAGTCGCTGCTCGCGCAGGTCCAGCAGCGTGACCACGAGATCGCCTTCAAGCAGGCGCTCATCGACAAGCTCACGCATGAGATGGCGATCCTCAAGCGGATGAAGTTCGCCGCCACCAGCGAGCGCTTCGCCAGCACCCTCTCGCCCGAGCAGCGGAGCCTGCTGGAGGAGACGCTGGACACCGACATCCATGAGCTCGACGGCGAGCTGCAGCGCCATCGCAAGAAGAGCGACAAGAAGGACGAGGACGAGAAGCAAAGCCCTAAGCGCACCCAGCTGCCCGCCCACCTGCCGCGTCGTGACGTGCCGCACGAGCCGACAGACACCGGTTGCGGCTGCGGCCAAGCCATGCAGCGCATCGGCGAGGACGTGGCCGAGAAGCTGGACTACCAGCCCGGCGTGTTCACGGTCGAGCGCCATGTGCGCGGCAAGTGGGTGTGCAAGTGCTGCGAGCGCATCGTGCAGGCACCGGTGCCGGCCCACGTGATCGACAAGGGCATCCCGACGACAGGTCTGCTGGCCCACGTGCTCGTGGCCAAGTTCATGGACCACTTGCCCCTGTACCGGCAGGAGGCTGTCTTCGCGCGCGCCGGCCACGTGATCGCGCGCTCGACGCTGGCGGAGTGGGTGGGCGCCTGCGGCGCGCAGTTGCAGCCGCTGGTGCAGGCCTTGGCCGACGAGCTCAGGCGCCACATGGTGCTGCACGCCGACGAGACGCCGGTGGCCATGCTCAAGCCGGGCAACGGCAAGACCCACAAGGCCTACATCTGGTCGTACTGCACGCCCAGCACCAACCCGATCAAGGCCGTGGTGTTTGAGTTCAGCGAGACCCGCAGCGGCGATAACGTGCGCGACTTCCTTCGACTGGAGACGCCCAACGCTTGGAAGGGCACGCTGGTCACCGACGGGTTCAGTGGCTACTCGGCCTGTGTCGACAAGGGCGTGACGTCCGCTCAATGCATGGCGCACAGCCGACGCAAGTTCCACGAGCTGTGGGCCAACCACGGTAGCAAGGTCGGCGAGCAGGCGCTGCGCTTCTACCAAGCCCTGTTCCGCATCGAGCGCCAAGCCGAGCAGTTCACCAGTGACGAGCGACGGCGGATCCGGCAACGCAAGTCACGACGGGTCCTCGCGGTCTTCTACCGATGGCTGCTCGGGCAACGACAGCTGGTGCCGCCCGGCTCCGCCACCATCAAGGCCATCGACTACAGCTTGAAGCGCTGGAAGGAACTCACGCACTTCGTGAACGACGGCGACGTGCCGATCTCGAACAATTGGGTCGAGAACCAAATCCGCCCAATTGCCGTCGGCAGATCGAATTGGCTCTTCGCCGGCAGCCTGCGGGCGGGCAAGCGCGCCGCCGCCATCATGAGCCTGCTGCACTCGGCACGCATCAATGGGCACGACCCGTACGCCTACTTCAAGGACGTGCTGGATCGCTTGCCAACTCACGCGGCCAGCCGGATCGACGAGCTGCTGCCGCACCGCTGGTCGCCGCGCTGAAGCCTCTTCGCCGCTGGACGCTGATTCCCATCCCCGGTGTCAGGGGCTGGGAATCTGTACCGATCACTGGGCGGCAACCGTCAAGGTGTGTTCACCGCCCGCTTACCAAGAAGAGGCGTCCCGTGGCTGATGTCGCGACACCAGGCGCTGGAGCGCTGGTCCTGAGCCAGCGCGCTGTCGACGCCCTCGGTGAGTTTCTGGGCCGCTTTGGGCAACTGCTGCGTGTTCAGACCGCAGGGGGCGCCGAGTTCCGGTACTTCTACAACATCACCAACCTCGTGAAGTGCGTGGATGTCGGGCGCTCGGAGAAGGACGCCACCGGCGCGATCACGACCGAGGTGTTCTATGACCTCAACGTGCCGCGCGAGCCGGCGGTCTTCAAGGATCCATTGACCGCGTCAACGCGCCTGTACGTCAATGACTCCGGCCGTGAGCTGCTGGAGAAGCTTGCCGTGGAGGCCGGCTTGACTGGTCTAGAGTGTGGCGAGCCTAGGGACTACTGTAAGCGTGGGCCCGCGGCCCTCTTGACCGCGCCGGTGCCACCGGTCAGGTGCGATCCAGGTCAGCGAGGCCAGCGACATCGCCTTCGCGCTCGACCAGTGCCAGCCATGCCCTGAGTTCGGCGTCGGTGGCTTCCAGGAGGCGGCCCACCAGCGAGCGATCATTGGCCTTGGCCAACATGTTGTGCAGGCCCAGGTAGGCCACCAGAAGGTAGTGCATTGACGCGAACAAGTCTTGCCGCTGGTCCGGATGGCGGCAGCCGTGTCGATGCAGTTCCTCAATCGCGTGCCCCAGCTTCTCTCCCACGTAGCGCAGCGGCACACCGTCTCGCTCCTGTCTCGCGGTGTAGGCCGGGCCGTTGGCCGCCAGAGGGAAGTCGTCTTTGCTCATGGCTCGGTTCAGTGCAGGTTCAGCGCGCAGCAGTGCTTGTACTTGCGACCACTACCGCATGGGCAAGGCTCATTGCGCCCGACTTTGGCGGTACGCCGGATCGGTGCCTGGATCAAGGCGCCGACACGCCGAGCAGCCTCGTAGTAGCCATAGCAGCGGGTCGCGCCGGCGATCATCATCGTGATGACCTCTTCGCGCTTCTTGCTGTCCATGCTCGGCGGTCGCATCTCGGGGTCCGGGTCATGCTCATGCACGAGCATCATCATCGGCACCAGGGCCCCGCCTTCGTCCTCGCTGTTGAGCAAGTCGCTCCAGCTGCCGGGATGCGCCTGCACGCCGCGCATGAAGCCGTGGGCCCAGTCATTGCCGCGCGCCACGCCGGTGTCGTCTTCCAGGAGGATCGGCAGGTAGACGTGCGGCTCGACCAGGGTGCGCTGCAGTTCCGCAGCGATCCAGTTCCAGTGCCGCATCATCAGGCCCAGGCAGTCGGTGGCTTGCTCGTTGCCCTCGAAGACGAAGTCTTCACCCAGCACCTGCTGCAGCGCCTGGCTGGGCGAGACGAACACTGGCCCGCAGATCAACGCCGTGAAGTAGCCGTCCATCGACTCCAGGTTCATGGATGCGTGCCCGGCCTCCAGGGTGTCGTGGAGGCGGTCGAGTTCGGGCTCCGTCAGCGGGGCAGAGGGCGGGGTAGCGGTCATGGGCGGCGTGTGGCGACGTGGGGCGGCTCGGTGCCGCGGCATTGTCGGCGC